>NZ_JBHVUS010000028.1:0-98202 GCF_042884005.1 Kitasatospora sp. NPDC058162
CGCCCGTACGGCCGTACCCGGACGACCGCCACGGTCCGGCGGCGCCGACTGCCGAGATGCCGTTGTTACCCTCCGAGACTCGGGAACGCGATCCACGGCCTGCGCACTGATGCCGACGACGGGCCCGCTTCAGCACCGGTCCGCCGGATCGCCGCGGGAACGTCTCGCGGGAAGCGCCGGCGCGCCGATCACCGACCGGAAGCGAAGGAGGGTGGAGATGGCGAGCGTCTGCTCCGATCCCGGCCTGGCGGCCCCCGCCGCCAGGCCGGTCAGCGTGTGGCGACAGCGGAACTTCCAGGTCCTGTGGTCGGCGCACACCGTCAGCGAGTTCGGGACCCAGGTCACCTTCTTCGTCATCCCGGTGCTGGCTCTGACCACCCTCTCCGCGTCGACCGGCCAGCTCGGCCTGGTCTCGGCGATGGAGACCCTGCCCTTCCTCCTGGTCGGCCTGCCGGCGGGCGCCCTGCTCGACCGGTGGGACCGCAGGCGGGTGATGGTCACGGCCGACATCGGCCGGGCCGTGGCCCTCGTCCTCCTGCCGGTCGGCCACCTCGCGGGGGTGCTGAGCGTGCCGCTGCTCTGCGCGGTCGGCTTCGCCATCGGGCTGTGCACGGTGTTCTTCGACATCGCGAACCAGGCGTTCCTGCCGAGCGTCGTCGCCCGGGAGCAGACCCCGGACGGAAACAGCCGCCTGGAGTTCGCCCGCTCGACGGCCGAACTGGCCGGCCCCAGCCTCGGCGGCCTCCTGCTGCAGGCGGTCGCCGCGCCGCTGATCCTCGTGGTCAACTCGGCGAGCTACCTGGTGTCCGGGCTGCTGCTCGGGCTCATCCGGACCCCCCGGCGGCCGGCGCCGCCGCCCGGGCCCGGAGTCAGGATGCGCACCAGGATCGCCGAGGGCCTGCGGTTCGTCTTCCGCCACCGGACCCTGCGCTCCCTGGCCCTGGCGACGGGCATCAGCAACCTGGTCGGCCTGGGCGGCGCGCTGGGCGCGGTCCTGACCGCGTACGCCCTGCGTGACCTCAGGCTCTCGCCGGGAGAGCTCGGGCTGGCCCTGACCGTCGGCAACTGCGGCGCGCTGCTGGGCGCCACGCTCAGCGGCCGCCTGATCAGGCTCGCCGGGCTCGGCCCGGTGCTGATCGCGGCCAAGTCGATGTCGGGAATCTCCGTGATCATCCTGGCGACGGCCGCCCCGGCACACGCCGTCCCCACCCTGATCGCCACCACCGGCATCATGGCCTGCGGCATCACCGTCTACAACATCGGCCAGGTGAGCCTGCGCCAGACCATCACCCCCACCGGCATGCAGGGCCGGATGAACGCCTCCGTCCGGTTCGCCGTCTGGGGCACCCGCCCGGTCGGGGCCCTGGCCGGCGGCTACCTCGGATCCGTCCTCGGCACCCGCCCCACCCTGTGGACGATCGCCGGGATCGGCCTCCTGTCCTGCCTGCCCCTGATCGCGACCGAGGACATCCGGACGCTGCGGGTCTTCCCGTCCCAGTCCTTCGACTGACCGGGCCGCACGGGGGCCGGATGGCCCTCGGCCCGCTCGAAGGCGCCCTGGGTCAGGTCGATGGGCGTAGCACCACCTGGGGGGTTCGGTTTTCCGAACCCCGGATTGGGGTGCCAGCACAATCGACCCGGCCGTCCCGGATGTCCAGGATTGGGGGCATGAACGGGATCACTACAGCCGCCGTCGGGGCGGCGCTCACCGGCGAGGGGCTGCACCGCGAGTACGGGCGGGGCGCGGCCGCGGTGCGGGCGTTGCGCGGGGTGTCCGTGGCCTTCGCGCCGGGCACCTTCACCGCGGTGATGGGGCCCTCGGGCTCGGGCAAGACCACGCTGCTGCACTGCCTGGCCGGGATGGACCGCCCCACCCGGGGCACCGTCCGTTGGGGCGGCACGGAGGTGTCCGGCCTGCCCGAACGGCGGCTGGCGGAGCTGCGGCGCACCCGGGTGGGGTTCGTCTTCCAGGCCTTCAACCTGATGCCCGCGATGACGGTCGCGCAGAACGTCGAACTGCCCGGGCGGCTGGCCGGGCACCCGCCGGAGCGGGCCCTGGTACGGGAGGCGCTGGCCCGCGTCGGGCTGGCCGGGCGGGAGCGGGACCGGCCGGGCCGGCTGTCGGGCGGCCAGCAGCAGCGGGTGGCGATCGCCCGCGCCCTGGCCGCCCGGCCGGAGGTGCTGTTCGCCGACGAGCCCACCGGCGCGCTGGACCGGGCGACCGGGCGCGACGTCCTCGACCTGCTGCGCGCGGGCGTGGACGAGGACGGCCGGACGTGCGTGATGGTCACCCACGATCCGGTGGCCGCCGGCTACGCGGACCGGGTGCTGCTGCTGGCGGACGGCCTGCTGGTCGACGAACTGGACCGGCCGACGGCGGCGCAGGTCGGCGAGCGGCTGAGCAGGTTGGGCGGGTGAGGGCGATGCGTGGTGGTTCCGTGCCGACCCTGGCGGTCGGTCAGATCCGGCGCCGACCGGCGGCCTTCGCCGGGCTCGCGGCGGCGCTGTTCCTGGCGGTGGGGGCGGTGACGCTGTTCGGCTCCCTGGTCGCCGCCCAGGCCACCGCTCCGGCCGCGGTGGCGCGGGCGGCGGTGGCCGGGCCGGGGCTGCTGGTGGTCGCGGGGGCGTTCGGTGAGATCGCCGTCCTGGTCGCGCTGTTCGTGGTGGTGAACGCGCTCGGCTTCACCCTGCGCCAGCAGCACCGCGACCTGGCCCTGCTGCGGACGGTCGCGGCGACGCCCCGCCAGATACGGCGGTTGGTGCGCCTCCAGGTCACGGCGACGGTGCTGGTGGCGGCCGTCCCCGGCGGTGCGGCGGGCCACCTCGCCGCGCGGGCCTTCCTCGCCGCGCTGCAGCGGCGCGGGATGGCCGCACCCGCCCTGCGGATACCCGGGACGCCGGTACCGGTGCTGATCGCGCTGGCGGTGGCGCTGCTGGTCGGCCTGGCGGCGACCGCGCTCACCGTCCGGCGGATCACCCGGCCGGCCCCGGCGGCCGCGCTGACCGACGGCGCGGCCGGGCAGCGCCGTACGGGCGTGCTGCGGCTGCTGGTCGGTGTGGCGGTGCTGGCGGGCGGCGGCCTGCTACTGGGGCTGGCCGCCGGGCGACCGGCCGGGGAACTGGACAAGGCTGGGCAGGCGGCGATGCTCGGTGCGCTGGTGCTGCTGGTCGCGGTGGCCCTGCTGGGGCCGGTGGCGGCCCGGCTGCCGGTGGCGGTGCTCGGCGCCCCGGTGCGGGCGCTGCTGCCCCGGGTCGGCTGGCTGGCGGACGCCAATCTGCGCGGCTACGCGGCCCGGCTCTCCTCGGCGGTGGTCCCGGTCGCGCTGCTGGTCGGGCTGGCGAGCACGATGCTGATCATGACCAGCACGGCGGAGCAGGCGGCCCGGGCGAGCGGGGCCACGACCAGCGTCACCAAGGCCACGGACGTCTGGCTGCGGCAGGCGGAGCTCGGCCTGCTGGTCGGCTTCGCGGCGGTGTCCACGGTCAACACGCTGGTCGCGCTGACCGCCGACCGGCGCCGTGAGTTCGCCCTGCTCCGGCTGGTCGGGGCGACGCGGCGGCAACTGCTGCGGATGCTCTCCGTGGAGGCCGTCCTGACCACGGCGGTGGGCGTGCTGCTCGGTGCGGCGGTGGCGGCCGCGGCCGCAGGGGCGTTCAGCCGGGCGGTCACCGGCTCGGTGGTGCCGGTGGTGCCGGGGGCGGCCTGCGGCTGGGTGGTGGCGGGTGCGGCGGTGCTGACGGTGCCGGGGATCGTGGGCACGGGGCTCTGGGCGATCGGCGGGCGTGCGGTGGAGGAGGTGGGCGGGGAGCGGGGGTGAGGGCGGTTGAGAAGGGAGGAGGTGGGTGGGCTGTGGTGACGGACGGTTCGGGCGTGCGGCGGATCCGGTGGTGACTGGGGGATGCTGGGGCGGCGGTTGATCGGTGAACGGTTCGGTTCTCGGTTTCGGTTTCTCGGTTTCTCGGTTTCGGTGATCGGTGATTGGTGGTCGGTGAGGCAAGTGGCGAGTCGGTGGCGGCGTGGACTGTCGGTACGGGGCGGTGAGGTGGCGTTCGCCGTCCTCGGGCTGCCGCTCGGAGTGCTGGGCGGGGTCTACGCTGTGGCGGTCCTCTACGCGGGGGCACTGCTCTCGCTCACCGTCCTGGGGCTGCCCTTCGTCGCGGCCGCCCTGATCGGGGCCCGGGGGATCGGCGGGCTGCACCGTCGACTGGTCGGGCGGCTGCTGGGCGAACAGGTCGCCGCGCCAAGGCCGTTGGCGCGCCCCTCGGGCGTGCTGGCCCGGGTGCGGGCGGTACTGACCGATCCGGTCGCCTGGCGGGCGCTGCTCTACCTGCTCCTCCGGCTGCCGCTCGGGGCGCTCGGCTTCCTGGCGGTGGTCGGGCTGCCGCTCAGCTCGCTGTGGCTGGCGGGTTTCCCGCTCTGGGTAAGGCTGTTGGAGCCGGGCCCGCGGGCGGTCGACTGGCTGGACGCCGCCGGCCCCCCGGTCGGCCTCGCGGTGCTGGCGGCCGTACCCGCCGCGCTGCGGGCCCTGAGCCGGGCCAACCGGGCGCTGGCCCGGGCGCTGCTCGGACCAGTGCGTTCCCAACAGCGGGTGCGCGAACTGGAGCAGGCCCGCGCCACGCTGCTCGCCGAGAACACGGACCGGCTACGGCAGCTGGAACGCGACCTGCACGACGGCACCCAGGCGCAGTTGGTCGCGCTCGCCATCACCCTCTCGTTGGCGGACGACGCCCTCGGCGATCCGGAGGCAGCCGGGGTCGGGGTGGGGACCAGCGCCGGTGCCGGTGCCCGTATCGGCCTCGGCGTCGACCTCGGGCGGCTGCGCACCCTGGTCGACCGGGCGCGCGGGCAGACCGACGACACCATCACCGGGCTGCGCCGCCTGACCCGGGGCATCCACCCGGTCGCGCTGGACGGCGGGTTGGCCGAGGCACTGCCCGGGCTGACCGCCACCTCGCCGGTGCCGGTGACGCTCCGGCTGGACCTCCGGGAGCGGCCGGCGGAGGTGATCGAGCGGGCGGTCTACTTCTGTGCGGCCGAACTGCTCACCAACGTGGCCAAGCACAGCGGGGCACGGACGGCCGAGCTGACGGCGAGCGCGGTCGACGGCCGGGTCCGGCTGACGGTCCGCGACGACGGGCGCGGCGGCGCCGGCATCGGCATCGGCGCGGGGACGGGGTTGGCCGGGCTGGCCGAGCGCCTCGCGGCGGTGGACGGGAGGCTGCGGGTGGACAGTCCGCCGGGCGGTCCTACGACGGTCACCGCCGAGCTGCCGAGCAGGCTGTGAGGAGGGGGCGCCCCGGCAGGCCGTCCGACGATCCGACCGTCCGAGTGCCCGACAGGTGGTGGGCGCCGATCGGGCCGGTGAGCGTGGCGTGGCAGGCCGACCGCCCATCGCCGACGGCGGTCTGAGTGGGGACAGGACTACCGCGCCCAGCGTCCCATGGCCGGCGCGGTGCCGATCAGGCACTCGATGTCGCTCGGGAAGCCGACGAGGGCATAGGCGGTCAGGCGCAGGTGGCCCTCAAGGCAGACCAGGTCGTCCTGCCTCTCGCCGACGAGGATGAGCGGAGGAAAGCGCTCGCCGCCGACCAGCGCCCGGGCGGCGTCGACGAACGGTTCATCGGACACGTCGAACGCCCGCAGCCCTGCCTTGATGCGTGCGGCCGCGTCGGTCGGCCGGCGGCTGCCGCCCGACAGATCGACCCAGTAGGAGCATTCGAGGTAGCGCACCTCGGCCGCCTCGTCGGCGGACAGCAGCGCCCTGGTCCAGGCGACCTGAGCGGGGAAGTTCTCGAACAGGTCGCGGTTCTCGCCGTACCCGCGCGTCGTGGCGAGCAGGGCGCGACGCGCGGCGTTCGCTCCGGCGTCGGAGAGGTCCGGGCGGGTCAGCAACTGCTCGGCCTGCCCGGCTGCCGCCAGCTGGGACCGGAGGTTCCGGCCGAACCTCCGGCTGGACAGCTCGCCGCGAAGGAAACAGGCGACCATTTCGTCCTCACTGCTCCTGCCCAGTACCTGCACGACCGTCAGCCCCTCAGGCCCCGGTCTCCGCGAGGTAGGCCAGGACGGCCTTGACCCGGCGGTTGTCGGCGTCCGTGGCGGGCAGGTCGAACTTGGTGAACACGGAGGCCACGTGCTTCTCCACCGCGCGTTCGGAGACCACCAGCCGTCCGGCGATCGAGCGGTTGGAGTGGCCCTGGGCCATCAGCTCCAGCACCTCGCGCTCGCGGGCGGTGAGCGAGTCCACCCGGCTGCGCCGTCCGCCCTGCATCAGCCCGTTGACGATCTCCGGGTCGAGCGCCGTGCCGCCTGCGGCGACCCGGTGCAGGGCGTCCACGAACTCGGAGGTGCGGGCCACCCGTTCCTTGAGCAGGTAGCCGATGCCGGCGGCGCCGTCGGCCAGCAGCCGGGCGGCCCAGGCCGTCTCCACGTGCTGGGAGAAGACCAGGATGCCGACCCCGGGCGCGGTGGCCCGGATCTCGACCGCGGCCCGGATCCCCTCGTCGGTGTGGGTGGGCGGCATCCGGATGTCCACCACGGCCACGTCGGGTCGGTGCTCGGTGACGGCGGCGACCAGTTCCGGGGCCGTACCGGCGGTGGCGACCACCGCGCACCCGCGGGCGGTCAGGAGCTCGACCATCCCCTCGCGGAGGATCACCGAGTCCTCGGCGAGGACGACGCGGAGCTGACTGTCGATCATGGCGCCATTATCCGGGTGGGCGGGATAGCGGCGGATACGGGTTGTCGGTACGGAGTAGATATACAGCAAGGCTGGACAGTTCGGACTGATGAAATTACCGTGGAGTGGTGACCGAGAAGCCGATCGCCCCAAGCAGCCCCGAAACCCCCGCCGCCACCCCCGCCGATGCCCCCGATTCCGCCGCGCTGGCCGCCCGGGAGCTCCGGGCCGTGTTCAGCCGGCTGCGCCGGACCCTCAAGGAGAAGGGGCAGGGGACCACCGGCCTCACCCCCTCCCAGACCGCGGTGCTCAACCGCCTGATCACCGACGGGCCGGCCTCGGCGGCCGCGCTGGCCGCCGCGGAGCGGGTCCGGCCGCAGTCGATGGCCGCCACGCTGGCCGCGCTGGAGGCGCACGGGCTGGTCGGTCGGAGCCCCGACCCCGAGGACGGGCGCCGTCAGGTGGTCGACCTGAGCGCGACCGGGCTGGAGTGGATCGCGGACAGCCGTCGAGCCCGCGAGGAGTGGCTGGCCCGGGCACTGCAGGAGGAGCTCACCGAGGCCGAACGCGCCACCGTGCTGGCGGCACTGCCCCTGCTGGATCGCTTGAACCGGATGGACCGGATGGACCGGATGGACCGGCGATGACCGGCCCGTCGACGCTGCTGGCGCGGCTACGCTCCCGGCGCCAGGGCACGGACGGCGCGAACCCGGCCGAGGAATCGGCAGGCCCGCCCGAAGCGGGCGGCCCCGGCAGCGGGTTCAACCGTCGGCTGCTCGCCCCGATGGTGCTGGGCTCGGTGCTCAACCCGGTCAACTCCTCGATGATCGCGGTGGCCCTGGTGCCCGTCGGCACGGCCTTCGGTGCGCCGCCCGCCGAGACGGCCTGGCTGGTGAGCGGGCTCTACCTCGCGACCGCCGTCGGCCAGCCGGTGATCGGGCGGCTGGTGGACACCTACGGCCCGCGCCGGCTCTACCTGGCCGGGACGGCGCTGGTCGGCCTGGCGGGACTGGTCGGTGCGCTCGCACCCACGCTCGGGCTGCTGATCGTCGCCCGGGTGCTGCTCGGAATCGGCACCTCTGCCGCGTACCCGGCCGCGATGCACCTGACCCGCAGTGAGGCCGAGCGGACCGGGCGGAGCAGCCCCACCGGGGTGCTGACGGCACTGGCCGTCGCCAACCAGACCATCGCCGTGATCGGGCCGACGCTCGGCGGCCTGCTGATCGGGCTGGGCGGCTGGCGGACGATCTTCGCGGTCAACGTGCCGCTGTCGCTGGCCTGTCTGGTGCTCGGGGCCGCCCGGCTGCCCGCCGCCGCGCCGCGCCGGGCGGCCGGGGAGCGGCTGGACCGGGCCGGGATCGCACTGTTCGCGGTCCTCCTGCTGGCGTCGATGCTGTTCGTGATGAGGCCCGGGACCGCGCGCTGGTACCTGCCGGTGCTCGCGCTACTGGCCGGTGTCGGCTTCGTGCTCCGGGAGACCAGGGTCCCCAGTCCGTTCATCGACCTGCGGGCACTGGCCGGCAACCGTCCGCTGGTCGCCACCTATCTGCGCCAGGTGCTCGGCTACACGGCCGTCTACGCCTTCCTCTACGGCTACACCCAGTGGTTGGAGGAGGGGCGGGGATTGAGCGCCGCGTCCGCCGGGCTGGTGCTGCTCCCGCTCTCGCTCACCGCCCTCACGGTCTCCGGGGTGACCGGTCGCCGCCCGGCGGTGCGCGGCAAGCTGGTGGTCGGTGCGGTCCTCCAAATGGCGGCCTGCGCAACCCTGTTGGCGGTGGGGCCGACCAGTTCGCCGGTGCTGCTGATCGCGGTCGGGGTGCTGGCGGGCAGTCCGCAGGGGCTGATCGGCCTCGGCAACCAGACCGCGCTCTACCACCAGGCCGACCCGGCCGCCATCGCCTCCGCGGCCGGGCTGTTGCGGACCTTCATGTACCTCGGGGCGATGGCCGCCTCGGCCGCGAACGCGGCCTTCTTCCCGCACGGCGCCACCACTGCGGGGCTGCACCACCTCGCGCTGTTCATGTTCGGCGGGGCGGCCCTGCTCTTCCTCGTCGTCCTCCCCGACCGCTCGCTCGGCCGGATCGGATCCACTGGCATGAAAGGGAATTGACGAGTGATCAGCCCGGCAGGTCGTCGGCGGTGGGCTGTCCGCGCCAGGCGTGCACGCCGGGGGTGAGCTCGACCACCTCGGCCGGGAAGTCGGCCCGGACGCGTGCGAGCAGGTCGCGCTGCTCGTCCAGCCACCCGGCCGCGGGGGAGAGTACGACCCGGAGGGTGACCCCGGACTCCTCGGCGTCGGAGACGGTCGCCCAGACCCCGCCCGGCCGTCCGGGCTCGATCCGTAGCTCCGGGCCGTGCTCCTCGTCCAGCCAGCGCACCGCGCAGCCGAGTGAGAGTCGGTCCAACGCCTGTTCCCATTGCCGGAGTTGGCGCTCGGTGACCAGGGTGACGAACTGCCCGCGCACCGAGTCGGCGGTGACGGTGATCTCGCAGTCGAGCCAGTCGTGCCCGAGCAGTGAGCCCGGCGCGTGCCGCCCGAGCACCCGTACCCGTACGCTGCGGCCGCCGTTGCGCCCGTCGCAGCCGGGGGCGTCGTCGGTGCCCGGACGGTCGGTCAGTCTGATCAACTCATGCTGGTGCGAAGCGACTTCACTCACTTCTTACTCCCGGTAACAGCGGATTCAAGGGCTGTCATCCTCGCGCAGGTGTTCGCCCGGTGTCAGCCCCAGGGAGGTAACGGGTTATGGGGAGGTAAAGTCGACGGCCCGTCCGACCGGGTGGTCGGACGGGCCGTGCGGGGCGGGTGGGCCGTGCCGGGCGCGTGGGGTGCGGGCCGGCGGGGTCAACGGCCGGGAGCGGGGTCTACGGGGCGGGGGTTGATCGGTACGGGTGCCGGGGTCAGCGCTGGTCGGGGTGGCCGGTGAGGACCGTGGTGAAGATCGGCTCGCCGTGCTGGTGCCCGGTCACGGTGGTGGTCAGCGCGTCCGGGTCCTCGCCGGGGGTGTGCCGGGCGGTGATGGTGGTGGGTGCGTCGTGCTCGGCGTAGCGGTGGAAGGTGGTGGCCGCGGCGGTCGGGGTGACGGTGACCGGGGCGGCGAGGGCGTTGCCGGCCTGGCGGGCGGCCTCCAGCAGCACCATGCCGGGGATGTGGTCGCCTGCGTGGTCGAAGAGGATCGGGTGCCGGAGGTCGGGTGTGAGGTGCCAGCTGCCGGGGGCGTCGGTCGCGGTCAGGACGACGTCGCAGGGGCGGAGCCGGCCGACCCGGGCCGGCGGCAGCGCTTCGCCGGCCGTGGCTATGTCCGGTGCCGGGGCGCCCGCGGGGCGGGCGCCGCGCAGGCGGCGGTAGGTCGAGTCCGGAACGGTGGTGAAGCGGGCTTCGCCGGTCGCGGCCAGGTGGGGGCCGCGGCGGACGGTCGCGCTGAAGGTGAAGTCGATCGTGCTGCGGGTGCGCCGTGGCTGGGGGAGGAGTCTGGCCTCGATGGTGAGGTCCGTGGGTGTCGCCCCGATGAACAGCTGCCGGGCGCGGGTGGCGTAGTCGAGGTTCCACATCATGAACTTGTGGTCGAGCGGGATGCCGAACCGGGTGTGGGCGAGGTAGAGCCCGGCTTGGCGGATCGTCTCGGCGGCGATCATCGGGTCGTGCCGGGTCCCGTCCGGGGTGCTGAAGAAGGTGTGCGCCCGCGGCCACTGGGCGGTGACGGTGAACGCGGTGTCGCCGAGCGGCTCGCTGCCGGTGATGAAGACCTCGGCGTGACAGGCCCGGTGGACGTATTCCTTGGCAACGGTGCTGGTCAACCGGGGTGCCGGGGCGACCGGGCGGATCGGCTCGGGGGGTGTGCCGAAGGCCGTGGTGACCGGGGTGAGGGCAGGGGTGCGGTAGGCAAGCAGAGTCATGGGGAGCGCTCCAAAGGGCCGGTGCGGGCGGGGTGGGCTGCTCAGGGCTCGTAAGATACGTACCTACCGGTTTGGTTTTCAAGGAGCCAGGACGAAGGTTCGTCGGCGGCCGAGCGCAGCCGTGTCAACGTCCGGGGCGTCCGACCGTGCCCGACCGATTGACCTCCTCAGCCAGTGCATGGCCTTTCACCTGCGGTGACTTCGACAGCCCGGGTTGACGCGTCCATTATCACAAGCAGGGGGCCGATGGGTGGCACCGGGGCAAGTGGCAGGGGTTGCTCCGCATCCGACGGGTCCGGTGCGGGCTGCGGTAACCGGACGGCCCCGTACCGTCCACGCGGTTTTTCCGCGCTCGAAGGTGGCTCCATGAGGCCTGGGAGGCCGGGGTCGTTCGACCGCGGGGCGGGTAAGATACAGGGTGTTTGGTTTTGTTTGCCGAGCGTTTCGGGTGGGGTGGTTGCACATGGCACGGCAGGAGCGGGCGGTCCGGACGCGGCGGCTGATCCTGGAGGCGGCGGCCTCGGTCTTCGACGAGTACGGGTACGAGGGTGCGACGATCGGTGAGGTGGTCGCGCGCGCGGGGGTGACCCGCGGCGCGGTGTACTTCCACTTCGCGTCCAAGCGGGAGCTGGCCCAGGGCGTCGTGGAAGAGCAGTTCGGCCGGGACGAGCTGCCCGAACGGCACTGCAAGCTCCAGGAGTTCGTGGACATGGGGATGGTGGTCGCCCATCAGATGCCGCGCGACCCGCTGCTGAGCGCGGGCGCGCGGCTCTCCCTGGGGCAGGACGTGTTCGGCGACCTCAGCGGCGGCGCGGCCCCCGGCTGGATCCAGCGGGCGGAGGCCGTGCTGACGGCGGCCGGCGGGCGCGGCGAGCTGCTGCCGCACGTGGTGCCGGCCGAGACCGCCTGGCTGGTGACGGGCGCCTGGACCGGGGTGCAGATCCAGTCCCAGAAGCTGTCCGGCCGGGCGGACCTGGAGCGCCGGGTCGCCGTGCTCTACCAGCATCTGATGCCGAGCATCGCCGTCCCTGGCGTTCTGGCCGCTCTGGACCTGGGTGCGGACCGGGGTGGCCGGGTGGTCGCCGAGCTGGCGGAGCGTCGGGTGGCCTCGGTCTGAGGGGGCCCAACTCCCTTCTCCGCCAGTCCAGTCCGGTGCGTCGGCCCGTGGCCGATTGCTCCGTTCAAAAACAAACAGCGCGTTCGGTTTTGTATTGACAAACCGTCTGTCCTGTTTTTGGATGGGTGTCGGGTGCCCGGCGGGTCCCACCGCGGTCCTGCCGACCGCGAGCAGCGGAGCACCCGCCAGGCCGGCGGCCGTCGGGGTCGCCGATCCCGTCTGGATTGGGGTGGACGTCATGGAGATCCGGGTACTGGGGGCCTTGGGGGTCCAGATCTGCGGGGTGTCGGTGGTGCCGACCGCCCCGAAACCGCGGCAGGTGCTGGCCCTGCTGGCCTTACGCGCGGACCAGGTGGTCCCGGCGGGCGTTCTCGCCGAGGAGCTGTGGTCCGGCCGCCCGCCGCGCAGCGCGCGCACCACCGTGCAGACGTACGTGCTGCAGCTGCGCGACCTGATCGACCGGGCGCTGGCCCGGAGGGCGGAGGGGCAGGCCGGGGGAGAAGCCGAAGACGGTGCGGCCGGTGCCGGTGTCGGTCCCGGCGAAGCCCGGAGGCCCGTACCCGGGAAGGACTGCCCCGGCGCGAAGGACGTCCTGGTCACCTCGGCCGGCGGCTACCAGTTGAACATCGGCGACGGCCTGGTCGACCTGCGGGACTTCGAGCGGCTCGCGGGCCTGGGCTACCGGGCCATGGACGGCGGTGACTTCCCGCTCGCCGCCCGCCAGTTGGGCGAAGCGCTCGCCCTGTGGCGCGGACCGGCGCTCGCCGACGTCCCGCTCGGCGGTCAACTCGCGGTGGAGGCCAAGCGGTTGGAGGAGACTCGGCTGTGCGCGCTGGACCAGCGGATCGAGGCGGACCTGCGGCTGGGCCGGCACCGGGTGCTGCTCGCGGAACTGACGGTGCTGGTCGACCGCTACCGTACCCATGAGAGCCTGCACGGCCAGTACATGGTCGCCCTGCACCGCTCCGGACGCCGGGGTGAGGCACTGGAGGCCTACCAGCGCCTGCGCAACACCCTGGTGCGGGAGTTGGGCATGGAGCCGTCCGCCGGACTGCGCCGCCTCCAGCGCTCCATCCTGCTGGCCGGCCCCGAGCGCCCCGAGCCGGACCTGCCGGGCACGGCCGCCGTTCCCGCCCCCGCCGTTCCCGCCCCCGCCGTTCCCGCCCCCGCCGTTCCCGCCCCCGCCGGTCCTCGACTGAGCCGGGTCGGCTGACGGCCGGCCCGGGCGGAACCGGACCCGTGCGGCTTCGGTGGGGCCCGGGCCGGTGCCCGCCGGGAGATCGGTGGAGCGGATCGGGGGCTTTCCACGTGTCGCCGCGATCGGCCTGTCGTGATCGAGGGACTCGGGGCCGGGTCAAGTTGACCGTTCCTGCTTCGAGGCCGGCGAAGTCGGCTTGGGGAAAGCCCGAGTGTCGGCGTTCATGGTCAGCGCGTCAATACGGCTGGTTCCCCCATCCGTGACGGCCGATCCGTGGGCATCGGCGTGCACGGCCCCGCGGCCAGGCGGACGTGTTCTCGCTGTCCGACATGTGGCAGCTCCATCCCTTGCGTGATGGCAGTGCTTCCCGCAACACGCCTTCGACAGTACGGTCGCGCGCATCGCCCGACGTCCGACCACCGGAGGGTTCCGCATGTTCGCATGCCATTCAGAGGATGCCGGTCGGCGGTGGTCACGCCAGGCCCGTGGAGGCCTCCCCCGTGGTGGCGGGCGGGGTGATCATCGGAATGTGGCGCACCGCGCGGCCGTGCCGGTCGAGCCGGCGGCCCATCCGCTTGACGGTGTGCAGGGTGACGGTGCGCCCGCGGAGCTGCGCTTCGGGGGCCCGCTCGGCCAGCATCGCCTCGACTCCGGCGATGTCGTCGATCGTGCGCAGCCACAGTGAGAACAGCAGGTTGTGCGAGCCGGTGACCGATGCGCACAGCCGGGTCTGCGGCTGGCGGGCCAGCATCGAGCCGACCTGGTCGAGTGCTGCGTGGGGAACGGCCGCACGGTAGCTGACGATCACCGGCCAACCGGCCAGCCGTTGGGCGAGGTCGCAGCGCAGCAGCAGTCCACGCTGGCGCAGTCGCTGGTTGAGGTGGCGGCGGACGGTGGACTCTCCGATGCCGGTGCGGGCGGCGAGTTCGGTGTAACCGGCGCGGCCGTCCTCGCCGAGGGCCATCAGCAGCGCGAGATCGGTCGGGCTGTAGGACGGCATTCCGACCGGTCGTGCGCCGGGGGCCGCCTGGGCCGGGCCCGCCAGCCCGGCGCGCAGATCCGGTGCCAGGGCCCGGATCTGCCAGGCGCTGCCTTCCAGATAGGTGCGCAGGGCGAGGCGGGTGCGGGTGGCGCGGACCTCCGGACGGGCGCCGATTTCCTGGACCAGTTGCCCGAGCCCCGGCAGGTCGTGGGCGCAGACGGACAGCAGCAGGTCGAAGTCGCCCGCCACGTGGTCGATGCTGAACACCCAGGGCAGTTCGGCGAGCGTTTCGGCGAGCTGTTGCGCCGTCCCGGCCCGGCACTCGACCTCGACGTAGGCGACCGGTGCGGTGCCGGGGGCGGCGTAGGCGGTGACCCAGGCCAGGCCGAGGGCGGTCAGCCGTTCCCAGCGCCGGGCGGCGGTGGTGGCGTCCACGCCGAGGGCGGGGCCGATCCGGGTCCAAGGGGAACGCGGGTCCGCCTGGAGTGCGTCGATCAGGGCGAGGTCGAGCTCGGAGAAGGCGTTGCCGGATTCCGGCGCAGCGCCGGTCCCGGTGCCGGTTTCCTGCATTTCGGGCTCCTCTCCGTCGACGGGCCGGATTCTGGGTCCACCCTCGGCGCGCCGCGACGGCCCACTCTAGAGAGGAACGCCCGTGGCCACATCCCCCACTGCCGCCACGCAGGCCCCACTACGCCCGGAGAGACGGGAGAGACTCGACCGGACCGCCCGGATCACGGTGGCGCTGCTGTTCAGCGCCTGGCTGGTCGACTACGTGGACCGGCTGGTGATCAACCTGGCCCTGCCCTCGATCGGCCGGGAGTTCGGCCTGGATCGCACCGAGCAGGGCTTGGCGGTGTCGGTGTTCTTCCTGGCGTACGCGCTGGGCCAGATCCCGGGTGGGCTGCTGGCCGACCGGTTCGGCGCCAAGCGGACGGCGGGATGGGCGCTGCTCGTCTGGTCGGTGTTCACGGCGCTGACCGGGCTGGCGGGCTCGTTCGCGGTGCTGCTGCTGGTGAGGTTCCTGTTCGGCGCGGCCGAGGGGATCTTCCCCGCGGCGGCGATGAAGGCGGTCAGCGAGCGCACCACGCCCGGTCAGCGGATGGGTGCGAACGGCCTGGTGTCCAGCTCGAACGCCCTGGCGGCGGTGGTCGCCCCGGTGCTGGGCGCACCGCTGATCGTCGCGTTCGGCTGGCGGTCGACGTTCTTCTCCATCGCCGTGGTCGGTGTGCTGGTGTACGCGGCGCTGCGGCTGTGGCTGCCCGGCCCCACCCAGGGCGCGCCGCGCACCCGGCCCGGCCCGGGCGGTGTGCGGCTCCTGCTCGGTTCCGGGGTGATGTGGCGGTTCGCCGCGATGTTCTTCGGCTACGACCTGGTCGTCTGGGGCCTGAACACCTGGGTGCCCACGTACCTCAACGACGAGCGCGGCCTGTCGCTGGCCGCGGCGGGCGCGGCGGCGCTGGCGCCCGCGGTGGTGTCGGCGCTGGCCGCCGTCGCGGGCGGAAGGCTCGCGGACCGCCTCGGCGGGCGGCACGGCCTGGTGGTGGCACCCGCGATGGCGGTGACCTCGGTCGGTGTACTGCTGATGACCTCGGCGCACTCGACAGCGGCGTTCGTCGGCTGGCTGACGCTGGCCGCGGCGGGTGCGGGGCTGAGCTTCATGCCGGTCTTCGCGGTGCCGATGCGCAGCTTGCCGGCCGAACTGGCCGGGGCCGGCTCCGGGATGATCATCTTCGGCGGCCAGCTCGCCGGTGTGGTGGCCCCGGTGGTGATGGGCACGCTCGCCGACGCCGTCTCCTTCCACGCCGCCTTCGCCTTCCTGGTGCTCGGCGCGACCCTGGCCGCCGTCCTCTCGCTGACCACCCCGCAGCACACCGAGGCCTTTCTCGCCGCCCTCCACCACCGACGGCCCGCCTTCGCGGCTGCCACCCACCCCAACGACAAGGAACTGTCATGACGAACACCACCACCCGGCTCCCGCTCACCGACGGCCTGGAGGCCCGCCTGCCCGAGCTGGAGGCGCTGTACCGGGACCTGCACCGCCACCCGGAGCTGGCCTTCCAGGAACGGCGCACGGCCGCCGTGATCGCCGCGGAACTGCGGGCGCAGGGCTGGGACACCACCGAACACGTCGGTGGCACCGGCGTGGTGGGCGTGCTCCGCTCGGGCGACGGGCCGGTGGTGCTGCTGCGCGCCGACATGGACGGTCTGCCGGTCCGCGAGGCGACCGGACTGCCGTACGCCTCGACCGACACCGCCGTCGACCCGGACGGTGAGGAGGTGCCAGTGATGCACGCCTGCGGGCACGACATGCACGTGACCTGCCTGCTCGGCGCGACCGGCCAACTGGCCGCGCACCGGGACGCCTGGCGGGGCACGGTGGTGGCGTTGTTCCAGCCGGCGGAGGAGAACGGCGAGGGCGCGGCGGCGATGGCCGCCGACGGCTTCCTCGACCGGTTCCCGCGCCCCGAAGTGTGCCTGGGCCAGCACGTCGGGCCGCTGCCGGTGGGCGTGGCGGTGACCCGGCCGGGCCCGGTGATGTCGGCGTCGGACAGCTTCCGGGTGCGACTGTTCGGCCGGGGCGGCCACGGCTCCTCGCCCGAGCACACGGTGGACCCGGTGGTGCTGGCCGCCGCGGTCGTCATGCGGCTGCAGACGGTGGTGTCCCGCGAGATCGGCGCCAACCAGTCGGCGGTGGTGACGGTCGGTTCGATCCACGCCGGAACCAGGCAGAACGTCATCCCGGACGAGGCGGAGCTGAAGGTCAACATCCGGACCACCGACGCCCGGGTCCGTGGGCGGGTGCTGTCCGCCGTCGAGCGGATCATCCGGGCCGAGGCAGCCGCCTCCGGCGCGCCGAAGGACCCGGAGATCACCCCGCTCACCGCGCTGCCGCTGACCGTCAACGACGCGCAGGCCACCGAGCGGGCGGTCGCCGGCCTCCGCTCTGCGCTCGGCGACGCGGCGGTGCTGCCCCTGCCGTGGCCGCTCGCGGGCAGCGAGGACTTCGGCAACTTCGGCACCGCGTTCGGGGTTCCGTCGGTGTTCTGGCACTTCGGCGGTGCGGACCCGGAGCTGTTCGGCGAGGACGGGATCGCGGCGCTGATGTCCGGCGAGCTGCCGGCCGGCCTGCCGACCAACCACTCGCCGTACTACGCGCCGGTGCCGGGGCCCACGATCGACCGCGGTGTACGGGCCATGCTGGGCGCGGCCGCCCAGTGGGTCGGCACCGACCGGCTGCCGCCGGCCCGGTAGCAGCACCACCGTCCGGCCGGCTTCCGCCGGTTCGGGCGGCGCGCGGTTTCGAAGCGGGAGCCGGGCGGCTGCCCACCCTTCCCAGGTGGCCGTCAAATGGCCGATCGGGAGGCGCTGTTGCCGCGCCGTACCGTCCGCTCGACGCCTGCGCTCGTGCGTTCGGCCGCCGGATAGACTTCGAGATCTCCCGTCCCATCCCACAGCCCGGGGCCACCGAGACGATCGACGGGTCCGCCCGCCCGTGGGGTGACCACATCACCGGTTCGGCGGGATTCCGTGCGGTCCGCGCCGCATGCGGGCGATGTCGTGGACCGTGCGCCGCCCGGAGAGCAGAGAGTAGGCATCTTCGTGAACCATCCTCCGATCCCGTCGCCAGACGGACTGCTGGTCATCGGCAGCGCCGCCCCGGCCGACGCTCCCGGCGCGGGGCTGTGCACGGTCGGCTACGACGGCACCGGCGCCATGAGCCTCCTGCGCACGCTGCCGCTGGACCACCCCTCCTACGCGGCCGTCGATCCGACGCGCGCGGTCGTCCACGCCGTCCTGGAGCAAGCGGTCGGACGGGTCGTCTCCCTGCGGGTGGACTCCGGGGCCGGGGTCCAGGGGCCGCGCGCCGCTGCCGCCGCTGCCAGTGGTGGTGCGGGCCCCTGCCACATCGCGGTCCACCCCAGCGGGTCGCACGTCTTCGCGGCCCACTACGGCGACGGTGTCCTCTCGGTCCTCCCTGTCGGCGCCGACGGCACGGTCGCGGCCGCCGAGCCGGTGCAGATCATCCGGCACCCGGGCCGGGAGGCCTCCGGGGACCTGCTCACCGACCCGCACGCCCACATGGCGGCCCCCTCGCCGGACGGGCGGTTCCTGCTGTGCACCGATCTCGGCACCGACCGGGTGTACGTCTACGCCTTCGATCCGGACAACGGCCCGCTCAGCGCCCACCGGACGGTGCAACTGCCGCCGGGCAGGGGCCCCCGGCACCTCGTGTTCCACCCGTCGGTCAGGTACGCCCACGTCCTGAACGAACTCTCCTCCACCCTCACCGTCTGCGCCTGGGACGCGCTCTCCGGTCACCTCGAACCGGTCGCCGAGGTGGAGACCCGACAGGACCCGGGCGCGTCGAGCGCCAACTCCGCCGCCGCGGTCCGGCTGTCCGGGGACGGCCGCTTCCTCTACACGACCAACCGCGGTGACGACGCGATCTCGATCCACGCCGTCCGCGATGACGGCGCGTCCGTGGAACTGCTCACCACCGTTCCCTGCGGCGGGACTTGGCCGCGCGACATCGCGCTCACCCCGGACGGTCGGCTGCTCTTCTGCGCCAATCAGCGCTCCGACAGCGTCACGGCCTTCCACCGCGACCCGTCCACCGGCCACCTGAGTCCGGCGGGGGAGCCCCTGGCGATCGCCGAGCCCACGTCCGTCCTGCCGATCGGAGGCTGAGCGGAGGCTGAGCGGAGAAGAGGGGAGGCGTCCGGCACGAGGGTGTCGGGCGCCGACGTGCTGACGAGCCGTCGCCCGGGCTGCCCGTCTTGCTGTCTGACAGGTCGACGGGGCGATCCTGCGGGGTGCGGCGACGCGGTGTCAAGCCCAGTCCGCCACCTGCTCGTTGGCGAGGAGGTCGGGCTGCTGTGATCGCTGCGGTCTCGTCGAGTCCGGTCGTGTGCGGACTTGCGTGGGCGACAAGACCGCATGTGATCGGATTTGATCGGGATGGCCCTGGCAGGGCAGGCTCAGTGTCGTAAAGTGGCGGATCAGTCACGGTCCGGCACGGGAGGGAGCCGCATGTCCGGGACCGAGTACAGCAAGCCGACCGCGCACGTCGTGGTCGGTTACACCCCTCAGGAAGGCTTTGTCGCCGTCCAACTCAGCCCGCCCCCGGCGGAATACGTGTGGCACGACCGGCAGGCCGAGCACTACCAGGAGCGGTTCGGGCCGGGCAACGGCTATCAGCAGTGGCTGGCTGTCGACGCCGGCACGGGTGCCGTGTGGTTCGGAGACACCGACTGGCGAACGAAGGACGGGGATGCCGTCCCCCGGTTCCCGGGCCTCCGCCGAGCAGAACTGGGCGACGGCGCCCTGCCGTCCCCGGCGGTCTTCTCGCTCCCGCTCGCCCACCGGGCCGTCGACGAGCAGGGCGCTTGCACCTGGCGGTTCTTCACCGCGCAGGAGCTCTACGGACTGGCTCGGCGGATCCTGCCCGTGGTCCAGCGGGTGATCGGCTCGCTGCACCGCGTGGGCCCGACCGCGGACCTGGAATGGTCCGCCGAGGCTGCGACGGCCTGGACCGATCTCGAAGAGGCCTGCCGTTACGCGCTGGACGGGACGGGAGCGGTGGCCTGGGCCGGACCTCGCATGAGCCGGGTTCCCGGATGGCGGGTCGAGGTGGCGGACTTCCTCGCCCGGAATCCGGAGCTGTGCGACCCGGCTTGGGCGACGGCCACCGACGCCGAGCTGGACGCGTACGCCGCCTACGAGCCCGACTCCGGCTACGCCGGCGTGCCGGGACGGATGTGTGCTCCGGGGGGTGTCGGGATCGAGGAGGGATACACCTTCTACGGCCACCGCGCGGCCCTGTACGCCTATCGGGCGGCCGCCTGCGGGGACCGCACCCCGGTCGAGGCCCGGCTCTGGCTCGGGAGCAGCGACGCCGGGCGGAGCAGCTGGGAAGCCGCCAAGGTCGCAGGTGCGAGTCTCGCCGACGCCACCGACTGCGTGTTGGACCACCTCGCCGAGAAGTTCCGCGGCGCTGCGGCGGACGAGGGCGTGGTCCTCACCGGCCTGCCGGCCCACCTGCGGCAGCTGCGGGCCGAGGAGCGGGCGGCGGTGGACGAGACGCTCGCCGCCACCGGAGAGGAGTTGAAACGCCTGGAGGAGCTGCTCAAGGAGCTCCGACTGGTCCGGAACACCATCCTGACCCGGGTCCTCAGCTGGACCGACGGACGGGACGACGAGGCGATCGCCCTGCTGGCGGCGATGTCCCCCGGCGCAGTGGCCGAGTGGCGGGAGCGGCTCACGGCCGACCAGAGCGTCCAATCGGAGCGGTGAGCGGACCCGCAGGGCGCGGGTCCGCTCGCAGGGGTGGGACGTGGGGTGCGCCTCAGGACAGGGCGGCCAGCGCCTGTGCGGCGAGCATCTGCTCCAAGGCCAACAGGGCGCGCGGGGAGTGCCGGGTGTCGATGCGGACGGCGTAGATGAAGCGCGTCAGCTCCGGGTCGGCCAGGGGGCGCGCCACGACCCGGGTGCTACCGCGGGGGAGGGCCAGCTGGGGCATGACGGCGACGCACAGGCCGGCGGCCACGAAGCCGAGCACGGTGTTGAAGTCGTCGCCTTCGTAGTCCAGGCGGGCCTGGAAGCCCGGTGTCTTGGCCATCTGGGCGAGCAGTTCCAGGCGCAGCGCCGCCTCCGGGGCTGCTATCCACGTCTCGGAGGCGAGGGTCGCCAGGTCGATGACGTCCCGGTCGGCGAGGTGGTGGTCGGCCGGGACCACCGCCACGACCGGGTCCCGTGCGACCAGTGTCCGGCGCAGTGTCCGCGGCGCCGGCAGGGGGATGAAGTCGTAGTCGTAGCTGAGGGCCAGGTCCATGTCCCCGCGCTTGAGCCGGTTGTAGCTCGCGTCGGGTTCCAGCTGGGAGAGGCTGACCTGCACGTCGGGGTACGTCGTGTGGAGCTGTGCGAGCGCCTGCGGGACGATGCCGGTGGCGGCGGAGGCGAAGGCACCGAGCCGGATCCTTCCGGCCGTGCCCGCGCGTATGGCGTCGAGTTCCACGGACGCCGCCGCCAGCGCGCTCCGGACGCGCTGTTCGGCGTCGAGGAGGACCTCGCCGGCCGGTGTGGCGCGCACGGGTCGGCGCTCCAGCACTCTGAGGCCCGTGCGGCGTTCGAGTTCGGCGACCTGTTGCGAGACGGCGGGCGCGCTGTAGCCGAGCTCGCGTGCGGCGGCGTTGAAGGAGCCGTGGCGGACGACGGCTTCGAGGGTGGCGAGCAGGCGGGGGTCGAGGCTCTGCACGGAGTTAACGCTCACTTATCTGTCGCGAAGACGTCTTTTCTTGTACTTAAGGGTGAATGGCAGCAGGATTCTTGCTCGCGGCCCGGTACGCAAGTGCCGGATGCCTGAGTGTCCGCTCCCGGGTCCGCAGCGAACCCGTTCCCCCGTCGCCGGGCGCGTCCGTGCGCCCGTAGTGCCGTGCACCCCCTCCTCCGCAGTTCGTCCGTCCGCGCGTCGGTCGGGCGGTCTGCCGAGGAGACGGCCGTCGACGATCTGCTCCCAGGCCCTGAAAGGAAGTGGTATGCCCAAGCCGCTCGTCGGACTCACCACCTACCTCACCGACGCCCAGTGGGCGGAGTGGGAGTTGCCCGCGGTGCTCCTGCCTGCGGCGTACGCCAGCGCCGTGCAGGCCGCAGGCGCCCGTGCGGTCCTGCTGGCGCCGGATGCTCCCGAAGCCGCGGCCGACGTCGTCGCGCGGCTGGACGCGCTCGTCCTCGCCGGTGGCGAGGACCTCGATCCCGCGCTCTACGGAGCGGAACCGCACCCGTGCTCGGGTGCCCCGGTCCGGGAACGCGACCGGTGGGAGCTGGCCGTCCTGGCCGCCGGTCTCGCGCGGGACATCCCGGTGCTCGGGGTCTGCAGGGGAATGCAGTTGATGAACGTGCACGCGGGCGGGACATTGGTCCAGCACCTGCCCGACAGGGTGGGGCACGACGGTCACAACGTGCACCTCGGCCACTTCGGCTCGCATGCCGTCACCACCGTCCCGCGCACCCGGGTCGGGGCGCTCCTGCCGGGAACGAGGCAGGTCGCCACCCACCACCACCAGGCGGTGGGGCAGCTCGGGGCAGGTCTGGTCGTGGCCGCCCACGCCGCGGACGGCACGGTGGAGGCGGTGGAGAGCACCCGGCACCGCTTCGCCGTCGGCGTGCAGTGGCACCCGGAGATGGCCTTCGATTCGGCGGTGGTGTACGCCCTGGTGGCCGCCGCGCGGTCCGGTGCCGGCGCTCGTCCGGGCCGGGTGGGCGAACGGGGGGCACATGCCGTCCGGGAGACAGCGCTTGCCGTCCCGTCGGCGCTGACCCCTTGACACCGCTCGGTTGCAGCCCCCAGGATCAGCCCGTGAACCTGTCAGACAGCCAGACAGCAGGGTCGGCCCCCCGGCGCGTGAGCGCGATGGAAGCAGTGTTCGGCCACCTGCGCAGCGCCATCGAGCGCGGCGAGTACGTGGTGGGGGACAAGCTCCCCTCCGAAGCGGAGCTGTGCCGCACGTTGGAAGTCAGCCGGCCCGTGCTGCGAGAGGCGCTCCGGGCCCTTCAGGCGATGGGCCTGACGGTCTCGAAGACCGGCAAGGGAACCTTCGTCGTGGCGAACACGGTCGAGGACCCCACGTTCGGCGACTATGCGGCCAGCGACCTCCTGGAGGTGCGCCGGCACGTCGAGATCCCGGTCGCCGGGTACGCGGCGCTGCGCCGCACCCCGGAGGACCTCGACCATCTGGCCCACCTGCTCGACCGGATGGAGCGGGAGGCCGACACCACCGCGTGGGTCGCGCTGGACACCGTCTTCCACCTGGCGGTGGCCGAGGCCTCCCGAAACCCCGTCTTCCGCCGGGTCATCGAGGAGATCCGTGACGCACTGGCGCGTCAGTCGGCGTTCCTCAACGAGCTGGGCGATCGACGCGAGCAGTCCAACTGCGAGCACCGGGCGATCGTCGAGGCGCTGGTCGACGGTTCCGAGTCCGACGCGGTCGCGGCGATGTCGCACCACCTCCAGCGCGTCGAGGCGACCCTCACCGACATCGTGCGCCCCGGGCGCACGCACACCCCCACGGAAGGCAGAGCCGAGGCGTGAGCGAGCAGTTCCTCGAAGACGAGAAGCGCCCCACGACCCCCACCACCCCCACGACCCGGCACGTCGACGCCGGTGACGCCGGCTACAGCAAGTCCTTGCAGCCCCGGCACGTCAACATGATCGCCATCGGCGGTGCCATCGGCACCGGCCTGTTCCTCGGCGCGGGCGGGCGGCTCGCCGACGCCGGGCCCTCCCTGTTCGTCGCGTACGCCGTCTGCGGCGTCTTCGCCTTCCTCGTCGTGCGCGCGCTCGGCGAGCTCGTCCTGTACCGCCCGTCCTCGGGCGCCTTCGTCTCCTACGCCCGGGAGTTCCTGGGGGAGAAGGGCGCGTACACCGCGGGCTGGATGTACTTCCTCAACTGGGCGACCACCGGCATCGCCGACATCACCGCCGTCGCCACCTACACCCACTACTGGCACCTGTTCTCCGACATCCCGCAGTGGGTGATCGCGCTCATAGCCCTGGCTGTGGTGCTGACGGTGAACCTCATCTCGGTGCGGATCTTCGGTGAACTGGAGTTCTGGTTCGCCATCGTCAAGGTCGGCGCGCTGCTGGTCTTCATGGCCATCGCGATCTTCCTGCTGGTCACCCAGCACCCCGTCGACGGCGCTGTCCCCGGTCCGTCCCTGATCACCGACAACGGCGGGATCTTCCCCAACGGCCTGATGCCGATGCTGCTGATCATCCAGGGCGTCGTCTTCGCCTACGCCTCGGTGGAGCTCGTCGGCGTCACGGCCGGGGAGACCGAGAACCCCGAGAAGATCATGCCGAAGGCGATCAACTCGATCATGTGGCGGGTGGGCCTGTTCTACGTCGGCTCGGTCGTCCTGCTGTCGATGCTGTTGCCCTGGAACAGGTACAGCTCCGGCCAGAGCCCGTTCGTGACCGTGCTGTCCCACATCGGCGTCCCGGCGGCCGGCAGCGTGATGAACCTGGTCGTCCTGACTGCGGCCATGTCCTCGCTCAACTCCGGCCTCTACTCCACCGGCCGCATCCTGCGCTCCATGGCCGTGAGCGGCTCGGCCCCCCGGTTCACCGCCCGGATGAGCCGTACCCAGGTGCCGTACGGCGGCATCCTGCTCACCAGCGGCATGTGCGTGCTCGGTGTCGGCCTCAACTACGTCGTCCCCGCCGACGCGTTCGAGATCGTGCTGAACTTCGCGGCGATCGGCATCCTCGCCACCTGGGGCATGATCATGGTCTGCCACCTCCTCTTCTGGCGGAAGACCCGGTCCGGCGAGCTGACCCGGCCCGGCTACCGCCTGCCCGGCTCGCCGTGGACCGAGCTCGTGACGCTGGCCTTCCTGCTCTCCGTCCTGGTCCTCATGTACGCCGACGGCGGCGCCGGGCGCACCACCGTGCTGTGCCTGCCGCTGATCGCCGGGGTGCTGGTCGCGGGCTGGTTCGCGATCCGCGGCCGGGTCGCGCGCGTCGCCGCCGGGGCCGAGGACTGAACCCGCTGAATCCGCCGGCGGCCCGGGGAGGGATTCCACCCACCCGCCCCGGCTCCCTCCCCCCGCAGGCCGTCGGCACACCCACCACTGATCGAGGCAGTCTCATGTTCAGCAGTCCCCTCGCGGACGCGCCCGCGATCCACGAGCCCCGCCACGAGCCCGTCGCCCACGTGATCCGCGGCGACGTGGTCGAGGGCATCCACTACGGTTCCGTCGTCGTCCTCGGCGGCGGCAGCGACGGCAGCGACGGCCGCGACGGCGATGGCAATGGTGGCGGCGAGGTCCGGTTCCGGCTCGGCGACATCGAGGCCGCCTGCTACCCGCGCTCGGCCCTCAAACCGGTCCAGGCCGTCGCCATGGTGCGAGCGGGGCTGCCGCTCGACGGCGAACTGCTCGCCCTCGCGATGGGCAGCCACTCCGGCGAGGAGCGCCACCTCGCCGGGGCCCGGCGGATCCTGGAGCTCGCCGGCCTCTCCGAGGACGACCTGCGCAACGTCCCGGACCTGCCGTACGACCCGGCGGTCCGCGACACCTGGGTCCGGGCGGGCCGCCCGCCCTCCCGGCTCGCCCAGAACTGCTCGGGCAAGCACGCGGCGATGCTCTACCTCTGCAAGCTCAACGGCTGGCCACTGGCGGACTACGACGATCCCACCCACCCGCTCCAGCGGGTGATCGCCGGGGTGGTCGCGGAACTCACCGGTCAACGCATCGCGCGGGTCAGCGTCGACGGCTGCGGCACCCCGTTGTTCGCCGTCTCGCTGCACGGCCTCGCCCGCGCCGCCGCCCGCATCGCCACCGGCGGGCCCGGGACGCCCGAGTTCCGGGTGGCGGACGCGCTGCGCGCCCACCCGGAGATGGCCTCCGGCGCCGGACGGGACACGGCCGCGCTGATGCGCGCGGTGCCCGGGCTGCTGGCCAAGGACGGCTTCGAGGGCGTGCAGGTCGCCGCGCTGCCGGACGGCCGCGCCGTGGCCGTGAAGATCGCCGACGGGGCGAACCGGGCGCGCGTCCCGGTGACGGCGGCCGCGCTGGCCCTGGCGGGAGTCGAACCGCGGCTGCTCACCGGCTTCGAGGGCGAGCCGACGACCGGCGGTGGCCGGCCCGTCGGCGGCGTCCGGCCGGTGCCGGCGCTCGACCCGTCGGTCCTGCCCGCCCCCGTCTGACCTGCCCCACGTACGTCCGGAAGCTCCCCGGAAGAACCCCCGGAAGAACAGGACCACCCACCCCATGACCGCCGCCACCCGCAGCGAACACGACCTGCTCGGAGACCGCGACGTCCCCGCCGACGCCTACTGGGGCGTCCACACGCTGCGCGCCACCGAGAACTTCCCGATCACGGGCACGCCCATCTCCACCTACCCCCACCTGATCGACGCCCTCGCCGCCGTCAAGGAGGCCGCCGCCCTCGCCAACGAGGAACTCGGCCTGCTGGAGCCCGCGAAGGCCGCCGCGATCGTCGCCGCCTGCCGCGAGATCCGGGATGGCAAGCTGCACGAGCAGTTCGTCGTGGACGTCATCCAGGGCGGCGCCGGAACCTCGACCAACATGAACGCCAACGAGGTCGTCGCCAACCGGGCGCTGGAGCTGCTGGGACACGCCAAGGGGGAGTACCGGCACCTGCACCCCAACGAGCACGTCAACCTGGGCCAGTCCACCAACGACGTCTACCCGACGGCCGTCCGGATCGCGACCGTCTTCGCCGTGCGCGGCCTGCTGGACGCGATGGCCGTCCTCCAGGACGCCTTCGCCCGCAAGGCCGTCGAGTTCCGCGACGTCCTGAAGATGGGCCGCACCCAGCTGCAGGACGCGGTGCCGATGACGCTCGGGCAGGAGTTCTCGACCTTCGCGGTGATGCTCGACGAGGACCGCAGCCGGCTCGCGGAGGCCGTCCAGCTGATCCTGGAGATCAACCTCGGCGCCACCGCGATCGGCACCGGCCTCAACGCCCCCGCCGGGTACGCCGAGTCCGCCCGCCGCCACCTCGCCGAGCTCACCGGGCTGCCCCTCGTCACGGCGGCCAACCTGGTCGAGGCCACCCAGGACTGCGGGGCGTTCGTCCAGATGTCCGGGGTGCTCAAGCGGATCGCCGTCAAGCTCTCGAAGAGCTGCAACGACCTGCGGCTGCTCTCCTCGGGGCCGCGCGCCGGCCTCGGCGAGATCAACCTGCCGCCGGTGCAGGCCGGTTCGAGCATCATGCCCGGCAAGGTGAACCCGGTGATCCCCGAGGTCGTCAACCAGGTCGCCTTCGAGGTGATCGGCAACGACGTCGCCGTCACCATGGCCGCCGAGGCCGGGCAGCTCCAGCTCAACGCCTTCGAGCCGATCATCCTGCACTCGCTGTCGGAGTCGATCACCCACCTGCGCGCCGCCTGCCTCACCCTCGCCGAGCGGTGCGTGGTCGGCATCACCGCCAACACCGAGGTGCTGCGCGCGACCGTCGAGAACTCCATCGGCCTGGTGACCGCCCTCAACCCGCACATCGGGTACACGGCCGCCACCGACATCGCCAAGGAGGCCCTCGCCAGCGGTCGGGGCGTGGCCGAGCTGGTCCTGGAGAAGGGGCTGCTCCCGGCCGAGCGGCTCGCCGCCCTGCTGCGGCCCGAGGTGCTCGCGGGAAGCGGCGCTCCCGCGGTCTGACGGACGGCCCGGGAACGAGCCCGACGACGCGTCGCCGAACCGGGGTTCCGGTGCGGCGACGCGTCTCGTGGGGCCGGGTCAGGCCTGACCGGCCAGCGCCGGGATCAGCCGTACGGCCTCGGGCGCCCGGGCGTTGTGGCGCTCGGTCCAGGTGGTCAGTGCGGACTGGCAGGCGTGGTCGAGGTGGCGGAGCCCGGAGAGGTCCAGCTCCACGACGCGGTCGGCCGGCAGCGCTTCGAGGGTGTCCAGGAGCTTGGGCAGCCGGAGGAAGGTGGCGTTGCCCGTCAGCCGGACCCGGACGTGGCCGTCGGGCTGCTCCTCGGTGGCCACGTGCAGACGGGACGTCTCCCAGGCCGACTTGACGACCGACAGGCCCAGGCCGATCAGCACGCCCTCGAACATGTTGACCGTGACGATGGCCACGGCGGTGGCCGCGAGCACGAGCGCCTCCGCCCGGTGCTCGCGCCACAGCGGCCCGAACTGCTTGAACGGCAGGAGCTTGAACCCGGCGTGCACCAGCACCCCGGCGAGCGCGGCGACGGGGATGACGCCGAGCGCCGCCGGGAGCAGTGCGGCGAAGAGCAGCAGCCACACGCCGTGCAGCACGCGGGACGCCTTGGTCCGGGCGCCGGCCTGGACGTTGGCGGCGCTGCGGACGATGACCGCGGTCATCGGCAGGGCGCCGAGCGCGCCACAGAGCGCGTTGCCCGCGCCCTGCGCCATCAGCTCCTTGTCGTAGTCGGTGCGCGGTCCGTCGTGCAGCCGGTCGACGGCCGCCGCGCTGAACAGGCTCTCGGCCGAGGCGACCAGGGTGAAGGCCACGACGGTCACGAGCAGGGCCGGGGTGAGCTGGTCGAACACCCCGCTGCCGGGCGGCTGGACGGCGTCCAGCAGGCCCTTGACCTCGACCTTCTTCAGCGGGCGGTGGGGCAGCCAGGTGGCGGTGGTGGCGAGCAGCACGGCCACCAGCGCGCCCGGGACGACCCGCACCCTGGCGGGCAGCCGCTGCCACAGCACGATCACCGCGATGGTGCCGGCGCCGATCACGAAGGAGTAGCCGGCGGCGGGCGAGGAGACGAGCCGGGCGAGCAGGCCGGGAAGGCCGAGGAGCTTGTCGATCCCGCTCGCGGGCGCCGGCCGGTCGGCCATCGCGTAGAGCTGGCCGGCGATGATGACCAGGCCGATGCCGGCCAGCATGCCCTCGACCACGGCGACGGAGATCGCGCGGAACCAGCGGCCCCAGCGCAGTGCGCCCAGCAGCAGCTGGAGCAGGCCGGTGGCGGCGACCACCAGGCCGAGCGCGGGCAGGCCGAAGCGTTGCACGGTCTCGGCGACCAGGACGGTCAGCCCGGCTGCCGGGCCGCTGACCTGGAGGCTGCTGCCGGGGAGCAGGCCGGTGACCAGGCCGCCGACGATGCCGGTGATCAGGCCGAGTTCCGCCGGTACGCCCGAGGCGACGGCGACGCCGACGCACAGCGGGAGGGCGACCAGGAACACGACGAGCGAGGCGGTCAGGTCGTACTTGAGTGCGGGAAAGCGCATGGGAGCCCTCATCCGGGGGAGTTCGGGGGTGGTCGGCTCGGGGGTGGTCGGCCGCTGGGTCACAGCGGCAGGAAGACGTCGTTGCCGGGGCGGTGGGTGAGGACGGCGCCGGTGTGCACCTCGTAGAACCAGCCGTGCAGGCCGAGCCGGCCGCTCTCGACCCGGCGCGCGACGCTCGGGTGGGTGCGCAGCTTCGCCAACTGGTCCAGCACGTGGCGCTGTACCGGGGCGGCCAGGTCGTGGCTCGACTCCCCGACGGGCGTCAGCGCGGTGCCGTCGGCGAGCCAGTCGCGCACCGAGGGCACACCGGTGAGGTCCTCGCCCCGTACGACGGCGCCCACGGCGCCGCAGTGGGAGTGGCCGCAGACCACGATGTCGGCGACCCCGAGGACCTCGACCGCGTACTCGATGGTCGCGGCCTCGGCCGAGGGGGCGGACGGGCGGTGCGGCGGGACGATGTTGCCGGCGGTCCGCATCTCGAAGAGGTCCCCGGGCCGGGCGCCGGTGACGGCGGAGGGGATGATGCGGGAGTCGGAGCAGGTGATGAACAGTGCCTGCGGGTTCTGGCCCGCCGCCAGCCGCCCGTAGGCGTCGGCGTCCTGCGCGGCTCGGCTGCGGAAGGTGCGGGCGTGGTCGATGAATCCTTGCATGTCGGTGCCTCGGGCCCTTCGGAAGTCGTACGGGAACGGTGACTTCGGGGACCGTGCACGCTCGCTCGGTACGGGGGCAGCGCGGAGCGCGACGGCGGTGGCGGCAGGCGGGAGCACTGCCGTGGGCCGTCGTGGGCTGCCGGGATGTGGGGGCGGTGGGTCACCCGTCGGGGGTGTCGCCACCGTTGCTGAGCGTGCGTGCGCGGTCGGCAACGATCAGCAGCGGAACACCTGGAGGACGGCCGCTCCGGGCTGTCTGCGCGCCCCGTGCCGAGGGGCGGGGGCGCGGGTCGGCGACGGGTCGCCGTCGTCGGCGGCCTCGTCGGTCAGGGCCGGGTGCAACTCCCTCTGGTGCGGCGGTGCTTCGATGTTCCGGTGGCGCGTCCAGCCGAGGCCGGTCGGGCACTTGGGGGCCACCACCTCCTCGACGAGCTTCGCCTCCGCGGCCACCCGGGGGCAGCGCTCCTCGCGGGTGAGGGCGGAGGCGGACTGGGACAGCACCAGCAGGCCCAGCGCGGCCACGAGGGCCACGGCCGCGGCGCCGATCACCCTCCTGACCAAGGACATTGCCGTTCCTTTCCCCGCCCATGGGACTGTCTGGGGGATTTGTTGAACCGTTGTCAATTCTGACGGCTGCGGGCGGGGTCGAGTTCCGGTTTGTCGTGAACGGTCCGTGAATCAGTTCGGCCGACTGGTGACGGTCCATGAACTGGCGGGGCGGAATGCGGGCGACCGGTGAACCGTTTGCGGTGTGAGCGTTAACAAGTGCGAATCCGCAGGTCCTCCGCTCTCCACTCGGCGCCGGGTGCGCTCCCACCCGGCGCCGAGCAGCAGCGGTTCAGCGTCCGGACATCGCCGACCGGACCCTGCCACGCGCGGTGTCGGCATCGTCCGCGAGCAGCGCCAGCTCGGCGAGTTCACGGCACTGCGCGAGGGAGTGGGCGGCCAACGCCGCCCGCAGCTCGGGGAGCGCGGCGGGCGCGGCGGACAGGCTGGTGATCCCGAGGCCGACCAGGACCAGGGCGAGTGCCGGGTCGGCGGCGGCCTCGCCGCAGACGCCGATCGGACGGCCGTGCTCGGCCGCCGAGGCGGCGGCGGTGGCGACCAGTTCGAGCAGCGCGGGCTGCCACGGGTCGAGCAGCTCGGCGAGGGCGCCGAGCGTCCGGTCGGCCGCGAAGGCGTACTGGGCCAGGTCGTTGGTGCCCACGCTGAAGAAGTCGCAGGACCCGGCCAGCCGGTCGGTCCGCAGGGCGGCCGCCGGGACCTCGATCATCGCGCCGGCCGTCGGCAGGCCGTGCGCGCGGACCCGGGCGGCGAACTCGGCGGCCTCGCGCGGGATCGACACCATCGGGGCCATCACCCAGACCTGCGCGCTGCTGTCCCGCGCGGCCTCGGCGATCGCGGCGAGCTGGGTCTCCAGCAGGTGCGGATCGCGGGCGGCCGTCCGCAGACCGCGGACGCCCAGGGCGGGGTTCTCCTCGTCGGCGGAGGTGGCGAAGGGCAGCGGTTTGTCCGCACCCGCGTCCAGGGTGCGGACGACCACCCGGCGGCCGGCGAAGGCCGCGAAGACCTGCCGGTAGGCGGCGGCCTGCTCGGCGCGGCCCGGCGCCTCGGCGCGGTCCAGGAAGAGGAACTCGGTACGGAACAGGCCCACCCCCTCGGCGTCGACGGCGGCCGCGCCGGCCAGCTCGTGCGGCGCGCCGAGGTTGACCAGCAGCGCGACCGGGTGGCCGTCCGCCGTCCGGCCCGGCCCCCGGAATCCGGCCAGCCGCTCGCGGTGCCGGCGCTCGCGCGTGGCGGCCCGCTCGACGGCTTCCGGACTCGGGTCGGGCTCGACCACGCCGTCCGCGCCGTGCACCAGGACATGACGGCCGTCCGCCAACCCCACGGCGTCGGCACAGCCGACCACGGCGGGCACGCCGAGCGCCTTGGCGAGGATGGCCGTGTGGCTGGTCGGTCCGCCGCGGACGGTGACCAGGGCCAGCACCCGTTCGGGGTCGAGCAGCGCGGTGTCGGCCGGTGCCAGGTCGTCGGCGACCAGGACGTACGGGTGCCCGGGGTCGGGCAGGCCGGGCGCGGGCAGGCCGAGCAGGCGGGCCACCGCGCGGTCGCGCAGGTCGTCCAGGTCGGGGGCGCGTTCCGCGAAGTAGCCGCCGGCGGCGGCCAGGACGGCGCGGAAGCCGTCGAAGGCGGCGCCGAGCGCGTGGGCGCCGTCGGTGCCCTGTTCGGCGAGTTCGGCGGCCCGGTCGGCGAGGACCGGGTCGGCGGCCATCATGGCCTGGGCCGCGAGCACCTCGGCGCCGGTGCCGCTCGCCCGGGCGGCGCGCTCCTCCAGGTCGGTGACGACCGCGCCGAGGGCGGCTCGGACCGCGGTGGCCTCGGCCGCCGGGTCGAGGACCGCCCTCGGTGCGGGCAGCGGGGCCGCGGGAGCCATCCGGGCGACCGGGCCCGCCGCGCAGCCGGTGCCGACACCGATCCCGCGGATCGGGACGGTCATGCCGCTGCGTCGAGGTCGGAGGCGAGCAGCTGGGCGAGTGCCTGGAGCGCGTCCTCGGCGCCGTCGCCGGAGGCGGTGAGCTCCAGGACCTCGCCGGAGCGGGCGGCCAGGGCGAGGACGGACAGCAGGCTCCGGGCGTCGACCGGGGCCTGGCCCGGGCGGCCGACGGTGACCTTGACCGGCTGTCGGGCGGCGGCGGCCTGGACGAACAGCGAGGCGGGGCGGGCGTGCAGACCGCTGCTGGAGCCGACGGTGACCTGGGTCGAGTGCATGGGAGTCCTTGAGGGAGAGGGATCGGAGGGGGAGTCGAGTCGAGCGCCGACCCCGGTGGGAGCCGGGTCGGCGGGAGGGTGGGGCACGGTGGCCCGCGCGGAGGGTGCGGCGCGGGCCACCGTGGTGGGTGCCTGGCCCGCGCGGTACGGGGGCGGTCGCGGGGACCAGGCAGTCTGTGGTTTCACGCCCGTTAAGGCGTTGTTTCGGTTGGTTCTACGCCCGATCGTGCGGGGATGTCAACACATTCGGGCATCTGCCCACGGAGTGGACGAGAACTGGGCGAGCAGTGGGCGAGGACTGGACGGGAGGCGGAGCAGCCTCTTGCATTTCCGTCCGAAGCGCGTATGGTCGGGCTTCACCAGGCGTAAACGGACATGAAACGGACCCATTCCCACATGTACGCACCCGAACGGCAGCAACAGATCCTCCACCTCGCCCAGGAACAGGGCCGGGTGGACGTGCCGACGCTGGCCGAGGACTTCGGCGTCACCCAGGAGACCATCCGGCGTGACCTGAGCGCCTTGGACAAGGCCGGCCTGCTGCACCGGGTGCACGGCGGCGCACTGCCCGTCGGCGCCCTGCACCTGGAACCCGGCCTGGCCGAACGGGACTCCCGGGCCGCGGCCGAGAAGGAGCGCATCGCCAAGGCGGCGCTGGCCCTGCTGCCCGACGAGGGCAGCGTGATCCTGGACGCCGGGACGACCGTCTCCCGACTGGCCGGACTGCTGCCCCTGGACTGCGCCCTCACCGTCGTCACCAACGCCCTCCCGGTCGCGGCCCGGCTGGCCGACCACCCCTCGCTCGCCCTCCACCTCGTCGGCGGCCGGCTGCGCCACCGCACCCAGGCGGCCGTCGACGCCTGGGCGCTGCGCGACCTGGCCGACATCCACGCGGACGTCGCGGTGGTCGCCACCAACGGCTTCTCCCCGGAGGGCGGGCTGTCGACACCGGACCTCGCCGAGGCCGCCGTCAAGCGGGCCATGCTCGCCGGTGCGCGACGCGTCGTCCTGGTGGCCGACTCCTCCAAGTACGGCGCCCGCCACTTCGCCCGGTTCGGCTCGCTGGACCAGGTCGACGTCCTGGTCACGGACACCGGACTGACCGACGAGGAGGCCGCCCAGATCGAGAACCACGGACCGGAAGTCATCCGCGCATGATCGTCACCATCACCCCCAACCCCAGCCTCGACCGCACCTACGAGCTGGCAACGCTCACACCGGGCGAGGTCAACCGAGCCGAGCACGACCGGCTCGACCCCGGCGGCAAGGGCGTCAACGTCTCCCGCGCGCTCACCGCCGCGGGCCACCGCACCACCGCCGTGCTGCCGCTGGGCGGCCTCTCCGGCGGACTGCTCTCCGACCTGCTGCGCCGCCAGGGCATCGACGTCGCGGCGGTCACCATCGCCGGCGACACCCGGATCAACGTCTCGATCGCCGAGGACGGCGGCGGCCTCACCAAGATCAACGCGGTGGGCCCCGAGCTCAGCGCCGCCGAGTCGGCCGCGCTGCTGGCCCTGGTCCGCGACACCCAGCAGACCGGCCGGGGCACCAGCGGCGGCGTCGACTGGCTGGCCTGCTGCGGCAGCCTGCCGCGCGGCCTCCGGCCCGGCTGGTACGCGGAGTTGGTCGCCCAGGTGCACTCGGGCGGCGCCCGGATCGCCCTGGACACCTCCGGCCCCGCCCTGCTCGCCGCGCTCTCGGCCCGCCCCGACGTGGTCAAGCCCAACCGGGAGGAACTCGCCGAGGCCGTGGGCCGCCCGGTCGCCACCGTCGGCGACGCCGTGTACGCGGCCGGGGAACTGCGCGAGCGCGGCGCCCAGCAGGTCCTGGCCAGCCTCGGTGCGGACGGGATGCTGCTGATCGCCGAGGAGGGCAGCTGGTACGGCAGCGCACCGGTCGCCGCCGTCCGCAGCGACGTGGGAGCGGGCGACGCCTCGCTCGCGGGCTTCCTCGGAGCCGGTGGCACCGGCCCCGAGGCACTGGCGGCGGCCCTGGCGCACGGCGCCGCCGCCGTACAACTGCCGGGGAGCGTCATGCCGACCCCGGCCGATCTGGACCCGGCCGCCGTGGTCGTGACGGCGGACATCCCGCTCGAACGACCGCTGCGCGGTTGAGAACGGCCTCCTGCCGGAGGCACCCCGCCCGACCGTGTGGGACGGAACGGCGACCAATCCCGGGGGCAAGGGAACACTGTCAGGCACCAGTCGAAGGATCGACACGATGAGCGACACCAGCGGACTGATCACACCCGCACTCGTTGATCTCCACCTCGCCCCCGCGGACAAGAGCGAGGCTCTGCGCTCCCTCGCCCAACGGCTGGTCGCCGAGGGCCGGGTGACCGACCTCGACGGCTTCCTCGCCGACGTGGCCGCCCGCGAGGCCCAGGCGCCGACCGGGATGGGGGACGGGATCGGCATCCCGCACTGCAGATCACCCCACGTGACCCGGCCGAGCCTGGCCTTCGGCCGCAGGACCAGGGGCGTGGACTTCGACGCCCCGGACGGCCGGCCCGCCGACCTGATCTTCATGATCGCGGCACCGGCCGGTGCGGACGACACCCACCTGCAGATCCTCGCCGCGCTGGCCGGACGGCTGATGGACCCCGCGTTCACCGGCGCGCTGCGCGAGGCCGAGAGCCCGGCCGCGGTCGCGGCCCTGGTCAACGGGGAGGAGGCACCGGCGGCCGCTCCCGTGGCGGCTGCCGCTCCTGAGCCGGACCCGGCCGCTGCTTCGGAGACGGCCACCGCTTCGGAGGCGGACGTCGCCGAAGGCGGGCTGCGGCTGGTCGCGGTGACCTCCTGCCCGACCGGCATCGCCCACACCTACATGGCCGCCAAGGCCCTCGAACTGGCCGCCGCCCGGGCGGGCGTCCACATCCAGGTCGAGACCCAGGGGTCGGCCGGGGTGACGGTGCTGGCCCCCGAGGTGATCGCGGCCGCCGACGCGGTGATCTTCGCCCATGACGTCGAGGTCCGGGACCGTGCCCGGTTCGTCGGCAAGCCGACCGTCGATGTGGGCGTGAAGGCCGGCGTCAACCGCGCCGACGACCTGATCGCGCAGGCGGCCGGGTTGGTCGCCGAGGCCGGCACCGGATCGAGTGCCGCCCCGGTCACCGCGGCGAGCGCGCCGACGGGCGAGCACTGGGCCCAGCGACTGCGCAAGTACCTGATGACGGGCGTCAGTTACATGATCCCGTTCGTCGCGGCGGGCGGTCTGCTGATCGCCCTCGCCTTCGCCATCGGCGGGTACCGGATCGCCTCCGCGCCGTCCGTGCTGGGCCACTTCGACTGGACCTCCTCGCACAGCTGGGCGGCGATGCTGTTCCAGACCGGCAAGGCCTCCTTCGGCTTCCTGGTCCCGATCCTCTCCGGGTACATCGCCTGGGCGATCGCGGACCGGGCGGCACTGGCGGCCGGCATCGCGGGCGGTGCCATCTCGGTGGCGGTCGGTGCGGGCTTCCTCGGCGGCATCGTCTCGGGCCTGGCCGCGGGCTTCCTGGTGCTGTGGATGATCCGCTGGAACGTGCCGAAGGCGGTCCGCGGCATCATGCCGGTGGTTGTGATCCCGCTGCTGTCGGTGGCGGCGGTCGGCTTCCTGATGTTCGTGCTGGTCGGCTCGCCGATCGCCTCGGCGATGAGCGGCCTGACGGACTGGCTGAACGGCCTCTCCGGCTCCAACGCGATCCTGCTCGGCGTGCTGCTCGGCGCGATGATGGCCTTCGACATGGGCGGTCCGCTCAACAAGGTCGCCTACACCTTCGCGGCCGGTGCGCTCACCACCGCGGGCGCCACCCCGGACGCCGGCAGCCTCAAGGTGATGGCCGCGGTGATGGCCGCCGGCATGACCCCGCCGCTGGGCATGGCCCTGGCCACCGTCGTCCGGCGCAGGCTGTTCACCCCTGAGGAGCGGGAGAACGGCAAGGCGGCCTGGGTGCTCGGCGCCTCGTTCATCACCGAGGGCGCGATCCCGTTCGCGGCGGCGGACCCGCTGCGGGTCATCCCGGCGAACATCGTCGGCAGCATGACGGCCGGTGGCCTGGTGATGGCCTTCGGCTCCACCCTGCGCGCCCCGCACGGCGGGATCTGGGTGCTGCCGCTGATCGGCAGTCCGTTCCTCTACCTGCTCGCGGTCGTGGCGGGCACGGTGGTCACCACGGCGGTGGTGGTCCTGCTCAAGGGGATGCGGAGGGAGGCCGCCCCGGCGGCTCCGGGATCCCCGGTCGACGAGAAGGCGCTGGTCGGCGCCTGATCCGACGGCCCGCAAAGGTTCAGGGCGCCCGCTCCGACGAGCGGGCGCCCTGGTCGTGTCCGGGGTGGCGGGTTGCCGTGCGGGCCCGTCTTCGAACTCCAGCCCCGCAAGAGGGAGTTCGAGGACGGGCCCGTGATGGCGGGCCGGCCTCTCCGGGCCGGCCCCTCACCGGGCCGGGGTGAAGCCTCCCCAGACGGACGCGGTGCCGCCCGTCGACTGGGCCTCGACGCGGTAGCCGTCGCCGCCGGCCGCGCGCACGCCGGTGGCGTGGTTGTACTGGCTCGCGAACTCGTGCTCTCCCGCCGGTACCGTGCGGCCCGGCTTGAGGACCCAGCGGTAGACCAGGGCGCCGCCGGACTCCTGGACGGTGACGGTGAAGTCGTCGACCGGCAGGGTCCGCCAGTTGCCGGTGTCCCGGACGCCGCCGGTCTGGGCGACGCGCAGTTCCACGGTGAGCGAGGTGAGCGGCTGGGTGGTCCTGAGGAGGAGGTTGTCCTGGCCCCAGTAGACAGTGCTGTGCGGGTCGATCGATCCCTCCGACCAGAGCGACCCGTTCTGGGCCCGGCTGCCGGCCGACGGGGTCGGATGCGGGCTGGTCGGGGCGGCGGTGGCAGGGGCGGGGACCGGTGCCGGGGCGGTGGTGACCGGGGGCGCCGACCGGGTCGGCGTCGGTGTGGCCGTGGGGGAGGGGGCGGCCGGAGCGGTGGTGGGTTCCGACGGCGGCGGAGCCTGGGCGATTCCCGCCACGGCGAGACCGCCGGTGGCCAGGATGCCGGCGGCGGCCAGGCCGGCGATCGCGGCCTTGGGCCATGACCTCAGGCCCGAGCGCGTGCGGTGACGGGGTGCTGGACCGGCCGCGCCGCGCTGGACGCGGGCCAGCATCCTCGCACGGTCGGGTCGGTAAGCCTCGGCGGCTTCGCGCAGCTGCTGGGTGATGTGCTCGTTCACCGGTTCCTCCTTCCTGCCACCAGTTCGCCGACGGCTTCTGCACCGAGGGCGCGTTGCAACTCGGCCATTCCCTTCGAGGTCTGACTCTTCACCGTACCGACCGATATGCCGAGCGCCGCCGCGGTGTCCTTCTCCGACAGGTCGAAGGCGTGGCGCAGCACCACACAGGCCCGTTTGCGGAACGGTAGCCGGTCGAGCGCTTCGCGGACGTCGAGCACGGCCGCGACATCGGGTCCTGAGGTCTTCTCCGGGCTGCGGGACCAGAACAGCAGGACGCGCCGCCGCTCGCGGATCGCGCTGCGGATCCGGGCCCGGGCCATGTTGGCGACCACCCCGCGGGCGTAGGCCAGCGGGTGTTCGGCAGCGCGGAGCCGGTCCCAGCGTTGCCACAGCGCGATCAGCGCGTCTGCGGCGATGTCGTCGGCCGCGTCCGTCTCGCCGGTCAAGAGGTGGGCGAGACGGGCGAGTTCGGCGTAGTGGCGTTCGAAGAAGTCGTGGAACTCCACGGACGCATCATTGAACGCATCATCGAGGAGCATGCCCCCTGATCGCCCTCTCCCTGCAATGTGATCGTTAACAAGCGGCATGAGCCTAGCAGCGCCCTCCTCCGGGGCGGGCTGGTGGTCGCCCCGGCCGGCGACCACCCGCCGCCGGGCGAGCAGCGTGGTCAATGCCGGGCGAACTGGACGCGGGTCGGCTGGACGACGTCCGGTTTCACCGCGATCCCGTCAACGGTCAGTTGCTCCCCGTAGATGTCGGTGACCCTGAGCGATCCGCCGCATCCGCTGCCGTCGGGGGAGAGGAAGTAGTTGTAGTCGGTGCGGGTCAGCTGCCGCCAGCTGCCTCCGGCCTGGACCTCCAGAGCCGCCACCGGGTTCCGGTGCCCGATCACCTGGATCCCGCACCACCACTGCGAGGACCCGGGCTTGTACCGGATCGACATCGTGCCGGGCGCCGTGCCCGGGCTCAGCAGGCTCCAGGTGATCGGAAGGCGGCCCACCGAGAGGTCCGCGAGCTTGCCGAAGGCCTGGTGGCTCAGGTCGAGCTGCCCGGGTGCGCAGGGCAGCGGGCACTCGTTGACGATCCGCACCGTGACGCTCGCCCCGTTGGCGGCGCGGACCAGCACGGACGCCCCGCACGCCCTGGACCTCTCGTAGTCGGTGAAGTTCATCGCCGCGACCATCATGTCGTCGGAGGGCCCGAACGAGCAGGCGCCGTTGCCGTCGGCGGCGTCGTAGGAGGTCGCGACGCCCTGGTAGCCCGTCCCGGGCTTGATCCGCCCGGCCAGGGACGCCGTGGCCGGGGACGCCGGGGCCGGGGCGCTGCGGGCACTGCCGGTGGCGGCCGAGGGGGGCGGGGAGGCGGGGGGGCCCGACGGCTTCGGCGTGGAGGTGGTGGCCGACGGTGAGGGGGTCGCGGTGGCCGAGGGCGGAGGGGTGGCGGCCGACGGCGGTGCCGTCGCGGGCGTGGGATCCCCGGCCGGGGCGTCGGGCTGGGTGCTGGGCCGGGTGGCGGTCCCGGAAGCGGCGGCCGGCTCGGCGGAGGCGCCGCCGCCCCCGCTGCCCGGCAGCAGTGCGAAGGCCAGGAGGGCCAGCACGCCGATCGCCACCAGCGCCAAGGGTATGCCCAGGATCAGCCGACGCCCGCGGTTCCACTGTGGGGCGGCGTGCCTCGTTGCCTTCATTCCGGTCCGTTTCGGTGGGTCGGTTCGACGTTGCGCTGACCAGTGGTCGCCGGAGACGGAAAGGTTGCCGTTCCGGTGCAGGTTTTTTTCGGGGCGCCGTGGGCGTTCCACCCTCGGTGTCACCCGTCAGTTGCCGCCGGTGCGGAAGAGGTTGCCGCGCGGTCGGGAATTCTTCGGACCGCGTCCGGGCTTGACGGTTGCGCAGGGGCCTGAACAAAATGCCGGTCCACGCATCACATGCACCTGATCGCGCCCACTCCTACGCGTACTATGCCCGCTATGTCCACAGTTGCCGTGATTGCGGTTGTCGCGCTGGCCCTCCTGCACGTCTACATCCTGGTCCTGGAGATGTTCCTCTGGACCACTCCCCGGGCCCGGGCCTCCTTCGGGACCACCGAGCAGTTCGCGGTCTCGACCAAGGCGATGGCCGCCAACCAGGGCCTGTACAACGGCTTCCTGGCGGCCGGTCTGCTCTGGGGCGCGTTCGCCTCCGACCCGGTCGGCTTCCAGGTGCGGGTCTTCTTCGCCTCCTGCGTGGCCGTCGCCGGCATCTTCGGCGCCGTGACCTCCTCCCGGAAGATCCTCTTCGTGCAGACCGTGCCGGCCCTGGTCGTGCTCGTCCTGGTGCTGCTGGCTCACTGACCCCGGAATCGCCCGCTGAGGGGTGCCTCTCTCCCGAGGGGCACCCCTCTCCCGGTCGTGCGCCCGGACGGCCATCGGCAGCCGGTGGCGCGGCAGGCCGTCGGGTGTGGCGGCTGGTGGCGGGGATGCGCAGTCCGGGAGCGGCGGCCGACAGCGGGGTGGCCGGCCCGGCGCAGGAGTCGATGAGGTGCTCGCAGTTTCCTGCCGAATTCCTGCCAGGTCACGGACACGTGGCAGGGCGGGCGCGGTGTGGAGAACACCGCGCCCGCCCTGCGGCCTACGAGCCCCCGGCCAGGGTCAGGAACCGGCCTTGCGCTTGTTGTAGACGTCGAACCCGACGGCTGCGAGCAGCACCAGTCCCTTGATCACCTGCTGGTAGTCGGTGCCGACACCGACCAGCGACATGCCGTTGTTCAGCACGCCGAGCACCAGGCCGCCGATGATCGCGCCCATGACGGTGCCGACACCGCCGCTGGCGGAGGCACCGCCGATGAAGGCGGCGGCGATCGCCTCCAACTCGAAGTTGATGCCGGCCTGCGGGGTGCCGGCGTTGAGCCGCGCCGCGAAGACCAGCCCGGCGAGCGCCGCGAGCACGCCCATGTTGACGAAGGCGAGGAAGACGACCCGCTTGCTCTTCACCCCGGACAGCTTGGCCGCGGCCTCGTTGCCACCGATGGCGTAGGTGTGCCGGCCGATGATCGAGTTGCGCATCAGGTAGCCGAAGCCGACCAGCAGGGCGCCGAGGATCAGCAGGACGATCGGCACGCCGTGGTAGCTGGCCAGCAGCAGGGTGAACACCAGCACGGCCGCCGTGATCACGGCGAGCTTGGCCAGGAACAGCCCGAGCGGGAGCACCTCCAGCCCGTACGAGGCGGTCTGCCGCCGGCCGCGCAGCTCCTGGACGACCGCCACGGCCAGCACCGCGAGACCGAGCAGCAGGGTGAGGTTGTGGTAGTTGGTGTGCGGGCCGACCTCGGGGAGGAAGCCGCTGCTGATGCTCTGGAAGCCCTTGGGGAACGGCGCCACCGACTGGCCCTGCAGCACGATCTGGGTGCCGCCGCGGAACAGCAGCATGCCTGCCAGGGTGACGATGAACGACGGGATGCCGAGGTAGGCGATCCAGAAGCCCTGCCAGGCGCCGGCGAGCGCGCCGATCACCAGCGCGATGAGCATCGCCACGGGCCACGATATGTGGTGCTCGACCATCATCACCGCGGCGGCGGCTCCGACGAAGGCGGCCAGTGAGCCGACCGACAGGTCGATGTGCCCGGCGATGATGACGATCATCATCCCGATCGCCAGGATGAGGATGTAACCGTTCTGCTGGATCAGGTTGGTGATGTTGAGCGGCTGGAGCAGGATGCCGTCGGTCCAGACCTGGAACAGCAGCACGATCAGCGCGAGGGCGACCAGCATGCCGTACTGGCGTACGTTGCCGCGCAGCGCGCTGGCCAGGGCGGCACCGATGGACGGGCTCGGGGCGGGCTCGGGCCCGTTCGGGGCGGAGTCCGGGATGATCTCGGTCTGGGCCATGCCTCACACCTGCTCGTTGCTGGATGCGGCGCTCATGGTCATGAGCCGCATGAGGGATTCCTGGGTGGCGTCGGCACGGGCGACCTCGCCGGTGATCCGGCCTTCGGCCATGGTGTAGATCCGGTCGCACAGGCCCAGGAGTTCGGGGAGTTCGGACGAGATGACGAGCACGGCCTTGCCCTGGGCGGCCAGTTCGGCGATGACGGTGTAGATCTCCGCCTTGGCGCCGATGTCGATGCCCCGGGTGGGCTCGTCGAGGATCAGCACCTCCGGCTCGGCGAAGATCCACTTGCTGAGGACGACCTTCTGCTGGTTGCCGCCGCTGAGCGTGCCGGTCCGGGTGAACACCGTCGGGGCCTTGATGTTCATGGTCTGCCGGAACGATTCGGCGACCTTGCTCTCCTCGTGCCGGTCGACCCGGCCGTACCGGGCGACCTTGCCGAGCGCGCTCAGCGAGATGTTCCGGCTGATGTCGTCGATCAGGTTGAGGCCGAAGTGCTTGCGGTCCTCGGTGACGTACGCGATGCCGTGCCCGATCGCCTCCGGCACCGTCCGGGTGCGGATCTCCTCGCCGTGCAGCAGCACCCGCCCGCCGCCCCAACGCCCGTACGAGCGGCCGAAGACGCTCATCGCGAGCTCCGTGCGGCCGGCGCCCATCAGGCCGGCGACGCCGACGATCTCGCCGCGCCGCACGTTCAGGGAGGCGCCGTCCACCACGGTGCGCTGCTGGTCGATCGGGTGCCGGACGGTCCAGTCCTCGACCTCGAAGGCGACCTCGCCGATGTCCGGGGTGCGCTCGGGGTAGCGGTGCTCCAGGTCCCGGCCGACCATGCCGCGGATGATCCGGTCCTCGGAGATGCCCTCCGGGCCGATCGCGATGGTCTCGATGGTCTGCCCGTCGCGCAGGATGGTGACGGCGTCGGCGACCCGGGCGATCTCGTTCAGCTTGTGCGAGATGATGATGCAGGAGATGCCCTGCGCCTTGAGCTCCAGGATCAGGTCGAGGAGCTTGCGGCTGTCCTCGTCGTTCAGCGCGGCGGTCGGCTCGTCCAGGATGAGCAGCTTGACCTTCTTGGCCAAGGCCTTGGCGATCTCGACCAGTTGCTGCTTGCCCACGCCGAGGTCGGCGATCCGGGTGTGCGGGCTCTCCGCCAGACCGACCTGCCGCAGGAGCTCGGCGGCGTGGGTGAGCGTCCGATGCCAGCTGATGATGCCCCGGGTGGCGTGCTCGTTGCCCAGGAAGACGTTCTCGGCGATGGACAGGTACGGCACCAGGGCCAGTTCCTGGTGGATGATGACGATGCCGCGCTGCTCACTGGCGCGGATGTCCTTGAAGCGGCAGGGCTCGCCCTCGAAGAGGATCTCGCCCTCGTACCCGCCGTGCGGGTAGACCCCGCTGAGCACCTTCATCAGGGTGGACTTGCCGGCGCCGTTCTCACCGCAGATGGCGTGCACCTCGCCGGCGGCCACGGTCAGGTTGACCTCGGAGAGTGCCTTGACACCGGGGAACGATTTGCTGATCGACCGCATTTCGAGAACGGGTCCAGCCATGCTTGTGCGTCCGTATCGTTCGGGGCGGTGCGGTGGGGATCCATGGGGCGCCTGGGGGTTCTGCCCGGGCGCCGCCGCACCGCCGGTTCGGCGTGGGGCCCGTCGAACGGGCCCCACCGGCTACTTGAGCTGGTCCGCGGTGTACTGGCCGCTGTCGACCAGGACCTTCTGGTAGTTGTCCTTGTCGACGCTGACCGGCTGGAGCAGCTCGGCCGGAACGACCTTCGCGCCGTTGTTGTACTGGGTGGTGTCGTTGACCTCGGGCTTCCCGCCGGTCAGCAGCGCGTCGCCCATCTGCACGGCGACCTTGGCGAGCTGGCGGGTGTCCTTGTAGACGGTCTGGGTCTGCTCGCCCGCGATGATCGACTTCACCGAGGCCAGCTCGGCGTCCTGGCCCGTGACGACGGGCAGGGACTTGGCGGTGCCGTAGCCGACGCCCTTGAGCGAGGAGAGGATGCCGATCGAGATGCCGTCGTACGGCGAGAGCACGGCGTCGACGTGGGCTCCGGTGTAGGCCTTGCTGAGCAGGTTGTCCATCCGGGACTGGGCGAGGCCGCCGTCCCAGCGCAGCGTGGCGACCTGGTTGAAGTCGGTCTGGCCGCTCTGCACGACCAGCTTCTTCTGGTCGATGTACGGCTTGAGGACGCTCATCGCACCGTTGAAGAAGAAGGTCGCGTTGTTGTCGTCCGGCGAGCCGGCGAAGAGCTCGATGTTGAACGGGCCCTTGCCGTCCTTGAGACCGAGCTTGTCGGCGATGTACCCGCCCTGGAGGACACCGACCTTGTAGTTGTCGAAGGTCGCGTAGTAGTCGACGTTCTGGGTGCCCCGGATCAGCCGGTCGTACGAGATCACCGGAATGTGCGCGTCGGCGGCCTTCTGCAGCACGTTGGTGAGGGAGGAGCCGTCGATGGCGGCGATCACCAGCAGCTTGGCGCCCTTGGTGATCATGTTCTCCACCTGGGAGACCTGGTTCTCCACCACGTTGTCGCCGTACTGCAGGTCGGTCTTGTAGCCCTTGGCCTGGAACTGCTTGACCATGTTGTTGCCGTCGTCGATCCAGCGTGCCGACGACTTGGTCGGCATCGCGATGCCGATGAGTCCGCCCTTGGCGTCACCCTTGGCGGCCCCGTCGCCGACTCCGTTGGAGCTCTGGCCGCAGGCCGCCAACGAGAGCGTCAGGCCGGCCGCGACGAGACCCGCTGAAAGCTTCCGCACGTGTTTCCTCCATGGTGATGGTCCGCGACCGGAGCAGCGCACCCCTGACTGGGCGACTGGGAGCGGTCGAGCGGCGCCGACCGGAGCGGTCCTTCACGCTGTGGTGCGTCGGGGTGGTGGTAGCTCTGGCCTGGCGTGACATGAAGTGTTAACGCTAACAACGATGGCGTCAAGGGGGGTTAGATCACCGTTGGATCGCGATCCGTCAACGACCGCTCCGCAGGTGCGCGCCCCCTCGGCCGGGAGGTGCCCAGGGAGGTGCTGAGTGAACGTGAGGTGCACATCGAGTGGTCATCATGGATGGGAATGCGCGGCGTCGTCCCCCGTCGGCGATCGGGGAGCGGGCACCTGTCGGTCCGGGGGCGCCGCCGGCCGGAGTCGGGCCCGTAGGCGTCGAGGGTCGGGCCGACGGGCTGGAGGCACGCGGCTCGATCGGAGGCACAGCCGCCGGAGCCGTCGGGGGTGACGTCCTGCACCGGGCTGCCCGCGATGGACGAGCCGCCGGAGCCGTCGGACTCGGCCGGGCTGTACTCGGCGGCTGCGGTCCGGGCGGCGGCCTTGCCGGTGCTCGCGCCGACCGGTGCGACGGTGGCGGCCGGCCCGGCGACGGCCGGGGGCGGGCGGCGAGTGCCGCGTGGCGCCGGAGCGCATCGGGTCTCCCTCTCGTGGGGGCGGCCGGACCCGTGGACGGCGCGATGACGGCGCGGGCGCATGTCAAGCACCCCCAGCATCGGCGGCGCGGACCGGACGGGTGCCCGATGGGGGAGCCGGTGGTCGGTCCGTCGCGCGGGGTGTTCGCCGGGTGGGGGCTCGCGGGTCGGGGCCCGGCGCGAGCGTTCGCCGGACGGCGGCTGCCCGTCGTGCCCCCACTGTCGCGAGCCCGGTTCCCCCTGGTCCCGCAGCTGCGGGTGCGGCGGGGCTCCGCGGTACCCGCGGAGGCGGACGAAGACCGTGACGGACCGTCATCCGAGTGCGGTCGCGACCGGTGTCGGAGTGTGAGAGCTCGCCTTGATCATCGCCAACCTCCTTGCAGCGGTGGAGAAGTGGCGGAGGATCGAGGTTTCCGTTCCGGATCGGCGCCTCCCCGGGTTCGATGTCGGGCGTGGTGTGTCGAAGGTCTTGACGGGACACGGTCGGGGCGGGCACTGTCACCGGCCAGGAACCTCGACCACCCGCCCCGGTCGGAAGCTGTCGCGGGGCGGATTGTTAGCGCTCACATTCCCCTTGGCCGCGCTCGACCATGAGCAGGGAGACACCATGAGTGAAAACAGCGGGACGACCCGGAGGCGCGGCGCGCTGCGCAGCCTCGCCCGGGCCGGGGCGGCGCTGGCCGTCCTCGTCGGCGCCCTCGCCGGCGCCACCGCGACGAGCGGTGCGGCCCAGGCCGCCACCCAGGGGCCGTGCGACCTCTACGCGGCCGGCGGCACGCCCTGCGTGGCCGCGCACAGCACCACCCGTGCGCTCTACGGCAGTTACAGCGGGGCGCTGTACCAAGTCCGGCGCGCGTCGGACCAGGCGCTCCGGGACATCAAACCGCTGAGCGCCGGCGGCTATGCCGACGCCGCCGCACAGGACGCCTTCTGCGCGGGCACCACCTGCGTGATCACCGTGATCTACGACCAGAGCGGGCGGGACAACCACCTCACCCAGGCACCCGGGGGCGGGGCCGCGCCCGGCCCGGACAACCTCGCGAACGCGACCCTGGCGCCCACCACGCTGAACGGCCACCGGGCCTACGGCGTGTACGTCGCACCGGGCACCGGCTACCGCAACAACCACACCTCGGGCGTCGCCACCGGGGACCAGCCCGAGGGGATGTACGCGATCCTCGACGGCACCCACTACAACGGCGGCTGCTGCTTCGACTACGGCAACGCCGAGACCAGCAGCAACGACACCGGCAACGGCCACATGGAGGCGATCTACTTCGGCAACATCAAGGTCTGGGGCTACGGCTCCGGGCCGGGCCCCTGGGTGATGGCCGACCTGGAGAACGGCCTGTTCTCCGGGGCCGACACCCGCTACAACGCCAACGACCCGACGGTGAACCACCGTTACCTGACGGCCATGGTCAAGGGCGCGCCGAACCAGTGGGCGATCCGCGCCGGCGACGCCCAGTCCGGCGGGCTGTCGACCTTCTATTCCGGGCCGCGCCCGAACGCCTCGGGCTACAACCCGATGCACAAGGAGGGAGCGATCATCCTCGGCATCGGCGGTGACAACAGCAAGGGCGCCCGCGGCACCTTCTACGAAGGCGTGATGACCTCCGGCTACCCCTCGGAGGCCACCGAGAACGCCGTCCAGGCCAACGTCGTCGCCGCCGGGTACGCCAACTCCCCGGCGGTCGGCACGGGGGCGCTGCGGGGCACCGGTTCGGGCAAGTGCCTGGACGTCCCGGGCGCCTCCACCACGCCGGGGGTGCAGGCGCAGATCTACAGCTGCTCCGGCGCGGCGAACCAGACCTGGACCCGCACCGCCGGTGGACAGCTCACCGTGGACATCTCCGGCAGCACGCTGTGCCTGGACGCGTACGGCGGCGGGACGGCCGACGGCACCAAGGTGGTGACCTGGCCGTGCAACGGCGGGGCCAACCAGCAGTGGCAGGTCGACTCCGACGGCAGCGTCACCGGCGTCCAGTCCGGCCGCTGCCTGGACGTCGCGGGGGCGCTCACCGCCGACGCCACACCCGTCCAGCTGTGGAGCTGCTGGGGCGGCGACAACCAGAAGTGGGCCCTCGGGTAGCGCTCACCCGGGTCGGCCCCGGGTCCGGCCCCGGTTCCGCGAGCACGCGGAGCCGGGGCCCAGGGCGTGTCTTTCGGATCACGTTCGCCAGGCGTGATCCGAACGACACGCCCTTAGGCTGCCGGGACGGCCATGAACGAGGGAACGGGCTGGTACCAGGGTGACTGCCACGCGCACTCCGCCGCCTCGAACGGAGGGGAGCTGACGCCGCAACAGCTGCTGGCCGCCGCACGCGGGGCGGGGCTCGACTCCATCGTCGTCACCCGAGCACAACTCCCGCTGTCTGCAGGCTGGTCGGAAGCAGGGAGCGGATCGCGACCTGCTGGTGGTACCGGGTCAGGAGGTGACCAGTCGGGACGGGCGCTGGCTCGCCCTCGGGCTCCGGCCGGGGCAGGTGGTCGACTGGCGCTACGGCGCCGCGGACGGCGCGATCGACCGGCGGCCGGCGGAGGTCCGCGGGGGCGGTGGGCTGTGCGTGGCGGAGCATCCGTTCGGGATCGGTGAAGCGCTGACGGTCGGCGACGAGTCGGGCGCCGTCGTACGGGCCGAGCCGCAGGGCGTGCCCGTCGGCACGGTGAGCCTGCACGCCGCGAAGGGCCGGGTGCGCGGGGCCGCACCGCCCCGCACCGGCGCGGACACCGTCGAGTGGCGGGTCGGGGCGGCGGAAGCGGCGCAGGCGCTCTTCGCCCGTGCCGAGGTCCGTGACGCCGAAGGCGCCGTGGCGGCCCTCACCAACCCGGTCCTCCTCGAACCGCGCCGGTGATCCGGATGCGCTGCGTACCGGACCGCTCGCCGGATGCGGTCGCCGACCGGGAGCGGGAGGACGAAGCGGGCAAGTACCCCCGCGGATGAGGCGTGAGCGTTAACTTGGCGGTATTGGCACATGTCAGCGCCCTGAGGGACTGGTATGAAGAGAAACCACGGTTGAACCGAGGGTGACGGATTGGCCTGGACCTGGTCGCGTACTGTGGTCCACAGCCTAGGAGGGGACGACGAGTGGGAACCGACAGCACCGGGGCGGAACAGCGCCAGCCCGTGATGGCGGACGTGGCGAAACTGGCGGGTGTCTCCCACCAGACGGTGTCCCGGGTGCTCAACGGGGCTCCGCACGTGCGGCCCGACACCCGGGACCGGGTGCTGGCCGCGATACGGGAACTGGACTACCGGCCCAACTCCGCCGCCCGGGCCCTGGTGACCCGTCGGTCGCAGACCCTCGGGGTGGTCAGCTTCGACTCGACCCTCTACGGCCCTGCCTCGATGCTGGACGGCATCGAGCGGGCCGCGCGCAGCGCCGGGTACTTCGTGAGCGTGACCAGTCTGCGCTCCCTGGACGGCCGTTCGGTCCAGGAAGCCGTCGACCGGCTGCGTGACCAAGGGGTGGAGGGCGTCGTGGTGATCGCGCCGCAGACCTCCGCGGTCAGCGCGGTGTCCCGGCTCTCCAGCTCGGTGCCGCTGGTCGCGGTCGGTTCGGGCGACCAGACCCGGGTGCCCATGGTCTCGGTGGGCAATCGCTACGGTGCGGGAGAGGCGACCGGGTACCTGCTGGACCTGGGCCACCGCACCGTGCACCACCTGGCGGGGCCGGCCAACTGGCTGGAGAGCCAGGACCGGGAGGAGGGCTGGCGCCTCGCGCTGCAGGCGGCCGGGGCCCCCGTGCCGGAGGTGGAGCGGGGCGACTGGAGCGCCCGCTCGGGCTACCAGGCGGGGCTTCGGATCGCCCGGCTGCGCGACGTCACTGCCGTCTTCTGTGCCAACGACCACATGGCTCTCGGCCTGCTGCGGGCCTTCCACGAGGCAGGTCGGCACGTCCCGCAGGAGATCAGCGTGATCGGCTTCGACGACATTCCGGAGGCCGCCTACTTCACCCCGCCGCTGACCACGGTGCGGCAGGACTTCGGCGAGCTCGGCAGACGGGCCTTGGAGCTGCTCGTCGGAGAGCTGGAGGGTGCCGCATCCCCTCCGGCCCAGGTGCAGGTCTCCCCGGAACTGGTGCTGCGGCGCAGCGTGGGGCCGTCCGCCCGTCGTTGAGCCCGGTGCGCCGGTGGCCGGTAGCCGCGTGCACCAGGCGGGTACCGGCCGGCCAGTGCCTGTCCGGCTCTTCGGCTCCGTCCTGTCCACCTCCCTTGACATGCAGTTTGTTAGCGCTAACAATCTCTGTGAGCGTTAACAACAGCGCTCCTTCCACTCCGTCGGCCGGGCCACTGCATCCCGCTTCCGTGAGCCCGGCCGACGGCTTCGCGTTCCGCTGCCTCTCGAGGGTGGGGCGGCGGAACGGAGACTGTCGTCGGTGCGGCTCGCCCTGCCCCGGTCGAGGACCGCACCGGCGACAGCCCACAACCCAGGCTTCCCGTACGAAGGATGACCACGTGACAGTGACCCCTGCCGCCCACGACTCCGACCAGTACGTCGTCGGCGTCGACTTCGGCACCCTGTCCGGCCGCGCGGTGGTGGTCCGGGTCCGGGATGGTGAGGAGATGGGCACCGTCGTCCACGACTACCCGCACGCCGTCATCGAGCACGAACTGCCCGGCACCGGCCGCCCGCTCCCGCCCGACTGGGCGCTGCAGCACCCGGCGGACTGGCGCGAGGTGCTGCGCATCGCCGTCCCGGCCGCGCTCGCCGACGCCGGCGTCGACCCCGCCCGGGTCGTCGGCATCGCGACCGACTTCACCGCCTGCACCGTCCTTCCAGCGCTCGCCGACGGCACCCCGCTGGCCGAGACGCCGCAGTGGGCCGCCCGCCCGCACGCCTGGCCCAAGCTCTGGAAGCACCACGCCGCGCAGCCCCAGGCCGACCGCATCAACGGACTGGCCCACGCCCGCGGTGAGAAGTGGATCTCCCGTTACGGCGGCCGGATCTCCGCCGAGTGGCAGTACGCCAAGGCGCTGCAGGTGCTGGAGGAGGACCCCGCCGTCTACGGCGCCTGCGAGCGCTGGATCGAGGCCGCCGACTGGATCGTCTGGCAGCTGACCGGCACCGAGAGCCGCAACACCTGCACCGCCGGTTACAAGGGCATCCACCAGGACGGGAGTTACCCGACCGAGGACTACCTCGCCGCGCTCCACCCGGACTTCGCCGACTTCGCCCGCACCCGCCTGGAGCACCCGCTCTCCCCGCTGGGCACCCGGGTCGGCACGCTCACCGCGCAGGCCGCGGAGTGGACCGGCCTGCCGGAGGGCACCGCCGTCGCGGCCGGCAACGTCGACGCCCACGTGGCAGCCCCGGCCGCCCGGGCCGTCGACGACGGCCAACTCCTCGCCATCATGGGCACCTCCACCTGCCACGTGGTCAACGGCGCGACCCTCGCCGACGTCCCCGGCATCTGCGGCGTGGTCCAGGACGGCATCGTCACCGGCTCCTACGGCTACGAGGCCGGCCAGAGTGCCGTCGGCGACATCTTCGCCTGGTGGCTGCGCCAGGGCGTGCCCGCCGACTACCTGGCCGAGGCGGAGGCGAACGGTGAGGACCTGCACCGGCTGCTCACCCGCAAGGCCGCCGCCCAGCCCGTCGGCGGACACGGCCTGGTGGCGCTCGACTGGATGAACGGCAACCGCTCCACCCTGGTCGACCACCACCTCTCCGGAGTGATCGTCGGGCTCACCCTGGCCACCCGCCCCGAGGAGGTCTACCGGGCGCTGCTGGAGGCCACCGCCTTCGGCACCCGGGTCATCGTCGAGGCCCTGGAGCAGGGCGGCGTCCCGGTCACCGAGTTCATCGTCACCGGCGGCCTCAAGAAGAACGCCCTGCTGATGCAGATCTACGCCGACGTACTGCGCCGCCCGGTCTCGGTCGCCGACTCGGAGCAGGGCCCGGCGCTCGGCTCGGCGATCCACGCCGCCGTCGCCGCCGGGGCCTACCCGGACGTCCGGACCGCGTCCGCCGCGATGGGCCGGGTGCAGAAGGACGCCTACCGGCCCGATCCGGCAGACGCCGACGCCTACGACCGCCTCTTCGCCGAATACCGGGCCCTGCACGACCACTTCGGCCTGGGCGCCGACAAGCTGCTGCACCGCCTGCGCGACATCCGCAACGCCGCCCTCACCACACCGAGCGAGGACCTGTGAACGCGACCATCGACCTCATCCGCCGCCAGGTCAGCGACCTCCACGGCGAACTGGTCCGCTACAACCTGGTGGTCTGGACCGCCGGAAACGTGTCCGCCCGCGTCCCCGGCGAGGACCTGCTGGTCATCAAGCCCAGCGGCGTCTCCTACGACGACCTGTCGCCGGAGAACATGATCCTCTGCGACCTGGACGGCAACGTGGTCGAGGGCGAGCACGCCCCGTCCTCCGACACCGCCGCGCACGCCTACGTCTACCGCCACCTGCCCGAGGTCGGTGGAGTGGTCCACACCCACTCCACCTTCGCCTGCGCCTGGGCGGCGCGCGGCGAGGCCGTGCCCTGCGTCCTCACCGCGATGGCCGACGAGTTCGGCGCGGAGATCCCGGTCGGTCCGTTCGCCCTGATCGGCGACGACTCGATCGGCCGCGGCATCGTGGACACCCTCAAGGGCCACCGCTCGCCCGCCGTGCTGATGCAGAACCACGGCGTCTTCACCATCGGCAAGGACGCCAAGGCCGCCGTGAAGGCCGCCGTGATGTGCGAGGACGTGGCCCGCACCGTCCACCTCTCCCGCCAGCTCGGCGAGCCCCTGCCGATCGCCCAGGCGGACATCGACAGCCTCAACTTCCGCTACCAGAACGTCTACGGCCAGCCTCAGGCCCGGTAAGGAGCCCACCCATGACCAAGCCACTCGAAGGCCGCCAGGTCTGGTTCCTGACCGGCAGCCAAGGGCTCTACGGCGAGGACACGCTGCGCCAGGTCGCGGAGCAGTCCCAGCAGATCGCCGAAGCCCTGAACCGCGCGTCGGCAGTGCCGGTCGAGGTGGTCTGGAAGCCCGTCCTGACGGACGCGGGCGCCATCCGCCGGATCTGCCTGGAGGCCAACTCCGCGGACGACTGCATCGGCCTGATCGCCTGGATGCACACCTTCTCCCCGGCGAAGATGTGGATCGCGGGGCTCGACGCCCTGCAGAAGCCGCTGCTCCACCTGCACACCCAGGCCAACGTCGACCTGCCCTGGCAGTCCATCGACATGGACTTCATGAACCTGAACCAGGCCGCCCACGGCGACCGCGAGTTCGGCTTCATCCAGTCCCGCCTCGGCGTGCCGCGCAAGACCGTCGCCGGGCACGTCACCGACCCCGCCGTCTCCGCCCGGGTCGGCGCCTGGGCCCGCGCCGCCGCCGGCCGCGCCGAGCTGCGCAGCCTCAGGCTCGCCCGCTTCGGCGACAACATGCGCGATGTCGCCGTCACCGAGGGCGACAAGGTCGAGGCCCAGCTCCGCTTCGGCGTCTCCGTCAACACCTACGGCGTCAACGACCTCGTCGCGGCCGTGGACGCCGCGGACGAGAACGACGTCACCGCGTTGGTCAAGGAGTACGAGGACAGCTACCGTCTCGCCCAGGCGCTTCGGGCCGGTGGGGAGCAGCACGAGTCGCTGCGCTACGCGGCCCGGATCGAGCTCGGTCTGCGCGGCTTCCTGGAGCAGGGCGGCTTCAAGGCCTTCACCACCAACTTCGAGGACCTCGGCGGGCTCCGCCAGCTCCCCGGCCTCGCGGTGCAGCGGCTGATGGCCGACGGCTACGGCTTCGGCGGCGAGGGCGACTGGAAGACCTCCACCCTGCTGCGCACCCTCAAGGTGACCTCCGCGGGCCTCGCCGGCGGCACCTCCTTCATGGAGGACTACACCTACCACCTGGAGTCCGGCCGTGAGCTGATCCTCGGCGCGCACATGCTGGAGGTCTGCCCGAGCATCGCCGCCGGCACCCCGTCCTGCGAGATCCACCCGCTGTCCATCGGAGGGCGTGAGGACCCGGTCCGCCTGGTCTTCGACGCCGAGCCCGGCCCGGCGGTCGTGGTCGGCCTCGCGGACCTCGGCGACCGGTTCCGGCTGGTCGCCAACGAGGTGGACGTCGTGGCGCCGCCGGAGCCGCTGCCCCACCTGCCGGTCGCCCGCGCGGTCTGGAAGCCGCGCCCGGACCTGCGCACCTCCACCGAAGCCTGGCTGACTGCCGGTGCACCGCACCACACCGTGCTCTCCAGCGCGGTCGGCGCCGAGGAACTGGAGGACCTCGCCGAGATGCTCGCCGTGGAGCTGCTGGTGATCGACGACGACACCACCATCCGCCGGTTCACCAAGGAACTGCGCTGGAACCAGGCCTACCACCGTCTGGCCCAGGGGTTCTGAGCCCCACGACGAGCGCCATCCGCACCACACCCGCACCACCGGACGTCCGACGCCCGCCCGCACGGGCGGGCGTCGCCGCTTTCCCGCAGTCCCGGGAAGAAACGGAGCAATCCCGTGCCGAACGACGCACTCGTGTCCCCGGGTGACCTGACGGTCTCCCAGGGAGTCGCCGCGACCCTGCCGGACGGGCGGTCCGTCACCCGCTGGACCATCGGCTCGCCGGCGGGCGTGCGGGCGGAGGTACTCAACCTGGGCGCCCGCCTCCAGGCCCTGCACGTGCCGGACCGGGACGGTCGGCGGGCGAACGTCGTCCTCGGCTGCGAGCGGGTGGATGACCTGCTCGGGGAGGGCGCGTACTTCGGTGCGACGGTCGGCCGCTACGCCAACCGGATCGCCGACGGAGCGCTGCCGCTGGACGGTACGGTGCACCGGCTCACCACCCAGTCGACCGGCCACACCCTGCACGGCGGACGGGACGGCTTCGCCACCCGGCTCTGGGACGGCGTGCCCGTCCGGGAGGGCCGACGGGCCGGAGTGCGACTGCGTCTGCGCAGCCCCGACGGCGACCAGGGGTTCCCGGGGGCGCTCACCGCCGAGGTGACGTACCTGCTCGACCCGGCCGGCCGGCTGTGGATCGGCTACCGGGCGACCACGGACGCGCCGACGGTGGTCAACCTCACCAACCACACCTACTTCAACCTGGCCGGTGAGGGCAGCGGCACGGTGCTCGACCACCTGCTGCGCGTCGAAGCCGGCGGCTACCTCCCGGTGGATGCCGAGCTGATCCCGATCGGGCCCGTCGCGGGCGTCCTGGGCACGCCCTTCGACCTGCGCGAGGCCCGCCGGATCGGGGACCGCGTCGTCGACGGGGACCACCAGATCCGCCGGGCCGGAGCCGGCTTCGACCACAACTGGGTGCTGGACGGGAACGGGTTCCGGCGGGTCGCCGCCCTGAGCCATCCGGCCAGTGGTCGGCGGGTCGAGTGCCTGACGACGGAACCGGGGCTGCAGGTCTACACCGGCAACCACTTCGACGGCACGCTGAGCGGCCCGTCCGGCCGCCCGTACCAGGCGTACGCGGGCGTGGCGCTGGAGACCCAGCACTTCCCGGACTCGCCCAACCGCCCCGAGTACCCCTCCACCGTCCTGCGCCCGGGGGAGGAGTTCCGTTCGATGACGGTGTACTGCTTCTCGGCGGAGTAGCCGAGTAGCCGAGCCACCGAGCAGCGGACGGCAGGTGAGGGGGCGGTGGGCCCGGTGGGCCCACCGCCCCCTCGGTGTTCAGTGCGTGACGAGGCCCCGTACCCCCCCGGGGCGCCGGGGGAGATTGCGGCTGTCAACTGCGTTGTGGGGCCGGTGCGGTGCTTTCGCGGATGATCAGTTCTGGTGCCATGAGGTGGAGTTGGTCTTCGGGTTCGTTGCCGGTGGCGGTGGCGGTGATTCGTGCCATGACCTGGTCGACGGCGATCTGTCCGAGGTCTTTTCGGGGGCTGGTGACGGAGGTGAGGCGGGGGGAGTGTTGTTCGGCCATCGGATCGGGGCAGATGGCGATGACGGAGGCGTCTTCGGGTACGGTCCGTCCGTTGGCGCGCAGGAGGCTGAGGAGGGGGCCGATCGCGGTTTCGTTCTGGACGACGAAGGCGGTGGTGTCGGGGCGGTCGGCGAGGATGCGGGCGAGGGTGCCGGCGGTGCTCTCGTAGGTGCCCTCGCAGGGTCGGTGGAGGAAGCGCAGGCCGCGTCGTTCGGCGTGGGTGCGGAAGCCGTCGAGGGTGCGCTGGGCGTAGCCGGCGTGGCGTCGGTAGACGGTGTTGCTGTAGCCGATGAAGGCGATGTCGTGGTGGCCGAGGTCGGCGAGGTGGTCGGCGCACAGGGCGCCGGCGGTGGCGAAGTCGTGGTCGACGCAGGAGAGTCCGGTGGGGTCGTCGGGCAGGCCGATGAGCGCGGCGGGGATGCCCTGGGCCCGTAGGACGGGGATGCGGTCGTCGTCGAGGCGGACGTCCATGAGGATGACGCCGTCGGCGAGTCCGGTGGCGGCGACCCGGCGGACGCCTTGGGTGCCTTCGTCGTTGGTGAGCAGCAGGACGTCGTAGCCGTGTTCGCGGGCGGCGACCGTGGCGGCGATGGCGATCTCCATCATCGTGGGCACGTGTACTTCGGGGTTGAGCGGCACGACCAGGGCGATGATGTGGGAGCGTTTGCCGGCGAGGGCGCGGGCACCCGCGTTGGGGTGGTAGCCGAGGTCGGTGACGGCCTGCTCGATGCGGAGCCTGGTCTCGTCGGAGATCCGGCGCTTGCCGCTGAGGGCGTAGCTGACCGTGCTGGACGAGACGCCGGCGTGCCTGGCCACATCGGCGAGTGTCACCATCGTTGTGGTTCCTTCGTGTCGGTTCGGGTGAGGTGTGTTCCCGTTCGTACGGTGGAGGAGGCCCGGGGAGGGACTGCTCCGGTGCGTGGGGCCCGCGGGGCCCGGTGCGGACTGCTCAGCCCCTGATCGCGCCGGTGCGGACGCCGGTGCTTCTGTATGAACGGGTACACGGTCACCAGTGGTACCAGGATGAGGACCGTCACCGCCATCCGGTGGCCGACCGTGTGGGAGAGCGCGGTGACGGCGGTGACGGCAGAGCGCGCCGACGTCGGCCGCGCAGTCCCTGCGGCGATGCCGCGGGGATCGCTGATCCTGCGGTTCCACCCGGATCGCATAGTGCTGCGGCCCCTCCTCGCCGAAGCGTCGAAGCGCTTGAATGTTTTGGCGAGACTAACGACGCGTCACCAGTTGGGCAAGAGGCTGGACAAAAGCAGAATCCTTTGTTTTCCAGGGTAGTTGACAGGTCCGTACGGATCGTGTCAGCGTCGAGGCGCTTCGACTTGTGACCGCCGAGCCCAGCCCACCCGATGGGGATCCCAAGCGAGTTCCGTGCCGGCGTCCGCAACAGGGCCACGACACTCCGGACCGGGGCGTGGGCGAGGGCACCCAGTGGGTCGGTGGCTGCGGCTCGAACCCGCCCGTCCAGCTGGCCTGGCTGCGCGAGCGCGGGCTGGCGCCGACGTGGTGACCGCACCACCGCGACCCCTACCCGAACTGCCCGAGACCCCATGAGGTGACGTGAGTACCCTGGACTTCCCGGAACTGCCCCCGGGCTTCCGCTTCGGCGCGGCCACCGCCGCCTACCAGATCGAGGGCGCCCACGACGAGGACGGCCGGGGCCCGTCCATCTGGGACACCTTCAGCCACACCCCGGGCCGTACCCTCGGCGGCGCCACCGGCGACACCGCCTGCGACCACTACCACCGCTACCCCGAGGACGTCGCCCTGCTCCGCGGGCTCGGCGTCGACGGCTACCGCTTCTCGATCTCCTGGCCGCGTCTGCTGCCGAAGGGCAGCGGGCCGGTCAACGCGAAGGGCCTGGACTTCTACGACCGGCTGATCGACGAACTGCTGGCCGCCGGCATCGCACCCGCCGCCACGCTCTACCACTGGGACCTGCCACAGGCCCTGGAGGACCGCGGCGGCTGGCGGGTCCGCGAGACGGCCGAGGCCTTCGCCGAGTACGCGAACGTCGCCGCCGACCGCTTCGGGGACCGGATCGAGCGCTGGATCACCCTCAACGAGCCGTTCTGCTCGGCCTTCGTCGGCTACGCCGAGGGCCGGCACGCGCCCGGCGCCCGGGAGGGCCGTGGGGCCCTGGCGGCCGCCCACCACCTGCTGGTCGGTCACGGACTGGCCGTCCGGGAGCTACGGGCCGCCGGTGCCAGGGAGGTCGGCATCACGCTCAACCTCGACCGCCTGCACGCCGCCTCCGACCGGCCCGAGGACCTCGCCGCCCTGCGCCGGGCAGAAGTCCTGCACAACGAGGTCTGGACCGAGCCGCTGTTCGCCGGGCGCTACCCCGCGCACGAGGCCGAGACCTGGGAAGGCCTGGCCGACGGCCCCTGGCGGCAGCAGCGAGACCTGCAACTGATCGGCGCGCCACTGGACTTCGTCGGCATCAACTTCTACCGGCCGATCACCGTCGAGGCCGCCCCGCACCGCGAGGCCGAACCCGGGCTGCGCACCGCCACGGACATCGGCGTCGCCGAGTCGAACCCGTACGGCACCCGGCTCACCACCATGGGCTGGCCCGTCGTCCCGTCCGCGTTCACCGAGCTGCTCGTCGGCCTGGACGCCCGCTACCCGCAGCTCCCGCCGCTCTGGATCACCGAGAACGGCTCCGCCGAGGCCGACAGCCTCACCCCGGACGGCCGCGTCCACGACACCGAACGGATCGCCTACCTGGCGGGCCACCTCGCCGCCGTCGCCGACGCCGTCGCGGCCGGTGTCGACGTGCGCGGCTACTACGTGTGGTCCCTGCTGGACAACTTCGAGTGGGCGCGCGGCTACGAGCAGCGTTTCGGTCTGGTCCGCGTCGACTACGACACTCTGGCCCGTACCCCGAAGGACAGTTATGACTGGTTCCGGGGTCTGATCACCGCGCATGGTGCGCGGACGGAGGGACCTGTCCGATGAAGTTCACCGCGGGCGGCCGGGTGCCGACCACGGTGGGCGAGCGCGGCACCGGTTTCGTCACCGACGCCGAGGGCCGCCACCACATGCTCGGCCAGTTGCCCCTGGGGGTGGGGAGCTGGTGTACGGCACTTCGTCGTCCACGGTCCGATCCCCAAGCACGGGGCCCCGCATCCGCCCGCATCCGACGGCATCCACTCGCCACGTGAACAGAGGAACCACCCATGTCCTACAGCATCCGCGCGGGAGGCCTGGAACGGCACACCGCCGCAGAAGTCCTCCGCATCGAGCCCTGGGGACAGGACGCCCTCCGGGTGCGCGCCGCGTCCGGGAGCATCGATCCCGCCGCCCCCGGGGCGTTGGAGGCCCCCTCGTCCTGCCCGCAGGCCGAAGCGTCCGTCTCGGACGACGGCTGTGCCCGCCTGGTCAACGGCCGCATCGCCGTCGAGGCCTCGGCGGACGGCCGACTGAGGTTCCACCACGCCGTGTCGGGCCGCGAACTCCTCGCCGAGCGGAGCCCGCACACCCACCACGCCGGATCCCGCGTCCACGCGGCGGGCGGCCGGACGGAACAGTCCTTCGAGGCCTACGCCGGCGAACGGCTGCACGGCCTGGGGCAGCACCTGCACGGACGCCTGGACCAGAAGGGCTGTGTGATCGACCTCGTCCAGGCCAACACCGTGGCGGCCGTCCCCTTCCTGCACTCCTCGCGCGGCTACGGACTGCTCTGGAACAACCCCGCCACCGGCCGCGTCGAACTGGGCGCCGACACCACCCGGTGGACCGCCGACGGCGGCGGGCGCATCGACTACTGGATCACCGCCGGTGACACCCCGGCCCGGATCCTGGACGCCTACACCCTGGCCACCGGCCGTCCGCCCCTGCTGCCCGAATGGGCGTCGGGCTTCTGGCAGTCGAAGCTGCGCTACCGCACCCAGGACGAACTCCTCGCCGTGGCACGGGAGTACAAGGAACGCGGACTTCCGCTGTCCGTCATCGTCTGCGACTTCTTCCACTGGCCGAGGATGGGCGACTGGCGCTTCGAGGAGAGCGAGTGGCCCGACCCCGCCGCCATGGTCGAGGAGCTGTCGGAGGTCGGAGTGAAGCTCGCCGTCTCGGTGTGGCCCACCGTCGAGCCCGGAAGCGACGCGTACGACGGGCTCCGCTCGGCCGGGCACCTCGTACGGGACGCGGGCGGCGGCCTGCTGACCTTCCCGTGGCCGTCCCGGCACAGCGGGCAGGCTCTGATCCGTCCGATGGCGTACTACGACGCCACCCACCCCGGAGCCCGCGCCGAACTGTGGCGGCGGCTGAACGACAACTACCGCTCGGTGGGGGTGGCGTGCTTCTGGCTGGACGCCTGCGAACCCGACGTGCCCGCGGGCATCGCCGATCGCGCCGTCTACGCGGCCGGGCCGGCCGCCGAGGCCGCGAACCTCTACCCGCTGGAGCACGTCCGTGCGGTGGCCGAGGGCCTGCGCACGGTGGGCGAGGACCGGCCGCTGTCACTGGTCCGCTCGGCGTGGGCGGGCAGCCAGCGCCACGGGGCCCTGCTGTGGTCCGGTGACATCCCCACGACCTTCGACTCCCTCGGGCGCCAGATCAGGGCGGGGCTGAACGTCGCGATGAGCGGCATCCCCTGGTGGAACACCGACATCGGCGGCTTCTTCGGCGGCGACCCCGACGACCCGGCGTACCGTGAGCTGCTGATCCGGTGGTTCCAGTACGGCACCTTCAGCCCGGTCATGCGGCTGCACGGGGACCGCGCACCCAACTACCCCGCCTTCGCCACGGACATGACCGGCGGGCCGAACGAGGTCTGGTCGTACGGGGCGGAGGCGTACGGCGTCCTCCGCGACCACCTCCTGCTGCGCGAGCGCCTGCGCCCGTACCTGCACGGCCTGTCCGAGGATGCCCACCGCACCGGCGCCCCGCCCATGCGACCGCTGTTCTTCGACTTCCCCGAGGACGAGCGCGCCTGGGAGGTGGACGACCAGTTCCTGCTCGGCCCCGACCTGCTGGTGGCACCCGTGTACGAGGCGGGCGTCCGGGCCCGCCGGGTGTACCTGCCGTCCGGCACCCGTTGGTGCGACCCGGCCACCGGCGGTGTGCTGGAGGGCGGAACGACGCTGGACGCCGATGCCCCGCTGGAGCGCATCCCGGTCTTCGTCCGGGAAGGCGCCGACGTCGTGGCCCGGCTGACACCCCCTGAGGCCTGACGCAGGAAGGAGCGGTCGCGCTTCCCGCCGGAACGCGTGGATACGGGGGCGGACCGCGGCTGACTGCGGTCCGCCGTGAGCCCTGTCACCCGCCTCCGTGGTCAGTACACCTAGTCCAGTCCGCCGCGGCGGATGACCTCGGAGTACCAGCGGGCGCTGGACTTCGGGGTGCGCTTGTGGGTGGTGTAGTCGATGTGGACGACGCCGAAGCGCTTGCTGTAGCCGTAGCCCCACTCGAAGTTGTCGAGGAGGGACCAGAGGTAGTAGCCGCGGACGTCCGCGCCGGCGGCGATGGCGTCGGCGACGGCGTCGAGGTGGCCGCGGAGGTAGGCGGTGCGCTCGGGGTCGTGGACGCTGCCGTCGGGGGCGACGGTGTCGTCGAAGGCGGCGCCGTTCTCGGTGACGAGCAGGGGCAGGCCGAACTCGCGGTGCAGGGCGGTGAGGGCGTCGGACAATCCGGTCGGGTCGATCGGCCAGCCCATCGCGGTCACGTTCTCGTTGGCGCGGTGGAAGGCGACGTCCTCGGCGCCCGGCCACACCGAGTGCGAGCCGGTACCGTGCCCGTCCTCGCGCGGGAGGCGCTGGCCCTCGGCGGGGGAGGAGACGACGGTCGGGGAGTAGTAGTTGAGGCCGAGCAGGTCGATCGGGCGGGAGATCTCGGCGAGGTCGCCGTCGCGGACCAGGGCGTCCCAGTCGACCAGGTGGGCGGTGTCCTTGAGGAGGTCGTCGTCGTAGCGGCCCTTGAGCATCGGGCTGGTGAAGATCCGGTTGCCGACGGCGTCGATCCGGCCGGCCGCCTCCGCGTCCTGCGGGCTGTCGGTGAGCGGTCGTACGGCGTGCAGGTTGAGCGAGACGGAGAGTCGGGCGTCGGCGGGCAGTGCGGCGCGCAGCGCGCCGACGGCGAGGCCGTGGCCGAGGTTGAGGTGGTGCGCGGCGCGCAGCGCGTCCGCCGGGTCGGTGCGGCCGGGGGCGTGGGCGCCGGCCGCATATCCCATGAAGGCGCTGCACCAGGGCTCGTTGAGGGTGATCCAGGTGGACACCCGGTCGCCGAGGGCCTCGGCGGTCAGGGCGGCGTACTCGGCGAACCGGTACGCGGTGTCGCGAGCGGGCCAGCCGCCCGCGTCCTCGAGTTCCTGGGGGAGGTCCCAGTGGTAGAGCGTGGCGGCGGGGGTGATGCCGTGCTCCAGCAGTTCGTCGGTGAGGGCGCGGTAGAAGTCGAGGCCGTGGTCGGACAGGGGGCCGTGTCCGGTGGGCTGGACGCGGGGCCAGGCGATGGAGAAGCGGTAGGAGGTGAGGCCGAGGTCGGCCATGATCCGGACGTCTTCGCGGAAGCGGTGGTAGTGGTCCACCGCCGTGTCGCCGGTGTCGCCGTTCTCGGTCTTGCCGGGGGTGTGGCTGAACGTGTCCCAGATCGAGGGGGTCCGGCCGCCCTCGGTGGTGGCACCCTCGATCTGGTAGGCGGCGGTGGCTGCGCCCCAGGCGAAGCCCGTCGGGAACGGGCGTCGGGCAAGGCGGTGGTCGGACGGGACCGTGGTCATGGCGGGTGTGCTCCCGAGAAACGTGGTGGACAGGGGGGCCGACCGGCCGAGAGACGCCGGCCCGGGGGCGGTCGGGGGCGGTCGGGGGCGAGCGGGCCCGTCGGGACGGCTGGTGCCCGAGTGCTTCCTCCACCGTCGGCGCGCCTCGCCGCGGCGCTCCGTGAGCGGCTCGATGCGGTGGTTGCCGGTCGGATGAGTCGGATCGAAGCGCTTCGATTCCTGGTTCAACCTAAGGAAACGGTGGCGGTGCGTCAAGAGGCTTGCAGCCAGCCGGACTTGCCGGAGGCGGCGTGAACCAGAGCTCGCCGGAGCCCTCGGCACACCTCCGCCCCGGCTGCCGGGGTCCTGCTCCTGCAGCCGGGGCGGAGGATCACTCCTACGAGGCCGACGGCTGTGCCTGCGCCTCGACGACCAGCGCCTGGCCGGGGCAGAGGGTCAGGCCCGGAGCGGCCAGGCCGACCTGTGCCAGGTACCGGCCGGTCAGGGTGAGCGCGGCCGTGCGCCGAGCCCAGGCGGGCCAGGTGTGTTCGGGGGAGGAGAGCTCGGGGCGCACCCGCACGACGTAGCGGGTCTCGGGCTCCAGGCCCGGGAGGCGTACGGGCGCGCCGTTCTCGGCGGCGGAGGTCTCCAGCTGGATGTACGCGAAGACGGCGTGGGCCCGGTCCCGTGAGACGACGCCGTGGACCCAGGCGGCCGGGTCGGGGTGGTCGGTGCGGACGACGTCGCCGCGGTGGAGCAGCGGCCGCAGCTGCTTGTAGGCGTCGATCCACGCGGCGAGCGCGGTCAGGTCCTCCCGCGGCCAGCCGGAGATGTCGGCCTCGATGCCGGCGTGGCCGAACAGGGCGGTGGCGCAGCGGAAGGCGAGGGCGGTGGTGCGGTGGCTGATGTGGGCGGGGGAGGAGCCGACGTGGGAGCCGATCAGCTCGTAGGGCAGGAGCAGGCCGGTCCAGCGCTGGATGGCCTGGCGTTCGATCGGGTCGATGTTGTCCGATCCCCAGATCCGGTCGGTGCGTTCGAGGATGCCGAGGTCGGCGCGGGCGCCGCCGGAGGAGCAGGACTCGATCTCCAGCCCGGGGTGGCGGCCGCGCAGTTCGTCCAGGAGCCGGTAGACCGCCGTGGTCTGGGCGTGCACGCCGGGGCGACCGTCGTGGACGGCGTCGGCGAGGTCGCGGTTGTGGTCCCACTTGATGTAGTCGATGCCCACCTCCCCGACGAGGGTGCTGATCCGCTCCAGCAGGTAGGCGTGGGCGTCGGGGTGCGCGACGTCCAGGACGTGCTGGGTGCGCTGCTCGTACGGGAGGCGTTCGAGGTCGGCGAGGAACCAGTCGGGGTGGGCGCGGGCGAGGTCGGAGTCGGGGTTGACCATCTCGGGTTCGAACCAGAGGCCGAACTGCATGCCGAGCCCGTGGACGTGGTCGGCGAGCGGGCGCAGCCCGTCGGGCCACACCTTCTCGTCGACGTACCAGTCGCCGAGGCCGGCGCGGTCGTGGCGGCGGTGGCGGAACCAGCCGTCGTCCACGACGAACCGCTCCACGCCGACCGTCGCCGCGGTGTCCGCGATGGTGCGTACCCGTTCGGGGTCGTGGTCGAAGTAGACGGCCTCCCAGATGTTCATGGTGACGGGCCGGGCGGTGTTCGGGTGCTGGGGGCGGCTGCGGAGCAGGTCGTGGAAGCCGCGGCTGATCCCGTCCAGGCCCGTGCCGGAGGTAGCGAAGTACACCCACGGGGTCCGGTACGACTCGCCCTCCGCCAGCCGGATCTCACCCGCGGCGAGCAGTTCGCCGCCGCCGAGGACGGTCGTCCCGTCGGCGAGGCGCTCCGCGTACTGGACGTGGTTGCCGCTCCAGGCGGGGTGCACGCCCCAGACGTCGCCGTGCCGGAAGCCGAAGCCCTCGGTGCCGACGAGCAGCAGTCCGGCGTCGAAGCCGGTGCGGCCGCGCCGGCTCTCCCTCGACCACACGCCGTGCCGCAGCGGGGCTCGCTGCGGGGAGCGCTCACGGGCCCAGCGGCCCGTGAAGTCCAGCAGTTCCGCGGCGTGGGCGGGCACCGGGAGCACGCACGCCAGCACCTCCAGGGTGTAGGTGTCCGCCGCCGTGTTGGTCAGGGTGTGGCGCAGCCGCACCACGCCCTGCTCGGTCATCCGCAGTTCGGTGTGCAGCGCGAGCCCCGCGCCGGGGTCCTGGGCCCGCACGTCGACGGTGCCGCCCCGGCCGTCCTCGGCGCGTACGGCGACCGGTTCGGCGAGCTCGAAGCGCGGAGGGCGGACCCGGCCGTCGCGGTGCCCGGCCAGGGTCGGACGTCCGAACCAGCCCGCGCCCTGACCCTGGGAGGGCATCAGGCTCCCGGCCTGGTGGTGCCGGGTGCGGCCCATGGCGTCGAGGACCTGCGCGGCGTCGCCGGCGCGGAAGCCGGGATCGGCGCCCCAGTGCAGCACCCGGGGCAGTTCCGGTCCGGTGGTGTCGAGCGTGAGGGCCGCGTCAGCGGCCGACAGCACGACGAGATTCGCCTCAGTCATTTCGTCCTCGTTCAGGGGATGGTCCTAATCCAGTGCACGGCGCGAGCCGGGGCGCACCCTCGGCAGTGCGGCGGCCGGGGGGCACGGGGGCGGCACCCGTCACCGTGGCCCGAAGGGGCGTCATCGTCACTCCGCTGCCGGGGCGTCGACGATCCGTTCGAAGAAGAACTCGTGCTTGAGGAAGGAGACATCGTACTCATGACCCGGGTGCGGCGGGATCAGTTGAGCGGCCTGGAACAGCCGCCAGCCGTCCCGGAGCGCCGCCACTCCTGTCCTGTACGGCGGCTCGTCGCTGTCGCCGGTGGTGGGAGAGGTGCGGCCGGTGCCGTCGTACCTCGCCCAGCCGACGACGGAGGAGTCCAGTGCGGAGTTGGACAGGTAGAGCACCAGCACCTGCTGCCGGGCCGTGTCGGTCGTGGTGGTCGTGTCGGTCGTCATGATGCCTTCCCCTGGGGGCGGTTGGAGACCCTGGTCACCCAGTGGTCGAGGTCGTAGCTGTCGTCGCCGGTCAGCGCCCGCCACAGCAGGATGCGGTTGTACCGCTCCAGGCGACCGGTCGCTCCCTCGTACCACGGGAACATCGCGTCCAACTCCGCGTCCACCTGCGGATCGTGGAGATCCGAGGTGTCCCACAGCCGTTGCTGGCGCACCGTCGGATTGAAGCGGATCTTGAACATGTAGCGCAGCGTGTCGCTGTCGTTGCGCCGGCCCCCGTGCCAGAGGCCGTGGTGCAGAAACACCACCGTCCCGGCCGGGCAGACCAGCCGGTCCTGGCCGCGCAGGTTCTGGTAGCGGCCGGTGTCCGACTCGTTGATCCGGCGCAGATGGCTGCCCGGCACGCTCAGGGTGCCGCCCATCTCCAGCGTCACCGCCTGCGGGTAGTACATCAGCTGCACGTCGAAGGCGTCCGGCCGGACGTCGATGATGGCATCCCCGTGCAGCGCCTGGGCCTCGCCGCCGTGAGGTTCGCGCGTGTGCACGAAGTGGTGGTCCACCCACGGCTCGGGGCCGACCAGGCTGCGCAGGGCCCCTGCGACCCGCGGCAGTTCGAGCAGCCTGCGGACGAACGAGCCTTCGGGGTAGGCCGCGGACAGTGGTGTCCCGTACGGCACCGGCGGCACGTCGTCGGCCAGCACCTCCAGGCCCTCGGCGTTCAGCGACGCCGGGACCACCGCGTCCAGCCGCAGCGATCCGCGCGCGACGAAGCGCGCCATCTGTACTGAGCTGAGCAGTTCCTGTTCGTTCTCCATGGCGGCCACGCTAGGCCTGCCCGCGGTCCCGCCGCGTGGGCCTGGTTCACCCAGTTGTGGTCGATTATCACCATGCCGCCCGAGGGTGAGCCGAGGTGCACACCCCTGGATCGGGCTGCGGACGCCGTGGTAGAACACGTGACCATGCACTCGGCCATCGCCCATCTCGACGAGCCGCCGGAAGTCGCCGCCGTCGGCACCGGCGTGCACGGGCCGGCAGGCCACGAGGACGTGTTCTCGCTGCCGGATCTGTGGCAGCTCCATCTGTACGGCTACGAGGCCGACTTGACGGTCGACGGTACCGAGCACTCGATCCGTCCCGGCCGGGTCAGCCTCGTACCGCCCGGGACCGAAGTCCGCTACCGCTACCGAGGCCGCTCCGAGCACCTCTACGTCCACCTCCGGCTGGGAGTCGGGGGAGCGGCCAGGAGTATTCCGGTGATCCAGCAGGCCGGTCCGGAACTGGGTTTCCTCACCGTGCAGCTGCAGCAGGCGTTGGCCGCCTGGCCGCACACGCCCGCGCGGGCGGTCGCCGAGGTGTGGGGTGCCCTGTGGCGGATCGCCGGGCTCACCCCGCCACGGGAACGGAGCGCGCAGGCCGTCCATCCTGCGGTGGCAGCCGCAGTGGCCCTGATCGAGGCGCGGCTGACCGAGCCCCTGACGGTGCCGGAGATCGCGGAGACGGTCGGCGTCTCCCACAACCACCTGACGCGGCTGTTCCGGGTTGCCACGGGAGAGACGGTGGTCGGCTACATCCGGGCCCGGCGGATGGAGCGGGCACGGCACTTCCTGCACGCCACCACGCTCTCCATCCCGGCTGTCGCCGCCTCGGTGGGCATTCCCGACCTCCAGGCGTTCAACAAGACCTGCCGTCGTGAACTCGGGGTGTCCCCACGCGGCATCCGTGCCGCCCGGCTCGTCCCGTAGGCACGGCGGGCCGCGCGTCGGGGGCGGCGCTGCGCTCCTCGCCCCTCGGCCCTCCCGCCGCACCTCGATGAGGTCCTGCACGGCGGCGGAATCACCCTGCAGCAGCTCCACCGCAGCGCCGAGCCCCTCCAGGAGCAGGCTCGGCTGGAGGCCGGTCACGTAGAGCTGTTCGCCGGCGCCGACGCCGAGTTCGCCGGGCCGGTCGCCGAGCACCACGACGGCTTCTCCGAGGTCCTCGACTACGAGCGAGGCGGCCCGGCGGACCTCACCACCCCGTACTGGCTGACCGACGACAGCATCTCCGACAGCAGCTGGTGCTACCGCTCGACGGGGGCGGCAGCGTCGCGTCGGGCTCCGTCACCAAGCAGTGGCCTACAGCAGTGGCTCCAACCTGCTGCGGATCTTCACGGCTCTGTGGAGGCCGGCCACGTCGACCGAAAGATGACACTGCGGCAGGTAGTGCCCAAGGACCGGTCGGGGCGACGGCGGTGTGCGTGGTGTGGGGGTCGGCCGCCCCGGTTGCGAAAGTCGTTGCAGACATCTTGACGTGCCCAGGCGGGCGGGTATTGACTCCGCTCACATCGAAGATCTCGTCGCCTGCCGACAGGAGGCCTACTTCGCCCCTGGATTGTTAGCGTTAACATTTGAGCCGCGGTCCGCCCTCGCCGAATCGGCCGACGGCAACACCTCCGCCCACGGCCGGCCGGGGGTGTACCCCTGCGTCCGCTCCCTCGCTCCTGCCGGGAGAAGCGCTCGTGCGGGGCTTCCGAGGTCCACGGGCAGACGTGAGGCTTCCTCGTCGGCCGATCCTAACTCCTGGCGCGCGCCGTCAGGTTGCACGCATGTAAACAACAACGAGCCGTGTGAAAGCTGCACGTCTCAGAGAAGGAGATCCCCATGCCCGGACAGGGTTCCAACCGCAGACCTCCGTCCGTAGTGCTCACCTCCGTGGTCGCGGCCGTGGTGGCGCTGGCGGCGATGCTCGTCGCAGTTCCGGCGCAGGCGGCCACCAGCGGTGCCCTGCGTGGTACGGGTTCCGGTCGGTGCCTCGACGTGTCGAACGGCGGCCAGGCCGACGGCACGCTCCTGCAGATCTGGGACTGCACGGGCGGGACCAACCAGCAGTGGACGGTGACGTCCGCCAACCAGCTGACCGTGTACGGCAACAAGTGCCTGGACGTTCCGGGCCACGCCACCACGGCCGGCACCCGGGTGGAGATCTGGTCCTGCACCGGCGCCGCGAACCAGCAGTGGCGGGTGAACGCCGACGGCACGGTGGTCGGCGTGGAGTCCGGGCTGTGCCTGGACGTGTCGGGCGCCGGTACGGCCAACGGCACGGCGGTGCAGCTCTGGAACTGCAGCGGCGCCGGCAACCAGCAGTGGACCGGCCTGTCCGGGACGGGTACCACGTGTGCTCTCCCGTCGACGTACCGGTGGACCTCGACCGGTCCGCTGGCGGAGCCGGTGAACGGGGGAGCCGCGCTCAAGGACTTCACCGACGTGGTCTACAACGGCAAGCACCTGGTCTACGCGACCTACTCCGACGGAACGTCGTGGAAGTCGATGGGATTCGCTCCCTTCACGAACTGGTCGGACATGGCCTCGGCCACCCAGACCGTCATGTCATCGTCCGCGGTGGCGCCCCAGCTGTTCTACTTCGCGCCCAAGAACACCTGGGTGCTGGCCTCACTTGGGTGGGGCACCGCCTGGCCCTTCACCTACCGCACGTCCAGCGACCCCACCAACCCCAACGGCTGGTCGGCGCCGCAGGCGCTGTTCACCGGCAGCCTCCCCACCGGAGGCCCGATCGACCCGACCCTGATCGCCGACGACCAGAACATGTACCTGTTCTTCGCCGGTGACAACGGCAGCATCTACCGGGCCAGCATGCCGATCGGCAACTTCCCCGGCAACTTCGGCTCCTCGTACACCACGGTCATGAGCGACACGGTGCAGAACCTGTTCGAGGCGCCCCAGGTCTACAAGGTCCAGGGCCAGAACCAGTACCTCATGATCGTCGAGGCCCGGGACGCGAACGAGCACCGCTACTTCCGCTCCTTCACCGCCACCAGCCTGAACGGCTCGTGGACCCCGCAGGCCGCCACCGCGAGCAACCCCTTCGCCGGCCTGGCCAACAGCGGTGCCACCTGGACCAACGACATCAGCCACGGCGACCTGGTCCGCAACAACCCCGACCAGACCATGACCGTCGACCCCTGCAACCTGCAGCTCCTCTACCAGGGCAGGAACCCCAACTCGGACGGCACTTCCTACATCCAACTGCCGTACCGGCCGGGCGTGCTCACCCTGCAGCGCTGACTCCGCCCGCTCCACCCGGGAACCGGTACCCGGCGTCCTGAGGAACCCCGGCCGCGCGGCGGCCGGGGTTCCTCGTCCTCGGACGCCGCCGAGCAGGTGCGCCGCCTTCGCGTTCAGTTCGCGACCAACACCCGTACGTCCCAGGCGCCGAGGGAGAGCGGCTCGCCGGCCGTGACGGCGGTGCCGTTCAGGACGTCGGTGAGCGCCACGGGGGCCGGGACGTCGACGGGCTGCCAGTTCCAGTTGTGGACCACGTGGATACGGCGTCCGTCCGGGGAGGTGCCGGTCGTCGCGGTCACGGAAGCGGGCAGGTCGCGCCAGGCGCCGACGGCAGCCGGGGCCAGCCAGGCGGCGAGCTCCCGGGCGAGGTCGCGGCCGGGCACGGTGCCGACGGTGGTCACCCGGCCCGCGCCGTGGGCGCGGGTGGTGACGGCGGGCCAGCGGCCGAAGTGGGGGTGCTCGTAGCCGGCCAGCACGGTGGCGTCGGTGGCCGTGAGGCCCTCGACCCAGCGGGTCGCGACGGCGCCCGCCGTCAGGTCCAGCGGACTGCCGGGGGCGGAGCGCACGGGGAGGTCCGCGGTCAGGTTGCTGAACTCGTCGTACCGGACGCCCGCGGCGGCCGTCAGCCGCGGCGGGGCGGTCTCGTGGCGGGCCCGCGCCTCCTGGTCGGCGTAGCCGGTGCGGGGGCCGAGGACGAGGTGGCCGCCGGCCCCGGCGTAGGCCGCGAGCCAGTCGAGCAGGGAATCCTCGGCGAGGTAGAGGCCGGGGACGACCAGCACGGGGTGGCGCCGGGCGGCCTCGTCGGCTGCCAGACCCGCGCGCTCGCCCCGGGCGTCGTGGAGCTGGCGGGCGTGCAGGATGCGCACCTGGCGGCCGGCCTCGAAGGCACCGCGGTAGAAGGGGTCGAAGATGCGGTGGTAGGAGGTCGGGTCCGGATCGCCGTTCGGCTTCGCCAGCGGCGGGTACTTCTGCATCAGCCACTTGCTGGGCATCGAGTAGACCATCGCGATGTCGGCGTCGGGCTCGATCCCGGCGACCAGCGGCCCGACGGTCTGGAACTCGGCGCCGAGACCGGCGAGTTCGGCGTAGACCCGGCCGGGCTTGCCGCTGTGCGGCAGGATCCCGCCCCAGTACGTCTCGGCGCCGAAGTGCAGGGTGTGCCAGTGCCAGTACTCGATCATCCGCGCGCCGCGCGAGACGAGCGCCCAGGCGGCCTGGCGCCACTGGCCGTCGAAGGCCGGGTGGTTCTCCGAAGTGCCGCTGATGGCCTGGGCGTTGGTCTCGGTGACGAGGAAGGGTTCTTGGCGGGAGGAGAAGATCCGGTCGGCACTCTGGTACAGCGCCCACACGCCGGTGGTCTTCCACCACTGCTCGTGGTCGTCCGGGGTGGGGTCGGGCAGGGTGAGGGCGTCCTGCATGTCGTAGTACGGGTTCCCCGCGGTGACGTCCAGGGCGTCGGTGATCTCGTCGTCCTCCATCGCCGGGTGGTTGTAGGCGAGGCAGGTGGTGACGAACTGGTCGGGGCGGGCGTACTCGCGGGTGATGTCGGCCTGCCAGGCGACGAACTCGGTGGTCTGGCGGGCCTGGAACGCCCGCCAGGCGACGTCGTACTGCGGCTGCTGGTTGCCGTCGGGCCGCCAGAGGTCGGCCCAGGTGGAGAGCCGGTGCGACCAGTAGACCAGGCCCCACTCCCGGTTGAGCGTCTCCACGTCGCCGTAGGTGTGGCGCAGGTGGTCGACGAAGCGCTGGAAGACGCCCTCGTTGAGGGGCAGGCGCAGGCCGGGCTCGTTGTCGACCTGGAAGCCGATGACGGCCGGGTGCGCGGCGTGGCGGCCGAGGATCGCCCGGGTGACGCGTTCGGCGTGGTGGCGGAAGGCCGGGTGGGAGAAGTCGGCCTCCTGGCGGGCGCCCCAGCCCATGGGCCGGCCCGTCTCCCGGTCGCCGGCGATCTCGGGGTACTGCCGGGCCAGCCATGGCGGCACGGCGTAGGTGGGGGTGCCGAGGACGACGGCGATGCCGCGCTCGTGGGCGCCGTCGAGGACGGGGGTGAGCCAGTCGAGGTCGAAGCGGCCGCTCGTAGGCTCCCAGGTGGACCAGACGGACTCGCCGACCCGGATCACGGTGAACTTCGCCCCGGCCATCAGGTCGAGGTCTTCCTTGAGTCGCTCGTACGGCTGGTACTCGTGGTAGTAGGCGGCGCCGAACAGCACGCGCGGGGGCAACTGGAACATGGGTGGGCATCTCCGGACGTGACGGGCCCCGGCTGCCGGGAAGGAGGCAGCCGGGGCGGGTGAGGAACAGTGGTCAGGAGGCGGTGCCGGTGACGGTGTTGCCGGTCTTGGTGACGGTGTAGGTGACGGTGTCGCCGGTCCAGAAGCGGAAGGTGAACGTCGCCGGGACGCCGTCCTTGAGGGACTTGACGTAGTCGGGCCTGAGGGTGGTGGTGTTGGCGCCGTAGTCGGCGCGGAGGTTGTCGAACGACTGGTAGGTGGTCCAGGAGGCGGGGCCGGCGGCGGTGCCGTCGGCGTAGGTGGACTGGACGTTGGCCATCAGGGAGCCGTTGAACCGGGTGGGGATGGTGAGCCCGTCGAGCGTTCCGGTGGCGTCGGCCATGGTCGGCTTGTCGTAGGAGCGTACGAAGAGCTTCCACGGGACGCCGTCGGAGTAGCGGACTTCGAGGGTGGCGTTGATGCCGGCGGCGCGGTCCCCGGCGAGGCGGGTGAGGGCGTCGGCGGTCAGGGTGAGCTTGTCGCCGTCGAGGGTGTAGTCGAGGTAGGGGATGAGGGGGAGGCCGTCCTGCCAGAGGCCGGCGAACCACTGGCCGTTGCGGTTGAGGGTGATGGTCTGCGCGGTGATGGGGCCGGACTTCGGCAGGAAGATGTTGTCGGTGGAGGCGGTGCCCGAGCGGGTCCGCCAGGACGTCTGGATCAGGTCCTTCATCTCGGGGACCATCCACTGCATGGTGGAACGGTTCAGGAAGTCGTTGGCGGCGTCCCAGACGGCGGAGGTCATGCCGTTGCGCCGCGCCTCGTAGTTGACGTGCTCGAAGTACTTGAGCATCTCGCCGCGCTCGACCACGCCGGAGTAGGGCGAGGTGAGCAGGCCGTACTCGCCGAGGTAGACGGGGATGCCCTTGGCGACGAAGGTGTCGTGCACGCGGGCGAAGCCCTCGGTCAGGTCCGACTGGGCCTTGGCGTCGTAGGTCGGGTCGTTGGCGATGTTCACGCTGAACGGGTACCAGCTGTAGTAGTGCACGGTGGCGACCAGGTTGCGGTCGTTGAGTGAACCCATGGTGGTGGACAGGTCGTCCAGCCAGTGCTGGGCGTTGTTGGTCTCCTCCGAGGGCAGGACGAGCAGGCGGTCCTTGTTCCTGCCGCCGGAGTTGCGGACGATGCTGTGGAACGAGGTGTTGAGCTCGCGCAGGTACTGGGTCTTCTGGGCGTCGGTCGCGGCGTCGAACTGCGGTTCGTTGATGCTCTCCATGAGCAGGGTGCGCGGCTCGTCCTTGAAGGTGGTGGCGATCTGCTGCCAGGTGGAGTCGAACCGGGCCATGATGTTGTCGTGGTCGGTGGACATGTACTTGATCCACTGCCACGAGTCGTGGTGGACGTTGATCTCGACGTAGAGGCCGTCCTCCAGGGCGAGGTCGACCACCTGCTTGACCCGCTTCATCCACACCGGGTCGATGGTGTACGGGGCGGTGGCGGACTGGTGCGGGTACCAGGTGACGGGGATCCGGACGCTGCGGAAGCCCTGGGCCTTGAGGCCGTCGAAGGTGGCCTTGGTGGTGAGCGGGTTGCCCCAGGAGGTCTCGTCGGGGATGGCGTCGAGGGTGTTGCCGAGGTTCCAGCTGGGCTGCATCTGGGCCACGGCGGCCATCGGGTCGTGCGGGACCCTGGCGCCAGCGGCCTCGGCCGCCGCCTGGGGCTGGTCGGCGGGGGCGGCGATCGCCGTGCCGCCGCACAGGGCGCCGGTGGTGACCAGGGCCACCACGAGGCCGGCTGTGCGGTGGAGGCGGCGGCTGCGCGGGCGGGCGGTCCGTCGTGCGTCGTTCACGGTGTGTCCCTTTCGGGTGAACGGGTGGGGGAGCCCCTGACGGGTGGTCAGGGGAGCGGGAGGGGCTCGTAGTCGAACCTGTCGAAGTGGACGGTGCCTTCGGCGGCGTACATGCCGATGACCCGGCCGGTGAAGCCGCCGGCCACCTCGGTGGACAGGTAGCGCCCGTCGAGGGCGGCGAGCACGGTGAAGGTGCCGTCGGGCTCCTCGATGCCGAGGACGACGTCGTCGGGGCCGGTGCGCGGGCCGCGCGTCTCGCGCGGGACGACGTCCACGCCGAGCACCACGGGCCCGGTGGGCACCGGACGGGTGGCGACCTCGGTGCGCAGCGAGCCGATCCGGGCGTAGACCTTCACCTCGCCGTCGGCCGCCTCGATCTCGTAGTGGTGGTCCTCGTCCATCCGGACGGCGAGGCCGCCGCGGCCCCCGGCGGGGTCGATCAGGGTGCGGGCCCGGCAGCCGAGGTGCTGCTGGCGCCGGCCGACGAACACCACGTCGTTCTCGTCGAGGGAGGCGCCCGCGGCGCGCAGGGTGAGCCAGCCGGAACGCTCCTTCGTGGAGCACAGGTGCTCGGGACGGCTCCGTACCGAGATCCACTGGGGGTGCAGCTCGGCCTGGTCGAAGTCGTCCCGGGCGGGGACTGCGGGCGCGGGGTGCAGCGGCCAGGCCGGGGTGGGCAGTTCGGGAGCGACCCGGCCGACCACCGGCCAGCCGTCCACCCACTCGACCGGGGCGAGGAAGGTCTCCCGGCCGAGCACGTACCAGGCCGGGGTGCCGCCGCGCGGCCGGACGGCGAGCAGCACCATCCACCAGGAGCCGTCGGGCGCCTGGACGAGGTCGGCGTGCCCGGTGTTCTGGATGGGGTTTTTGATGCCGCGGTGGGTCAGCACCGGGTTGGACGGGCACGGCTCGAACGGGCCGGAGGGCGAGGTGCCGCGGGCGATGGAGACGGCGTGGCCGCGCTCGGTGCCGCCCTCGGCGATCATCAGGTACCAGTACTCGCCGATCCGGTACAGGTGCGGGGCCTCGGGGGCCGCGGCGCCGGGTGCGCCGGACCAGATCCGCTGCGGCTCGCCGATGGTCTCGCCGGTCGTCGGGTCGAGGCGGACCTGGGAGACGCCGGCGACGGTGCACCAGCAGGTGCCGTCCTCGTCCCAGGCGAGGTCCGGGTCGATGCCGTGGACGCCGGGCAGCCGGATCGGGTCGGACCAGGGTCCGGCCGGGTCGGTGGCGGTGAAGAGCAGGTTGCCGTCGCCGCTGACGTTGGTGACGATCAGCCAGAAGCGGCCGTCGTGGTGGCGCAGTGTCGGGGCGTAGATCCCGCCGGAGGACGGGGACTCGCGCGGCAGGCGCAGCTGGCTCGGCCGGTCGAGGGCGTTGCCGATCTGCGTCCAGTTGAACAGGTCGCGGCTGTGGAAGACGGGGATGCCGGGGAAGTACTCGAAGCTGGAGCAGACGAGGTAGTAGTCGTCGCCCACGCGGCAGACGCTCGGGTCCGGGTGGAAGCCGGGGATCACCGGGTTGGGAAGGGTGCCGGTCGGCTGAGGCTGGTCTGACACGTGGTCGGTTCCTTTCGGAGGTGCGGATCTGGGTGGTGGTGCCCGGGGCCCGCGGCCCTGGAGAGGTCCGGGGCCCGGGGCACCACCGGCTCATCGGGTTCAGCCGATCGCGCAGGAGGCGCCGTTGAACCGGAAGGCGGAGGGGTTGGCGTCACTGCTGGACCAGGTGGCCTTGAAGCCCCACTGGACGCTGCCGCCCTGCGGGACGGCGGCGTTGTAGGACACGTTCCCGGCGCTGACGCTCCGGCCGCTCTGCGACACCGAGGCGTTCCAGCTGTTGGTGATGCCGTTGTCGCCGGGGAAGTCGAAGCCGAGGGACCAGCCGTTGACCTGGCCGAGGCCGTTGTTGACGACGGTGACGGAGCCGACCATGACGCCCTGCCACTCGTTCTTGTTGTAGACGACCCGGCAGGCCGCGCTGGTCGGGTGCATCTGGACGACCGTGATGCCGTAGGCGGGCACGGTCTGGGTGGTCGCACTGCCGGACTGGGCCGTGCCGATCCCGCGGGCGTTCTTGAGGTAGGAGTGGACGGTCGGGGTTGCGGAGGACGGGGTGAACCCGGTGTAGGAGAGGTTCACCGTGGCGTCGTTGTTCGGGTCCTTGTTGATCAGCATGACGTCCACGTCACCGTCGGCGCGGCGGACGGCGTGCGCGGTGAGCAGCGAGGACGAGCTGGCGGCCTTGACCAGGGTGTCCCCGGGCGCGCCGAGCTTGCTGATCATCTGGATGCCGTAGTAGGCGGGGAAGGGCATGTCGGCGGCCGGCTCGCAGGGGGAGCCGCTGGAGACCATGCCGCCGTCGTTGTAGTCGGTGGCGCCCTCGACCGTGGTCACCTTCGTGCAGTCGGTGCCGTTGCGCAGGTCCCACCAGTCCACGTTGAACGCGCCGTTCTCCAGCCAGGTGAGGTAGTTGTCCGGGGCGAACAGTCCGTTGGGGGAGGTGTCGAGGTAGGCCTGGGCGTTCGCCTCGGTCACCGCGATGCCGACGTTGGGGGCGTTGGTCCCGGCGTACTGGTTGATCAGCGAACGCACGGCGCCGGCGATGCCGGCGTTCTGGGCCTGCGGCTTGGTGAGCAGGTCGGCCGGGCTGGTGCTGGTGGGGTAGGCGTGCACGATGGCGAAGTCGATCTTCGAGCCGGCGATCGACAAGACGGTGTGGTTCCAGTCCATGGCGTCGCCCGGACCGACCATGCCGTCCGGCCAGTAGCCGGGGGTGGTCAGCACGGCGCCGATCTTGACGCTCGGGTCGGCCGCCTTCATCGCCGAGACGTACTGGAGCACGTTGTTCGCGTAGGTCGTGGCACTCTTGCTGCTGTGGGTGTCGTACTCCCACTTGGCGCCGTACTCGCCGTTGCCGTAGACCTCGTTGCCGATCTCCCAGTACTTGATGCCGTAGCCCTTGGTGGTGTTGGCGTACTGGACCCAGGCGGCGGCCTCCTGGGGGGTGCCCGAGCCGTAGTTGGCGGTGATGATCGGCTGCGCTCCGGCGGCGCGCACGGTGCCCATGAAGGCGTCGAAGCCGGTGTTGGGAGCGACGTACGCACCGTCGTCGGCGGTGCCGGTCTGCCAGTGGTAGACGTCGGAGTGGCTGCCGCCGGGGTAGCGGACGGTGTTGATGCCGGCCGTGCTGAGCAGACCGGGGGTGGTGGCGGCGTTCATGCCGGCGTCGTAGACCGGGATGTTCACGCCGACGCCGGTGGCGGGAACGGTGGCGAGCTGCAGGGCGGCGTCGACCGACACCGACGCGGTGCTCGCCGTGACGGCGGGCGGTGCGGCGGCGGCGTGCGGCGCGACGACGGCGATCGCGCCGGTGACCGCGAGCGACAGGGCCGCCGCGGCGGCTATGGCGCGATCATGACACGAGCGGACTGACCGTTTCATTGCGTCCCTCCAGTGGGGTGGGGGTGCGTGGTGTTCGAGTGGGGAAACGAACTCCCGCGTTCTGGACGGCAGAGGCCCGGTTGCGGCTGCTTGGGTCGGGCCCGGACGCGAAGCGTGCTCCGTACGGATGCGGGCCGGCGCGGTGGGGCGCGCGCGGATACCTGAGGCATCGTCAACTCCGTTCGCTCGGCATCCTGGTGAGGCGGAGAAGAACGGCGGACGGGGCCGCCGGCAGGGTCAGGGTGAGTTCGGCGGCGTCCGGGTGCCAGGTGGCGCGGGCCTGGCTGGACGACGGGTAGAGCACCTCGACGCGGACCTCGGCGCCGGCCAGCCGGTGCAGGTCGAGATCCCTGACGCTCTCCTCGCCGGAGCGGCGCCAGGCGGTGACGTAGGTGGTGTCCGGGGCGTGCAGCGCCAGGGCGATCCACGGGTCCTCCCAGTCCGGGAGTCCGAGCGGCCAGGCGGGCAGCGCCTGTGGTAGGTCGGTGCGGATCGCCTTGTGGACGGCCACCGCCTCGTGAACCAAGTCCCTTGCCTCTTCGGTGAGTTCGGTGATGCGGCCGGAGAGGTGGATGCGGCCGAGGAGCGCGTTGGCCATGGTGATGACCACTTCGTCGGGGGAGTCCTCGGGCAGCGGGTAGGCCCAGACGGCGCCCTGCTCGGGCGTGACGGCGGTGGGGGCCGCCGCCGCTATCGGCGCGTAGCGCAGCAGGTCCTGCTGGTCGCTGGTGGACTGCAGCTGGAGCCGGGAGAGCAGGGCGTGGTCCATCCGCATGCCGCCGGACGCGCAGTTCTCGATCACCAGCTCGGGGTGCCGGTCCAGGATGCCGTTCAGCCAGGCGAGTTGGGCCCGGTTGTGGCCGAGCAGACCGGCCGCCGGAGCCTCTCCCGGGTGGCTGCTGGTGCCGGAGCCCGGGTCGGTGTTGTGGTCCAGCTTGAGGTAGCCGACGCCCCACTCACCGACCAGGCGGTCCACCACGGCGTCCACGTGGGCCCGGGCGGCCGGATGGCGCAGGTCCAGGTGGTACCGGCCGCCGCCCTCCTCCACCCGCCGTCCGTCGCGGCGGAAGAACGCCTCCTCCGGAAGGGACCGGGCGACCGGGCTGTCCACCCCGACCGCCTCCGGCTCCAGCCACAGACCGGGGACCATGCCCCGCTCGCGGATGCGGTCCAGGACCTCGTGGATCCCCCTCGGCCCGGGGAAGCGGGAGGCCGACGGCTCCCAGGCCCCGACGGAGCTCCACCAGCTGTCGCCGTCGTCGTACCAGCCGGCGTCGATGACGAAGTACTCCGCGCCGGCCTCGGCGGCGGCGTCGACCAGCGGCAGCAGCTTGGCCGTGGTCGGGTCGCCCATCAGGCAGTTCATGTAGTCGTTGAATATCACCGGCAGCCGGTGGTGGTCGGGGTGCGGGCGGCGGGTGGCCCGGCGGTACGCGGTGAGGGCGGCGAAGGCGCCGTCGGGCCCGCCGTCCGTGGCCAGTGCGAGCGCCACGGGTACGGTACGGAACTCGGCGCCGGGCTCCAGCGGGTGGCGCCAGCCGTGGTCGGCGTCGTTCGGGCCGTACAGTGCCGCGTACGCCGTGTCGTCGCGCACCCCGCACTCCCAGCGCCAGCCGCCCCCGTTGTGCTCGATCTGCCACAGCCAGGTGCGGCCGGACTCCCGGTCGGTCAGACCGCCCATCGGCAGGTGGCCGCAGCTGGACCAGACGCCCTGGCCGGCCACGACGCGGGTGCTGCGGCCGGAGGTGGTGTGGACGCGGCCACTGCGCTCGGGCGAGGACACCCGCAGCGGCTGGCGGTGCCAGCGGCATTCGGCGAACCACTCGTTCTCCGCCCACAACAGGTCGGCGTCGTCCAGATCCACCGGGTCGCCCCCGGTGAGGCAGCCCGCCACGAGCGAGCCGACCGACTCCAGGTGCAGCGTGCGCGGCCCCTCGTTGCGCAGCCGCACCTCGCTGCGCAGCACCGGCAGGCCGTCCAGGGAGCGGTAGACCACCTCGGCGGTCAAGCCGCTCGCCGGTTCGTGGAGTTCGACGGTGAGCACGTGCCAGTCGCCGTCGCGGGTCGCACGGTGGGAGCGGTGGCGCAACCGTCCGCCGAGGGCGCTGTTGACGAGGTGGCGGCCCGACCAGTAGCGGCCGAGGTCCGCCGTCGTCACCTCCACCAGCGGCAGCGGCGCGCCGGGGCGGGGTGCGGCGCTCTTCTCACCGGGTGCGCCGAGGCGGGTCAGCCGCGGCGGGCCGTGCTCGCCCAGGTCGACCTCCAGCTCCAGGGCGCCGTGGCCCCAGCGGATCGTCTCGTGCGGGTCGCTCATCGGTGGCCTTCCTCGGTGGGCGGGGGAGACGGGGGAGCGTTCACTGCCTGCGCAGGACCGCGCAGCCTCCGGGCGCCAGTTCGCCGAGCGTCGCGTCGGTGAGCAGGTCGTGGCCGGGCTGCGGCAGGGGAACGGCCTCGGTCCGGTGGTTGATCAGCACGTGCCAGCCGCGGCCGTCCGCGGCGTGGCGGGTGACGGCCTCGACGCCGGTCGGCAGGCCCGGCAGCTCCGGGACGACCCCGGCCTCCGTCAGGAGCCGGCCTACCAGGCCGGCGTAGCCGGCGTCGTCGAGGCGGGTGGAGAGGTACCAGCCGTGGCCGGAGCCGAAGGCGTGGCGGGTGAGCGCCGGGCTGCCGTCGAGCATGCCGTGGGTGTAGGCGGCGATGACCTCGGCGCCGTCGGTGCGCAGGGACTCGCTCCAGGAGGAGCCCGTCGAGCCGTCGGAGAGCGCGATCTCCTCGCCCTTCGGCAGCGGGCGGTGCTCCTCGACCCGGATGCCCAGTGCCTCGCGCAGCGGTGCGGCCGGGTAACCGCCGAGCCGGGCATGCAGGTGCTCGTCGACGATGCCGCCGAAGTGCTGGACGAGCAGGGTGCCGCCGTCGGCGACGTAGCGGCGCAGGTTCTCGGCGCCCGCGTCGGTGAGCAGGAACAGGGCGGGGGCGAGGACGACCCGGTAGCGGCTCAGGTCGTGTTCGGGGTGGGCGAACTCGACCGTCAGTCCGGCGTCCCACAGCGCCCGGTGGGCGCGGCGCAGCGCGGGGTAGTAGCCGAGCTCGCTGGAGGGGAGCCCGTCGACGTTCATCGCCCACCAGGCGTCGGAGTCGTGCAGCACGGCGACGTCGGCCCGGACGGTGGAGCCGGCGAGTTCACCGAGCCGGGCGACGGCTTCCCCGGCGGCCGTGACCTCGCGGAAGATGCGGCTGTCGGGCCCGGCGTGCGGGACCATCGCCGAGTGCCACGTCTCGGCGCCGGCCCGGGACTGGCGCCACTGGAAGAACAGCGCGCCCTCCGAGCCGCGGGCGATGTGGGCAAGCGAGTGGCGAAGGATGTCCCCCGGCTCCTTGGGGAGGATGCGGTCGCCGACGTAGACGGTGTTGGTGCCCGATTCCATCAGCAGCCAGGGGGCGCCGCCGGCGAAGGAGCGGGCCCGGTCGGCGTCGAAGGCGGCGTGGGCGGCGGCGTCGACGCCGGGCGCGTTGGGGTAGTGGTCGATGGAGACCAGGTCGACCTCGCGGCCGAACGCCCAAAGGTCCAGGTTCTGGTAGCCGGGCACCATGAGGTTGGTCGTCACCGGCCGGTCGCTGTGGGCGCGGATCGCGTCGCGCTGCTCGCGGTAGGCGGCGAGGGTCTCGTCCGACCAGAAGCGCTTGTAGTCCAGGTCCTGGCCGGGGTTGTGGTGCCACTGGCTGGTGCGGGGCGGGAGGATCTGCTCCCACGAGGTGTAGTGCTGGCTCCAGAAGGCGGTCCCCCAGGCGTCGTTGAGGGCGTCCAGGGAGCCGTGGCGGGCGCGCAGCCAGACCCGGAAGGCGGCGGCGGTGTGGTCGCAGTAGCAGAGGGTGACGTACTCGTTGTGGACGTGCCACAGGGCGAGTGCCGGGTGTTCGCCGTAGCGTTCGGCGAGGGCGCCGGCGATGCGGCGGGCGGCCTGACGGTAGGCGGGGGCGGTGAGGCAGTAGGTGTCCCGGCTGCCGTGGGTCAGCCGGGTGCCGTCGGGGCGGACGGTCAGGGCGTCCGGGTGGGCCGGCGTGAACCAGGGCGGTGGGGACGCGGTGGGGGTGGCCAGGTCGACCGCGACGCCCGCCGTGTGGAGGCGGTCGAGGTGGGCGTCGAGCCACTCGAAGTCGTACCTGCCCTCCTCGGGTTCCAGCAGGGCCCAGGAGAAGACGCCGATGGTGGCGAGGTTGACGCGCGCCCGGCGCATCAGTTCGTCGTCCTCCTTCCACACCTGGGCGTCCCACTGTTCGGGGTTGTAGTCCCCGCCGTAGGCGAGGCCGCCGAGGCGGTCCGTGAGTCGGCGGATGTCCATCTGGGTGCCGTCCTTCCGGAAGCGGGGTCAACTGCGTTTCCCGGCCCGGCGGGGCGCGCCGGACCGGTTCGGATCGCTCAGCCCTTGATCGCGCCGGTGAGGACACCGGCACGCAGGTGCTTCTGCACGAACGGGTACACGATCACCAGTGGGACCAGGGTGAGGACCACGACCGCCATCTGCAGCGACAGCGGTGCGGTCTGCGCGTGGGTCTGCCCGAAGCCGGAGTTGACCGAGCCGGGCAGGCCGTTGGCCCGGTTGACGTAGGTGAGCAGCACGTACTGCAGGGGCCACTTCTCGCTGTCCGTCGGCATGTAGAGCATGACGTTGAAGAAGGAGTTCCAGTAGCCCACGGCGTAGAAGAGCGCGGTGACGGCGGTGACGGCGCGTGAGGTGGGCAGGACGACGGACCACAGGATCCGCCACTCGCCGGCGCCGTCCATCCGGGCTGCGTCGATCAGCTCGGAGGAGGTCTCCTGGTAGAAGGCGCGCAGCACCAGGATGTTGAAGACAGAGACCGCGCTCGGCAGGATCAGCGCCCACCACTGGCCGTAGCCGCCGAGGCCGGTGACGACCAGGAAGCTCGGGATCAGACCGCCGCTGATGAACATCGTGATGATCAGCAGCAGCAGGACGAAGCGGTGCCCGAGGGAGCGCGGCCGGGAGAGCCCGTAGGCGCACAGGACGGAGACGGCCATGGACACCGCGGTGCCGACCACGGTGATCCCGAGGCTCACCCCCAGCGCGGTGATGATCGTCGAGTCGCTGAGCATCTGGCGGTACGTCTCGGTGGTCAGGCCGTCCGGCCAGATCACCAGGCCGCCGGCCCGGTTGATGGCGCCGGGGGTGGAGAAACTGGTCAGGACGATGATGTAGAGCGGGACCAGGATGACGGCGAGCATCCCGCCGAGGGTGAGGCCCTTGGCGGCCTGGCCGACGGCGGTGGGCGGCTCGTCCCAGGGCGGACGGGCGGAGCCGGCCCGGCGCCTGGCGGCCGTGGCGGCCCGGCGGCGCTTCTCCCGCCGGGATCCCATGGTGAGTGCGTTGGTCATTTGCGATACAGCCCGTCCTCGCCGAAGGCGTGCGCCAGCCGGTTGGCACCCCAGATGAGCAGGAGGGAGACCACGCTCTTGAAGAGCCCGGCCGCCGCGCCGTAGCTGTAGCCGCCGGTGGCGATGCCGTAGTAGAAGGAGAAGGTGTCCAGGACGTCCGCGGCCTCGTGGCCGACGGCGTCGCGTTGGACCAGGAACTGCTCGAAGCCCACGGACAGGGCGTTGCCCAGCCGCAGGACCAGCATCAGCACGATCACTCCGCGCAGGCCCGGCAGCGTGATGTGCCACATCCGCCGCAGCCGTCCGGCGCCGTCAGCCGCCGCGGCCTCGTACAGCTCGCTGTTGATCGCGCTCAGTGCGGCGAGGAAGACGATGATCCCCCAGCCCGCCTCCTTCCAGATCGCCTGCGACGTGACCAGCAGCGCGAAGGTGTGCGGGTTGGTCATGATGTCCCAGGTGCCGATGTCGTGCTGGCGCAGGAACTGGTTGAGCACGCCGGCGCCGCCGAGCATCTGCTGGAAGATCGTGACCGCCAGCACCCAGGAGAAGAAGTGCGGCAGGTAGACCACGGACTGGAAGAAGTTGCGGATCCGCTCGCTGATCACCGAGTTGAGCAGCAGGGCCAGGGCGATGGGGATCGGGAAGAACAGGACCAGCTGGACGAAGCTGAGGTAGAGGGTGTTCTTCATCGAGGCCCAGAACGCCGGGTCGCCGAACAGCTGCTGGAACTGGTCGAAGCCGACCCATTCGCTGTGCCAGACCCCGACCAGCGGGTCGTACTCCTGGAAGGCGGTGACGATGCCGAACAGCGGCACGTAGTTGAACACCAGGAGCAGGACGACCGCGGGGACCGTCATCAGCAGGAGGGACTTGTCGCGCCGCAGCCTGGTCCGCCAGGTGAGCCGCGCAGGCTCGGCCGGGCGCTTCGGGGCCGCGGTGCTCACTGGCCGGTGCCGTACTTGTTGAGGACGTTGTCGGTCATCCACTGCTTGAGCCGCTCACCCGGGCCGGATCGCCAGCTGGCGATGGCGTCCTGCACGTCGGAGACCTTCTTCTTGCCGTGGTAGCAGTCCTTGATGGTGTCGTTGACGTTCTGCGCGGCATCGGCCGAGGCGATGGCCTGGGGCATGCTGAGGTTCATGCCCCAGAAGGGCGGCTTGGTGAGGTACTTGACGTTGGCGGCCGACCAGCCTGCGTAGTCCCTGGTGACCTGCTCGCCGCCCGGGTTGCTGATCACGGAGCCGGAGGCGGCCAGGAACGAGTAGGTCGTCACCTGGACGTCTTTCTTCCCTTCCTCCGTGAAGGTCGGCATGCCGTTCACCCGGGTGTGGTGGACGCCCTCGACGCCGTAGTTGACCATGGTGTACTCGGCCGTGCCGTACGGCGCGGCGAGGTAGTTCGCGACTGAGAGCAGTTCCTGGATCTGCTCCGGCTTCAGAGCGGCGTTGAGGTAGCTGATCATGCTGGCGGCGGCGCCCATGTAGATCACCGGCGTGCCCTTGCCGTCGGCGGTGATGGCGTTGAACGCGCCCCGCCGGTAGTTCGGGTCCGCGGCGGTGCCGGACTGGTGGTCGGACAGGTTCCACGCGCCCAGTCCGCCGCCCCCGATGAGCGTCTTCCCGCTGTAGAAGCGGGTGCTCCCGTTGGAGACGTCGCCGGCGAGGGCGTCCGGGTGCATGTAGCCCGAGGTGGCCAGGCGGTTGTGCCAGTCGAGGGCCTCCAGGAACTCCTGGGTCTCGAACGGGTGGACCAGCTTGCCGTTGTCGACCCTCCACTTCATCGGAACGCCCCAGGCGAACTGGAGATAGGTCCACACGTCGTCGAAGGCCCACACGCCCCGTTTGGCGTCGGTCAGTTCCTTGCCGATGTTCATCAGGTCGTCCGCGGACTTGACCTGGTCGGCGGTGATGCCCCGGGCCTCGAGGACGTCCCGGCGGTAGAAGGTGGCGCCGGGGATGCCGAAGCTGGTGGAGAAGCAGGGGATCCCGTAGAGCTTGTCGCCCCAGACGCCGTGCTGCCAGGCACCGGTGGGCAGCGCGGCCAGGTTGGGGTACTTCTTGATGTTGTCGCCGGACAGGTACGGGGTCAGGTCCGCGAGCTGGGTGCCGACCAGCCCGCCGGTGTTGAAGTTGGAGTTCAGCCAGGCCGGCAGGTTGATCCAGTCCGGCAGCTTCTTGGCGGCGGTCATCGTCGGGATGATCGTGTTGTAGTTGATGCCGTCCGTCGGCTTGACGGTCAGCTCGACCCCGAGCGCCTTGCTCATCGCCTGGTAGAAGGAGTTGCCGACCGGTGGGGCCGTGCCCCACAGCGGGGTGATCGCGGTGTAGCTGCCGCCCTTGCCCGGAACGCCGGAGACGCTGGTGGGAGGGGAAGCCGGGTAGGAGAGGTAGGCCGGGTCGGTCGCAGCGTCGCCTGTGCCCTGTACGGAGGCGATGTCCGGCTTGACCGCGTTGGTGTCGGGTACGTAGGTCGGGAGGGCGGCCTTGAGGCCTTCCTTGGTGTTCGCCGCGGCCTTCTTGTCCGAGCCGCCGCCGCAGGCGGACAGCAGGGGTGCCATCGCGGCGGCTCCCGCGACCGTGGCGGCGGTGGTCAGAAAGCTCCTGCGATTCAACCCGGATCTCATGGTGGCGTGGCCCCTCTCCGTCGAAGCGTCGAAGCGCTTGAATGTTTCGGCGAGACTAACGACGCGTTACCGGTTGAGCAAGAGGCTGAACAAAATCAAAGTCCTTTGGTTCCTGGGTAGTTGACAGGCCACTTGGGCCGTGTCAGCGTCGAGGCGCTTCGACTTGACCACTGAGCCCAGCTGTCCGAGGGGTATTCCACGTGAGTTCCGTGCCGGTGTCCGCAGCCGACCTGCCTGCTTTCCGCAACCCCACGCTCGCCCCACGCAAGCGTGTCGACGACCTGCTCCAGCGGCTCACGCTCGACGAACGGCTCGCGATGCTGCACCAGTACGCGCCGGCCGTGCCGCGCCTGGGTGTCGGCCCGTTCCGTACCGGCAGCGAGGGCCTGCACGGAGTCTCCTGGCTCGGCGTGGCGACGGTCTTCCCGCAGGCCGTCGGCCTCGGCGCCAGCTGGGACGAGGACCTGGTGCGCGGTGTCGCCGAGGCGGTCTCGACCGAGCTGCGGGCCTTCCACTACCACCGCTCGCCGGCAGTCGGCAGCCCCGAGCGCGGGCCCAACTCCCTGCAGGCCTGGGCCCCCGTGCTCAACCTGCTGCGCGATCCGCGCTGGGGGCGCAACGAGGAGGGCTACTCCGAGGACCCGGTGCATACCGCGCGGGTCGGCGAGGCGTTCTGCCGGGGCCTCTCCGGCGACCACCCGGACTACCTGCGGACCGCGCCGGTGCTCAAGCACTTCCTCGCGTACAACAACGAGGACGACCGCTGCACCACCTCCTCCGGAGTGCGCCCGCGCGTCCTCCAGGAGTACGACCTCGCCGCCTTCCGTCCCGTCGTCGCCTCCGGCGCCGCGACCGGCGCGATGGCTGCCTACAACCTGGTCAACGGCCGCCCCTGCCACGTCAGTCCGCTGATCGAGGTCGAGCTGCGCCGCTGGGCCCGGCAGACAGGCCACGAGCTGTTCGTGGTCAGCGACGCCGAGGCCCCCTCCAACCTGGTCGACCCGGAGCACTACTTCGACGACCACGCCGAGGGCCACGCGGCCGCGCTCAAGGCCGGCATCGACAACTTCACCGACCACGGCGAGGACAGTGCCACCGTGATCGGCCGACTGCGCGAGGCGCTGGACCGCGGCCTGATCGAGGAGGCCGACGTCGACCGCGCCGTTCGTCGGCAGCTCGAAGTGCGCCTGCGGCTCGGCGAGTTCGACCCCGAACTGGACCCGTACGCGGGCATCGGCCCCGAGGTGATCGACAGCCCCGAACACCGTTCCCTGGCCCGGAGGGCGGCCGCCGAGTCGACCGTCCTGCTCAAGAACGACGGCCTGCTGCCGATCGACCCGGCCAGCGCACCTCGGATCGCCGTCATCGGCCCGCTCGCCGACACCCTCTTCGAGGACTGGTACAGCGGCACCCTGCCGTACCAGGTGGGCATCGCCACCGGACTGGCCGCGGCCCTCGGCGCCCACGGCGGCGAGGTCGTCCCGGTGGAGGGCTCGGACCGCATCACCCTCCGCTCGCGCACCACCGGTGAACTGCTCGGGAAGTCCGCCTTCGACGTGACCGACTGGGGCGGTGGTGCCACCACCCTGCGCGCCGCCGACACCGGTCGGTTCCTGTCCCTCCAGGACGACGACGGCCTGGCGGCCGGCCAGGACGTGATCAAGAGCTGGTTCATCAAGGAGACCTTCCGGATCGAACCGGACGGCCCCGACACGGTGCTGCTGCGATCGGTCTTCACCGGGCGCTACGCCGCCGTGGACCCGACCGACGGCCGGGTGAGTGTCACCGCCGAGAGCGCGGAGGACGCCGAGCGCTGGCAGCGCGAGCTGGTGCGCGACGGCATCGCCGAGGCCCGGGCGGCCGCCGCGAACGCGGATGTCGCCGTGGTCGTCCTCGGCAACCACCCGCTGATCAACGGCCGCGAGACCGAGGACCGCGCCGACATCGACCTGCCCGAGGGGCAGGAGGAACTGCTGCGCGCCGTCGCCGAAGCCCGCCCGGACACCGCCCTGGTCGTGATGAGCAGCTATCCGTACGCCCTCGACTGGGCCGACGAACACCTGCCCGCCGTGGTGTGGACGTCCCACGGCGGGCAGGAAACAGGACACGCGCTGGCCGCGGTGCTGCTCGGCGGGGCCGAGCCCGCCGGCCGCCTGCCGCAGACCTGGTACCGGGGCGACGACCCGCTGCCCGCCCCGCTCGACTACGACATCATCAAGGCCGGCTGGACCTACCAGTACCACCGGGGCGCGACCCTCTACCCCTTCGGCCACGGGCTCTCCTACACCGACGTCGCCTACCGGGACCCGCGGCTGTCGCAGCCGTCGATCGGCCCGGACGGCGCGGTCGACCTCACCGTCACCGTGGAGAACCGCGGCCGGCGCGCCGGCAGCGACGTCGTCCAGGTCTACGTCCGCGCCCTGAACGCCCGCTACGAGGCGCCCCGGCTGCGCCTGGCCGACTTCCGCAAGGTCCGCCTGGAGTCGGGGGAGAGCCGCGAGCTGACGTTCCGGCTGCCGGCCGAGCGGTTCGCCCACTGGGACGTCGCCACGGGCGCCTTCGCCGTCGACCCCGGCGGCTACGAGGTCGTCGTGGCGAGGTCGGCCGAGGACGAGGTCCTCGTCGTGCCGCTCACCGTGACCGGGGCGGCGCCGACCCCCCGCGCCATCGTCGGACGGAGCGTCCAGGCCATCGACTTCGACGACCACACCGACATCACCATCGTCGACGCCACCCGCGCCGACGGTGACGCCGTGACCCCCACCGACCCCGGGCAGCCCGCGACGCTGCTGTTCCGCGAGGTCGACCTCTCCGGCGCCGTCCGGGTCGAGGTCGAGACCGCCCGCGAGGGCGGGGAGACGGGACCGGCCCGGCTCGACGTCCGGGCCGGCGGGCGGGTGGTGGCCGAGGTCGAGGTGCCCGTGACCGGCGATCGCTACGCCTGGACGACGGTCACCGCCGACCTCGCCGCCCCGCTCGACGGCGTGCACGACCTGAGCCTGACCCTGCACGGCGACTACCGGCTCTCCTCCTTCCGGTTCGGTGCGGCCGGCTGAGGCCTGCCGCCCCACAGACCGGCGGCCCGTCCCCGGGGAAGACGGGCCGCCACTCGTTCCAGCCCGGCTCACCGCCCGGGGCGATCCCGCCCGCCGCCGGGGCGCCGACCCGCAGTCACCAGCCGCCCGGAGGCGGCCCGCATGTCACTGCTCACGCCCCACTACCTGACCTCGAACTCGCAACACCCGGAGGAACCCCTCATGCCCGTCACCGACTTCGGTGCCGACGAACTCGTCGGCTACCGGCCCGAGTCGACCGCCCCGCAGGACTTCGACGCATTCTGGGAACGGACCCTCGCCGAAGCCCGCTCCCACGGCGGCGCGGTCAAGGCCGAACGTGTCACCGAGCAGTACGGACTGCGCACCGTGGAGGTCGACGACGTACGGTTCCCGGGCTGGAACGGCGAGCCGGTGGCCGCCTGGCTGCTGCGCCCGCGCGACGCGGAAGGCCCGTTGCCCGTCGTCGTCACCTACATGGGATACAGCGGCGGCCGCGGGCTGCCCACCGAGCACCTGTTCTGGTCCGCGGCCGGCTATGCCCAGTTGGTCGTCGACAGCCGGGGGCAGGGCCACGACACTCCGGACCGGGGCGTGGGAGAGGGCACCCAGTGGGTCGGGGGCTTCATGACCAAGGGCATCGAGTCCCCGGAGAACCACTACTACCGGCGGTTGATGACCGACTGTGTGCGTGCGGTGGACGCCGTTGCGCAGTTGCCCGGTCTCGATGCCGGCCGGATCGTCGTGGCGGGTGGCAGCCAGGGTGGTGGGTTGTCCCTGGCGGTGGCGGGGCTCAGCGGGGACCGGGTGGCGGCGGTGATGCCGGACGTGCCGTTCCTGTGCGACTACGTTGAGGGCGCGCGGACCTCTCTGGACGGTCCGTACCAGGAGCTCGTCAGCTATCTGCGTTGGCACAGTCGGGAGCGGGTGCGGCCGACGTTCGCGACCCTGGCGTACTTCGACGGCGTCGACTTCGCCCGGCGGGCCAGTGCTCCGGCTCTGTTCAGTGTCGGTCTGATGGACCCGGTCTGCCCGCCGCGGACGGTCTATGCGGCGTTCAACCACTACGCGGGCGAGGACCGGACGATGACGGTGTGGCCGTTCGCCGAGCACGCCGGTGGCTGCGGCTCGAACCCGCCCGTCCAGCTGGCCTGGCTGCGCGAGCGCGGGCTGGCGCCGACGTGGTGACCGCACCACCGAGACCCCTGCTCGGCTCACCGAGGGACCTCATGAGGGTGAGCCGCACGATCGGCTCCGACACCGGCTCGGACACCCGCTCCGACACCGGCTACGAGCAGCGTTTCGGTCTGGTCCGCGTCGACTACGACACTCTGGCCCGTACCCCGAAGAACAGTCATGACTGGTTCCGGGGTCTGATCACCGCGCATGGTGCGCGGACGGAGGAACCTGTCCGATGAAGTTCACCGACGGCTACTGGTTGATGCGTCCGGGTGTCACGGCGCGGTATGCCACCGAGGTCGCGGATGTCCGTACCGGTGAGGGCCGGTTGACCTTGTTCGCGCCGGTCAGGCATGTGCGTGGTCGTGGTGACACGCTCAACAGCCCGCTGTTGACCGTCGAGTGCTGGTCGCCGGCGGAGGGTGTGATCGGGGTGCGCGTCACCCACCACGCGGGTTCGGTGCGGGGTGGGCCGGAGTTCGCGCTGCCCGGCGCCGAGGAGGGCAGTGGGAAGGTGCGCCGGGACGGCGACGTGGTGGAACTGAGCTCCGGTGAAATGACGTTGCGGGTCGACGTTGCTGAGCCGTGGCGGCTGGAGTTCACCGCGGGCGGCCGGGTGCTGACCACGGTGGGCGAGCGCGGCACGGGTTTCGTCACCGACGCCGAGGGCCGCCACCACATGCTCGGCCAGTTGTCCCTGGGCGTCGGCGAGCTGGTGTACGGCCTGGGGGAGCGGTTCACGCCGTTCGTGCGCAACGGCCAGGTGGTGGACATCTGGCAGGCGGACGGCGGCACCAGCAGCGAGCAGGCGTACAAGAACATCCCGTTCCATCTGACGAACCGGGGCTACGGCGTCTTCGTCAACCATCCGGGCAGGGTGTCCTACGAGGTCGGCTCCGAGTCGGTGGGCCAGGTGCAGTTCAGTGTCGAGGACCAGTCGCTGGAGTACTTCGTCGTCCACGGTCCGACTCCCAAGCAGGTCCTGACGCGCTACACCGCGCTCACCGGCCGCCCCGCGCTGCCCCCGGCGTGGGCGCTGGGCCTGTGGCTGACCACGTCGTTCACCACGGACTACGACGAGGCCACGGTGAACCGCTTCGTCGGGGGGATGGCCGAGCGCGGGATCCCGCTCAGCGTCTTCCACTTCGACTGCTTCTGGATGCGCGGGTACCAGTGGAGCGACTTCCGCTGGGACGAGGACACCTTCCCGGACCCGGCGGGGATGCTGGCGCGCCTCAAGGAGCAGGGCCTGCGCATCTGCCTGTGGATCAACCCGTACATCGCGCAGAAGTCGGAACTCTTCGCCGAGGGCATGCGCGAGGGCCACCTCGTGCGGCGCCCGGACGGCACCGTCTGGCAGTGGGACCTGTGGCAGCCCGGCATGGCCCTGGTGGACTTCACCAACCCCGCCGCCACCACCTGGTACCTCGACAAGCTGCGCACCCTGCTGGACGTCGGCGTGGACTGCTTCAAGACCGACTTCGGCGAGCGCATCCCCACCGACGTGCTCTGGCACGACGGTTCCGACCCCGAGCGGATGCACAACTACTACACCCACCTGTACAACGAGGCGGTGTTCGGGCTGCTGCGCGAGGAGCGGGGCGAGGGGGAGGCGATGCTGTTCGCCCGCTCCGCGACCGCGGGCGGCCAGCAGTACCCGGTGCACTGGGGCGGCGACTGCGAGTCGCACTTCAACGCCATGGCGGAGTCGCTGCGCGGAGGACTGTCCCTGGGCCTGTCCGGCTTCGGCTTCTGGAGCCACGACATCGGCGGCTTCGAGGGCACACCCACCCCCGCCGTCTTCAAGCGCTGGACCCAGTTCGGCCTGCTCTCCTCGCACAGCCGCCTGCACGGCAGCAAGTCCTACCGGGTGCCGTGGGACTTCGGCGAGGAGGCCGTCGAGGTCACGCGCGAGTTCACCCTGCTCAAGCACCGCCTGGCGCCCTACCTCCAACGCGCGGCCCAGCAGGCGCACGCCACCGGGGTCCCGGTGATGCGCGCGATGGTGCTGGAGTTCCCCGACGACCCGGCCGCAGCGACGCTGGAGCGGCAGTACCTGCTCGGCGACGACCTGCTCGTCGCCCCGGTCTTCACCGAGGACGGCACGGTCGACTACTACGTACCCGAGGGGACGTGGACCAACATCCTGACCGGCGACCAGGTCATCGGCCCGCGCTGGGTGCGCGAACAGCACGGCTTCCACACCCTGCCGCTGCTCGCCCGTCCCGACTCCGTCGTCCCGCTCGCCGCGGACGACCAGCGCCCGGTCTCCGCCTGGGCCGAGGGCGTCGAACTGCGGGTGCACGCCTTCGCCGACGGCGCCGAGAGCACCGTGGTGATCCCGCGCTCCGACGGCCCCGGCGAGAGCGCCCGCTTCCACCTGCGCCGCACCGGCGAGCGCCTCCGGGTGACCACCGACAGCCCGCACCCCTGGCAGCTGCGGATCGGCGGCCCGGACGGCGCCCTGTACACCAGCCCGGCCGGCACCCCGGAAGCCGAACTGCCCTACCCGGCCTGACACCTGGCCATCCCAGGACAGCCGGCCCCAAGGACACGGGTCCCCGCACGCCACCGCACGGGCGTGCGGGGACCCGTCCCCATTCCCGGCTCCGGCCACCCCGGTCCCCACCCCACACGGAGGCCGTCGGCGGAGACAACTCTTCGGGGGATTGTGTGCGTTAACACCCAGACGTCTTGACGGTGCCGGGGCGTCTGGCCATAGTGATGGTCGATGCAGCTGGCCAGGAGCTTTCTCGACGGGCCTGGTTCACCTTTTCTCGACCATTGTTGTTAGCGCTAACAATATTGGACGCTTTCTTCCTTCCCCCACCCGCGAAGGAGTTCGTTCATGACCACCCGAACACGGCTGAGCCGCGCCTGGCGAACGCCGGCGGTGGGCGGAACGCCGGTGACGTTCGGCAGTTCCGCCGCCGACGCCACCTTCTGCGCCCAGCACGGGACCAGCGGCGCCGACTACTCCCCGAAGTCCTTCAACGTCCCGGAGAGGTACGTCCGCCACTGCCGCTAAGCCGGCCGCGTCGCGAGCAACGGCGGCACCGACTCCTGGGACGGCCCTTCGTCGTGGGCCCAGGACACCAGCCGGCTCGCCGCCTCTCCCCGGAGCTGACCAGCAGCCCCTGTGCCGGGTCCGGTGCCCAGAAGGGCAGAAGCCGCACCGGACCCGCAGGCGTCAGCGCAACCCGAGCCGTCCGCGCAGCCGGACACCGGGAGGTTCGTCGGCGCCCGCCCCACCCCCACCCCACCCAGTGAAGGAACTCCTCATGATCAAACCGTGGTTGAACCGCCTCCGGCACGCGTTCCTCGCGGCCGGTACCACCGCTGCGCTCGCCGCCGGCCTGTTCACCGCCACGGCCACTCCCTCGCAGGCCGCCACCCAGGGGCCGTGTGACATCTACGCCGCGGGCGGCACGCCGTGCGTGGCGGCGCACAGCACCACCCGGGCCCTGTACGGGACGTACAACGGCCCGCTGTACCAGGTCAGGCGCGCGGTCGACAATGCGACCAGGGACATCGGCCTGCTGAGCGCCGGCGGCTACGCCGACGCCGCCGCGCAGGACTCCTTCTGCGCCGGCACCAGCTGCGTCATCACCGTCCTCTACGACCAGTCCGGCAAGGGCAACCACCTCACCCAGGCGCCCGCCGGCGGGGCGGCCGGCGGGCCGGACAACCTCGCCAACGCCGTCGAGGCGCCGGTCACCGTCGCCGGCCACAAGGCGTACGGCGTCTATGTCGCCCCCGGGACCGGCTACCGCAACAACAACACCAACGGCATCGCCACCGGCGACCAGCCCGAGGGCATGTACGCCATCTTCGACGGCACGCACTTCAACGGCGGTTGCTGCTTCGACTACGGCAACGCCGAGACGAACAACCTGGACACCGGCAACGGCCACATGGAGGCCCTCTACTTCGGCAACAACAAGAGCTGGGGCTCGGGCAGCGGCAATGGCCCGTGGGTCATGGCAGACCTGGAGAACGGCCTGTTCTCCGGGGTGAACCGAGGGTTCAACGCCAATGACCCCAGCGTCAGCAACCGATTCCTGACCGCCATGCTCAAGGGCGGCCCGAACCAGTGGGCCCTCCGCGGGGGTGACGCCCAGTCGGGCGGTCTGTCCACCTTCTACAACGGCGCACGCCCCAACGCCACCGGTTACGACCCGATGCACAAGGAAGGCGCGATCATCCTCGGCATCGGCGGTGACAACAGCAAGTGGGCCCAAGGCACCTTCTACGAGGGGGTCATGACCCAGGGCTACCCGTCGGACGCCACCGAGAACGCGGTCCAGGCCAACATCACCGCCGCGGGCTACAACAGCGGTTCGACCGGCACCGGCACGCTGACCCCCGGCTCCCGGATCTCCCTGCAGGCCACCACCGCGCCCTGCTGCACGTCCCACTACCTCCGCCACAACGACACCGACTCCAAGGTCGTCATCTCCGACACCGGCTCCGCCAGCTCGGCCAACGACAAGGCCGACGCCACCTGGATCGTCCGCGCAGGCCTGGCCGACTCCTCCTGCCTGTCCTTCGAGTCCGCCAACAGCCCCGGGCAGTTCCTGCACCACTACAACTACGAGCTCTACCTGGACTTCGACAGCGGCGTCGGCTCCTTCGCGCAGGACGCCACCTTCTGCCCCACCACTGGCAACAGCGGGGTCGGCACCTCCTTCCGGTCCGTCAACTTCCCGACGAAGTACCTCCGCCACTACAACTACACCGCCTACATCGCCGACAACGGCGGCTCCAACGCATGGGACAGCAGTACCAGTTGGGCTGCCGACACCAGCTGGCTGGTCGCCCAGCCCTGGGGCTGAGCCGCCGGGGCACCGGCGGTCGTCCGCAGTGCGATTCAGCGGGCGGAGCAGGGTGCCGATGGTTCTGACGGGTGCCGGGCCCAGGGGCGGGAGCGCCCCTGGGCCCGGCACGGCCATTGTGCGGCCGTGGCCTGCGCGCCCGGGCCAGGGCCGGCGGAGCCGGCAGGAAGCCGCCCGCCCAGGCCGGCGTGGGCCTGTCACGCCGACCGCCTCAGCGCCCCGGGCGATCGCCCGACCTCTACCGACCGGGATCCCGGTCGTGTGCCGATGAGCTGCCGCGACCTGCCCCGATCGGCTCCGAGGCGTGTCCGGTGGTTCCGGTCCCGAACGGCAGGGGGCGGGTGCTCCGGGCGTCAACTGGCCGACGTGGATACCGGACTGAGAGCACCTCCGGTAGCCGGTCCGTCCTGGTCAAGATTGGGTAACACGGCGCGGAGGCCTTGCCGGGGTCAATTGTTAGCGTTAACAATCGGTCCCGAGCGAAACGGCGACGATACCTCGCGTTCACACAGCCGGTGCCGTTCGCGCGATCGACGATCCCGAGAGGAAGTCCCCACATGTCCAAGAGAGTTGCGTCGGTCCTGGCCGCCGGTGCGATGGTTGCCGTCCTCACCGCGTGCGGTTCCGGCGGAGGTGGGGGCTCGGCCGACAAGGGGGCCGGCCACAAGCTCGTGGTGGGCTTCTCGCAGGTCGGCGCGGAGAGTGGCTGGCGCACCGCGAACACCAAGTCGATCCAGGAGGCGGCGAAGAAGGCCGGCATCGAGCTGAAGTTCTCCGACGCGCAGCAGAAGCAGGAGAACCAGATCAAGGCGATCCGCTCGTTCATCCAGCAGAAGGTCGACGTGATCGCCTTCTCGCCGGTGGTGGAGTCGGGTTGGGACACCGTCCTGAAGGAGGCCAAGGACGCGCACATCCCGGTGATCCTGACCGACCGCGCGGTGGACTCCAAGGACGAGTCGCTGTACGTCTCCTTCCTCGGCTCGGACTTCGTCGAGGAGGGCAAGAAGGCCGGCGACTGGCTGGTCAAGGAGTACGCGGGCAGCAGCGGCGACGTGAACATCGTCCAGCTGGAGGGCACCACCGGTTCGGCGCCGGCCAACGACCGCAAGTCCGGCTTCGCGGACGCCACCAAGGGCGACCCGAAGTTCAAGGTGGTCGCCTCGCAGACCGGCGACTTCACCCGCGCCAAGGGCAAGGAGGTCATGCAGGCCTTCCTGAAGTCCCAGCCGAAGATCGACGTGCTGTACGCGCACAACGACGACATGGCGCTCGGTGCGATCCAGGCGATCGAGGAGGCCGGCAAGAAGCCGGGCGCCGATATCAAGATCGTCTCCGTGGACGGAGTCAAGGACGCCTTCACCGCGATGACCCAGGGGAAGATCAACTACGACGTCGAGTGCAACCCGCTGCTCGGCGACCAGCTGATGGACCTGGTGAAGAAGGTCAAGGCGGGTGAGCAGGTGCCGCGTCGGATCAAGACCGAGGAGGGCACCTTCACTCCCGAGCAGGCCACCGCGGCCCTGCCCACCCGCCAGTACTGACCGGCCCGGCCGGCCCGGGGAGCGATCGGCGGATCGCTCCCCGGTGGGCCGGGTCGCACGAGGAGAGGAGAACCGGGGTGCGTCAGCAACCGGTCCTGGAAATGCGGGGTATCCGCAAGGAGTTCCCCGGGGTGGTGGCGCTGGACGGGGTCGACTTCCGGCTCTTCCCCGGTGAGGTGCACGCCCTGATGGGGGAGAACGGCGCCGGGAAGTCCACGCTGATCAAGGTGCTCACCGGTGTCCACCCGTCGGACGGCGGCGAGGTGGTGCTGGCCGGCGAGCAGGTGTGGATCGCCGGGCCGCTGCAGGCCCAGCAGGCCGGCATCAGCACGGTCTACCAGGAGGTGAACCTCTGCCCGAACCTGTCGGTCGCGGAGAACATCTTCATCGGGCGCGAGCCCCGCCGGTTCGGCCTGATCGACTGGGCGGCGATGCGCCGCCGGGCAGCCGAACTGGTCCGAGAACTCGACCTGGACATCGACGTCGGCGCGCCGCTGAACAGCTACTCCATCGCCGTCCAGCAACTGGTGGCGATCGTCCGCGCGGTCGACGTCTCCGCCAAGGTACTGATCCTCGACGAGCCGACCTCCAGCCTGGACCGCGACGAGGTGAACCAGCTCTTCGCCGTCATACGGAGGCTGCGCGACCAGGGCGTGGCCGTCCTGTTCGTCTCGCACTTCCTCGACCAGATCTACGAGATCTGCGACCGGATGACGGTGTTGCGCAACGGCCGGCTGGAGGGCGAGTACCTGACCAGCGAGCTCAACCAGGTCGAACTCGTCTCCCGGATGATCGGCGCCGAACTCGCCGGACTCGACCAACTCGCGGGCGGCCAGCGGGGCGAGCGCTCCGCCCCGGTCGCCGGCCCGGCTTTCCTACAGGCCGAGGGCCTGGCCCGGAAGGGTGCCGTGGAGCCGTACGACCTCGCCATCCGACCCGGCGAAGTGATCGGCCTCGCGGGCCTGTTGGGGTCCGGCCGGACCGAGGCGGCCCGGCTGCTGTTCGGCGCCGACCACAAGGACCGCGGCACCGTGCGGATCAACGGCACCGAGGTCGACCTGCGCAACCCGCGTGACGCGATCGCCCACGGCATCGCGTTCTGCTCGGAGAACCGCAAGACCGAGGGCCTGGTCGGCGAACTGACCGTCCGGGAGAACATCGTGCTGGCGCTGCAGGCCGCCCGCGGCTGGACGCGCCCGCTGTCGCGCACCGCGCAGGAGCAGTACGCGCTGCGCTGGATCCGCGCCCTGGACATCCGCCCCGGCAACCCCGAGGCGCTGGTGCGCAACCTCAGCGGCGGCAACCAGCAGAAGGTGCTGCTCGCCCGCTGGCTGATCACCGACCCCAAGCTGCTGATCCTGGACGAGCCCACCCGCGGTATCGACATCGGGGCCAAGGCCGAGATCCAGAAGCTGGTCGCGGACCTCGCCGAGAAGGGCATGGCGGTGCTGTTCATCTCCGCCGAACTGGAGGAGGTGCTGCGGCTCAGCCACCGGGTCGGCGTGCTGCGTGACCACCGGATGGTCGCCCAGCTCGACAACGACGGCGAGCTCACCCCGGAGCGCGTCCTGGCCACCATCGCGAGCGGAGCGGAAGAATGACCACGGCACCGACGACCCCGTGGGCCAGGGCGGTGACCCGGTCCAGGCTGTTCTGGCCGGCCGTGGTGCTGGCCGTGCTGCTGCTCGCCAACCTCGCCTTCACCCCGGACTTCTTCGCCGTCCACCTCAAGGACGGTCACCTGTACGGAAGTACGGTCGACATCCTGCACTTCGGCGCCCCGCTGATCCTGGTGTCGCTGGGCATGACCCTGGTGATCGCCACCGGCGGCATCGACCTCTCGGTCGGCTCCACCGTCGCCATCGCCGGTGCGCTGGCCTGCCAGCACATCAGCGAGGCAGCCGACCCGGCGAGCCTCGGTACGGTGTTCGGCGCGGTGGGCATCGCACTCGGCACGGCGGTGCTGCTGGGCGTCGCGAACGGGGTGCTGGTGGCCCGGATCGGCGTGCAGCCGATCATCGCCACCCTGATCCTTATGGTCGCCGGGCGAGGCCTGGCCCAGCTGATCACCGACGGCCAGATCATCACGATCACCAGCGAGCCGTACCAGCTGATCGGCGGCGGCTACTGGCTGACCATGCCGTTCGCGATCCTGCTCAGCGCCGTGGTGGTGCTGGCCACCGTGCTGCTGACCCGCTCCACCGCGCTCGGACTGCTGCTGGAGTCCGTCGGCGGCAACCCGGTGGCCAGCCGGCTGGTCGGCATCCGGGCGATGCGCCTGGTCGCCCTGGTCTACGTGTTCAGCGCGCTGTGCGCGGCACTGGCGGGCCTGATGGTGTCCTCGAACGTCTCGGCCGCCGACGGCAACAACGCCGGTCTGTGGATCGAACTCGACGCCATCCTCGCGGTGGTGATCGGCGGGACCTCGCTCAACGGCGGCCGCTTCTCGATCGGCGGCACGGTCCTCGGCGCGCTGATCATCCAGACCCTCTCCACCACCGTCTACACCATCGGCATCCCGCCGGAGACCACCCTGGTCTTCAAGGCGTTCGTCGTGATCACGGTCTGCCTGATCCAGTCGCCGAACTTCCGGGCCAAGGTCGCCAGGCGCGGCGGCGCCGGACGTCGGAGCGGAGCCCGGACCAATCCTGTCACCACCACCAACCGGGAGGTCGGCGCGTGAACGCCAACGCCCTGCTGACCAGAGTGCGGGGACAGGTCCCGCTGCTGGTCACCTCCGTCCTGCTGGTGTCGATGTTCACCGTCGGGTCGGCGCAGTACGACGGCTTCTTCTCCGGCCAGGTCGTGCTCAACCTCCTGATCGACAACGCCTTCCTGCTGGTCGTCGCGGTCGGCATGACCTTCGTCGTACTGACCGGCGGCATCGACCTGTCGGTAGGCGCGGTGGTGGCGCTGTCCACCATGGTCTCCGCCTGGCTGGTCGAGAAGCACGGCTGGCCGCCGCTGCTGGTGATCCCGCTGGTCCTGCTGATGGGCACCGCGGGCGGCTGGCTGATGGGCTGGATCATCCACGTCTTCGAGATCCAGCCGTTCATCGTCACCCTGGCCGGCATGTTCCTGGCCCGCGGCCTGTGCTACACGATCAGCGTCGAGTCGATCTCCATCACCGACCCGCAGTACACCGCCATGGCGCAGACCCGGATCCCGCTCGGCGACCTGTTCGTCTCACCGAGCGCGGTCATCGCACTGCTGGTGGTCGCCGTCGCCTTCGTGGTCCTGCACTACACCCGGTTCGGGCGGAACGTGTACGCGCTCGGCGGCAGCGAGCAGTCCGCGCTGCTGATGGGCCTGCCGGTGCAGCGGACCAAGACGACCGTCTACGCGATCAGCGGTTTCTGCTCCGCGCTCGGCGGCGTCCTGCTCACCTTCTACATGCTCTCCGGCTACGGCCTGCACGCGGTGGGCCTGGAACTCGACGCGATCGCCGCCGTGGTGATCGGCGGCACCCTGCTCACCGGCGGCTCCGGCTACCTGCTGGGCACCCTGCTCGGCGTGCTGGTGCTCGGCCTGATCCAGACCATCATCAGCTTCCAGGGCACCCTCAGCTCCTGGTGGACCCGGATCGTCATCGGCGCCCTGCTGTTCGTCTTCATCGTCCTGCAGCGCCTGATCACCGCCCGCCGGCGGTAGCGCACCGCGTCGCCCCGGCACGGCCCGCCCGGGCCGTGCCGGGGCCCACGCCTGGGCACGGTGCCGTCTCCCGGGACCGTGCCCACGCCGTCCTCGCCTACGTACCGGAAATGCATGAGCGCGGCCCAGCGTGGCGGGAAACGAATTGAAGGAAACCCTTGCGACACTCCGGCCGCTCCGGTCGCTCCGGGGCGGGGTGTCACGGTGAAGGCGCGGTGCCACCGTCGAAACGCCTGACCGGCAGTGCCCGACCGGCACCATGCGAAGAGCCGGGTCGCGCCCCCGGGGGCCACCCCCCACATCGCCGGGGAGGTGCGCCGGCGCCCCCGGGGGGGGCCACGGC
>NZ_JBHVUS010000028.1:98212-115542 GCF_042884005.1 Kitasatospora sp. NPDC058162
GGGGGGGGGTTGATGGGTTCCGGGCGGGCCCCCCCCCCACCCCCGCGTCCCCGCCTGCCCCCCCCCCCCACCTCGCCCCGCGGGGGGCCCCCCCGGGGCGCCCCCCCCGGCTCTTCGCGGCTGAGGTCAGCGGGCGCCGAGGAGGTGCTCCAGGGCGAGCTGGTCCAGCTGCTCGAAGGCCATGCCGCGTACGGCGGCGGCGTCGACGTCGAAGTCCTCGAAGGCGGAACGGTCCGCCAGCAGCCCGGCCAGGCCGTCCCCGGCCGTGGGCAGGGCCAGCTCGGGCAGGCGGGAGGCGGCGAGCGCGGCCTGCACCTCCGGGTCGGACCGGAAGGCGCGGGAACGCTCGGCCAGCAGCAGGTAGTTGCGCATGCAGCCGGCCGCCGAGGCCCAGACGCCGTCGAAGTCCTCGGTGCGCGGCGGCTTGAAGTCGAAGTGCTTGGGGCCGGCGTAACCGGCCGACTCCAGCAGGTCGACCAGCCAGAAGGCCTGTCGCAGGTCGCCCGCGCCGAAACGCAGGTCCTGGTCGTACTTGATGCCGGACTGGCCGTTGAGGTCGATGTGGAACAGCTTGTCGTGCCACAGGGCCTGGGCGATGCCGTGCGGGAAGTTGAGCCCGGCCATCTGCTCGTGGCCGACCTCCGGGTTGAGGCCGACCCGCTCGGGCCGCTCCAGCTCGTTGATGAACGCCAGGGCGTGGCCGACGGTGGGGAGCAGGATGTCGCCGCGCGGCTCGTTGGGCTTGGGCTCGATCGCGAAGCGCAGGTCGTAGCCCTGCTGCTCGACGTACTCGCCGAGCAGGTCGAAGGCCTCCTTCAGCCGGTCGAGCGCGGTGCGCACGTCCTTGGCCGCGCCGGACTCGGCGCCCTCGCGCCCGCCCCAGGCGACGTAGACCGAGGCGCCGAGTTCGGCGGCCAGGTCGATGTTGCGGATGGTCTTGCGCAGCGCGTAGCGGCGCACGTCGCGGTCGTTGGCGGTGAAGGCGCCGTCCTTGAACACCGGGTGGGTGAACAGGTTGGTGGTCGCCATCGGGACCTTCAGCCCGGCGGTGTCCAGCGCGGCGCGGAACCGCTTGACGGTCTCCTCGCGGGTGGCGTCGTTCACGCCGAAGGGGATCAGGTCGTCGTCGTGGAAGGTGACGCCGTAGGCGCCGAGTTCGGCCAGCCGCTGCACGGTCTCGACCGGGTCGAGGGCGGGGCGGGTCGCGTCGCCGAAGGGGTCGCGCCCCTGCCAGCCGACGGTCCACAGGCCGAAGGTGAACTTGTGCGCGGGGGTGGGGACGAGCTGGTCGCTGGACATGGAGCGGCTCCGGATCGGATCCAGGGGTGTTTGTAATGGCTCTCAACAAACTAGTATGCCGGAACGTCAGAAGGAACCCCTCCGGAGGAACGCATGGCTGAGCAACGTGTCGTGATCGGCTTCGACAGCTCGACCCAGTCCACCAAGGCCCTCGCCGTCGACCTCGACACCGGCGCCGTCCTGGGCCAGGGGCGGGCCCCGCACACCGTCAGTACGGGCACCGGCCGGGAGAGCGACCCCGAGCAGTGGTGGCGCGCCCTCGGCGAGGCCTCGGCGGCGACCGGCTGGGCGGACCGCGCGGCCGCCGTCTCGATCGGCGGCCAGCAGCACGGCCTGGTCACCCTGGACGCCTCCGGGGCACCGGTCCGCCCGGCGCTGCTCTGGAACGACGTCCGGTCCGCGCCCCAGGCCGCGGCACTCCAGGCCGCCGTCGGCGCGTCCGAACTCGCCCACCGCACCGGCAGCGTTCCCACCGCCGCCTTCACCGCGCCCAAGTGGGCCTGGCTGCGCGCCAACGAGCCCGCCGCCGCCGAACGCGTCGCCGCCGTCCGGCTGCCGCACGACTTCCTGACCGAGCGGCTGACCGGCGAGGCGGTCACCGACCGGGGCGACGCCTCGGGAACCGGCTGGTGGGGGCCGGACGGCTACGACAAGGACGTCCTGGACCGCATCGGCCTCGACCCGGCCCTGCTGCCGCAGGTCCTCGCGCCGGGCACCCGGGCCGGCGCGGTCCGCCCGGGCACGGCGCTGCGCGCGGGCACGCCGGTGGCCACCGGCACCGGCGACAACATGGCTGCCGCCCTCGGGCTCGGGCTGCTCCCCGGGCAGCCGGTGCTCAGCCTCGGCACCTCCGGCACCGTCTACGCCGTCGGCCGCACCCGGCCCGCCGACCCGACCGGCACCGTGGCCGGCTTCGCCGACGCCCTCGGCGGCTGGCTGCCGCTCGCCTGCACGCTCAACTGCACCCTCGCCGTCGACCGCTTCGCCGTGCTGCTCGGACGCGGCCGCGAGGAGGTCGAGGACGGCGGCACCGCCGTCGTCCTGCCCTACCTGGACGGCGAGCGCACCCCGGACCTCCCGGGCGCCTCCGGTCTGGTCCACGGGCTGCGCCACGACACCACCCCCGGCCACCTGCTCCAGGCCGCCTACGACGGCGCCGCCCACGCCCTGCTCGCCGCCCTGGACGGGGTGCTGAGCGCGGGCGGCGCGGACCCGGAGGGCGGTGAACCGCTGCTGCTGATCGGCGGCGGCGCCCGCGGCCGGGCCTGGCAGCGGACCGTGCTGCGGCTCTCCGGCCGGGCGGTCCAGGTGCCCGAGGCGCAGGAACTGGTCGCGCTCGGCGCCGCCGCCCAAGCGGCCGCGCTGCTCACCGGGGAGCCGGCCGACGCGGTGGCCCGCCGCTGGCGGACGGCCCACGGGCCGGTGCTGGAACCGGTCGCGAAGGACGAGGAGGCCCTGGCGCGGATCACCGATACCCTGCGTCGGGCCGGGGCCTTGCAGGGCGCCCCGGCCGAGGACCGGTAGGAGGAGCAGCGCGTGACGGTGGTCGGCAGGGTGAACGGGAGTGCCTCGATCGGGCCCGCGTCGCAACAGGACATGCGGCGGCAGAACCTCGCGGTGGTCCTCGGGGCGGTCGCCGGGCACAGCCGGCTCTCCCGCGCGGACGTCTCCGGACGCGTCGGGCTGACCAGGGCGGCCGTCTCCTCGCTGGTCGACGAGCTGATCGGGCGCGGCGCGGTCACCGAGGCGGCGGCCACCGCCAGCGGCCGCCCGGGCCGGCCCGGACGGGCGCTGGCCGTGAACGACGCGGGCCCGGCGGGCCTCGGCCTGGAGATCGGCGTCGGCCACCTCGGCGCGTGCGTGGTGGACTTGCGCGGCGAGCCGCGGGTGTGGCGCCGGGAGGAACGGGCGAACGCGGACCGCCCGGCCGGGGAGGTGCTGGCCGAGGCCGCCGCGCTGGCCGCCGCGGCGGAGGCGGAGGCCGCCGCCCTCGGGCTGCGCGTCGAGGGCCGGATCCTGGCCGTGCCCGGGGTGGTGCCGAACGACCCCGCCGGGCTGGTCGAGCGCGCGCCCAATCTCGGCTGGCGCGGTGTCCGGCTGCGCGACCACTGGCCGGACGCGGACACCCTGCCCGAGCCGGAGAACGAGGCCAACCTCGGAGCACTGGCCGAGTGCTGGCATGCCGGGCAGCCGGCGGAGACCTTCGTGCACGTGTCCGCCGAGACCGGGATCGGCGCCGCCCTGGTCATCGACGGAGTGCTGTTCCGGGGCGCCCGCGGCTTCGCCGGTGAACTCGGCCACCTCCCCGTCCATCCGGAGGGACCCGACTGCGCCTGCGGCTCCCGCGGCTGCCTGGAGCAGTACGCGGGCGAGGCGGCGGTGCTGCGCGAGTCCGGTCTCGGGCAGCACGGCCCCGGCGACCCGGTCGCCCTGCTGGCCGAACGGGCGGGCGCAGGGCACCCGCCGACCCTGGCCGCGCTGGACCGCGCGGGGCGCGCCCTCGGCCTCGCCCTCACGTCCGCCGTCGACCTCATCGACCCGGACGCCCTCGTCCTCGGCGGTGCCTACGCCGACCTCGCCGACTGGCTGCTGCCGTCGGTGCGCGCCGAGTTGGCCGCCCGGGTCACCCTGCGGTCCTGGGCCCCGGAGGCGCTGCGCCCGTCCGCCCTGGGGCGGCGCGGGCCGCTGCTGGGCGCGGCGTTGACGACGGTCCGCCGGATCATGGCGGACCCGACCCTGCTGCCCGTCGGCTGACGGCCCCGGGCCGTTCGTCGGCCTGCCCTTCGTCGGCCTGCCCTTCGTCGGACTCCCGGCGGCGGGAGTCCGACGAAGGGTCCTGGCGCGGCGGTCACGCGGACAGGCCTGCGGAGCGGACTTGTTGACGGCGTTGCAGCGGTTGGGCAGCGCGTCGTGAACCGTCCGTTCGACGGCCTACTGTGCGGTGAAGGACCACTGCAGGTTGGAGCTGCCGTTCCAGCCCCACTGCTTGGTGACGGAGCCGGCGGCGACCTGGCCCCCGCCGTCCAGGACCAGGCCCGTGGTGCGGTTGGCGATGCTGTACAGGCCGTTGCCCCGGTCGGTGATCTGCCACTGCTGGTTGGTGCCGCCGTTCCAGGGAGCCTGCTGCGCGGGTGCCCCGTTGGAGGTGGAGCCCCAGCCGTCGGCGACCATCCCGTTGGTGCGGTTGACCAGCTTGTAGTAGCCGTTGCCGAGCTCGACCGCCTGCCACTGGAGATTGGGACTGCCGTTCCAGGTCCACTGCTTGAGGTTGCTGCCCGAGGCGACGTTGCCGCCGCTGTCCAGGGCCAGGCCGTCGGCGACGTTGCCGATCCGGAAGTAGGTGGCCGGGTTGAGGATCACCTTCAGCGAGGTGATGGCGTCGTTGTTGCCGGTGTTGCGCAGGTCGGGGTTGTCCGCGCTGAAGGTCCACGCCGTCCCGGTGAAGTTGTCGCCGGAGTAGCCGATCACCTGGTAGCCGGCCGGAACCCGCAGGGAGGAGATGCTCTGCACCGCCAGCCCCGCGCTCTGCAACTGGGCGGCCGTGTAGCCGCCCAGCACCAGGGCGGCCGCGGTGCCCGCGTACGAGATGTCGCTGTACGCGGTGGCCACGCCGGTGCCCCCGGGTTGGAGGACGGGGATCTGACCGGTGAAGGTGAACTTCAGGACGTAGGCGAGGGCGCTGAACGGGGCCGAGGACGACGGCAGCGTGATGTGCAGGCCGTCGCTCGCCTGGGTCGGGGCGGGCAGGCCGGTGTACGTGCCCGCGGTCGCACCGAGCAATTGGACAGAGGTCAGGGAGCTGAGGTCGATACGGCCGCTCGCCAGGGTGCTGACGGTCGTGGAACTCCCGGGCCAGCCGAGGACCGTGGCGTACAGGACGGTGCCGTCCTTGCTGCGGGTGAACCGGAAGTCCTTGTTCGTGCCCGCCACGGGGGTGGTGAAGGAGCCGCCGCCCATCTTGGTCGGCCCCTCCCCGTAGACCGTCCACGCGCGGGTGGCGTACACGGACTCGCCGAACCGGTGGAGGTGGTCGCCGATGCCCAGCAGGACGTCCTTCTGGCCCTGGGGAATCGTCCCGTCCGCCATGGGGGCGATGTTGAGCAGCATGTTGCCGTTCTTGCTGACCCGGTCGATCAGCGCGTGCAGCATCTGCTGGGTGGAGTAGTAGCCGATGCCGACGGTGTAGCACCAGCTGGAGCTGCTGATGCTGTCGTCGGTCAGCCAGTACGGGTCGGCGATGTCGCCCGGCCCGCCGCGTTCGTAGTCGAAGACCTCGCCGAGGTTGTCGTAACCGTCCTTGTAGGTGGCCACGACCTCCCGGCCCCAGCCCAGGGCCTGGTTGTAGTAGTACGAGAGGAAGTTCAGGCGTTGCGTCTCGTCGACCTTGGAGAGGTCGAAGTCCTCCCACAGGATGTCCGGTTGGGCCAGGTCGATGACCTCCTTGAGCTTGTCGTACCAGAGTTGGTTCTCCGCCGTGCCGCCCAGCTGGCCGAAGAGCTTCTGCAGGCTCGCGGTCGGCTGCGCCGGCGCGTGGTCGTAGTAGCCGTTGAAGTTGTAGGCGTGGTGCATGGCCACCAGCAGCTTCAGGCCCTTGCCCCGGATCGAGTCGCGGAAGATCTGCAGGAGGTTCAGCTTCGGTCCTCGCTGCACCGAGTTCCACTCGTTGACCGTGCTGTTCCACATCGAGAAGCCGTCGTGGTGCTCCGCCACCGGCCCGGCGAATCGGGCGCCGGCGTCCACGAAGAGCTGGGCCCAGGCGTCCGGGTCGAAGTTCCCGCCCTGGGAGGTCAGCTTGGGCGAGAACTGCACCCAGTTTCCGGCCTTGTCGCGGGCCCCGTCGAGGAAGTTGTTGTAGGGCCAGACCGACGGGTCCCCGTAGGTGGTGATGTGATGGTTGTTCACATCGCTGCCGCCGATGTACATGTTCCGCGGGTACCACTCGCTGCCGTACGCCGGGACGCTGAAGGCGCCCCAGTGGAAGTAGATCCCGAACTTGGCGTCCTGGAACCACTCCGGCGCAGGAGGGTGCTGATCCACCGAGGCCCAGGTGGGCGAGTAGGAGGACGGGGCCGCGAGCGCCCTCGTCGTACCGAGCGTCAGATTCGCCGTCGCGGCGGCAACGATGCCGGCGGCACTCGACAGGAAGACACGTCTGTTGATCGCCATGGCTGGATCCTTCGTCGTTGGGTGGAGGACGTTCCGGGCCGCGACACCGAAGCCCGGGCAGCGCATGCCGTGCGGCTCGACACGGCCTGCCGCGGGCGAGGCGTGGAAATGTGAGCGGTAACAGAAGCGCCCAGCCGATTCTGGCAGCCTCGTGACGACTGTCAAGGCATTCGACAGCGAGAGCTGCTCGCCGACAATACATGGGATGTCTCGACAGGTCCATGACAGGGCCACTGACCTGGCCGTGAGGGAGGTTCGAGCGGTATGGGGGCACAATCTGACGATCTGTCCCCTCCGAGCCGAGTTGGATGACCGCTCAGCATACATAGGATGTTTTGCAGCAAGGGGGCCGTGATATCTCTACGGGGGGCGTGCTCGGCCACGGCGGGGACCCAGGCCCGGCGATGGGACTGCAACAGCGGCAACAACCAGCAGTGGAGCCGGAAGCAACACGGGACGAAGCCGCGCAGACAGCTCGACGAGCCGTCAGCGGCCCGCTACTCCGGGCCGCCGGGGGCTCGTTCGGCGCGCCGTCAGCGGGGACCGCCCGGAAGCCCGTGGGCGAGCTGGTCCAGCCGCACGACGCGGCAGGTCATGCCTTGCCGGTCAGGCGCCAGATCTGGTTCCTCTTGTTGGCCAGGTTGCTTGCCGGGTCGCAGGTCCACTGGTGGATGAGGGCGCCGGGGGTGGTGGAGACGCCGTTGACGTCGACGCACTTGCCGCTGTGGACGGCCACGAGCTGGTAGTCCTGGCTGTTGCCGAGTGCGGTGACGGGCTGGAGGGTGAACATCTGGTTGGTGCCGCCGCTGCAGGGCCACTGGATGACGGCGGTGCCGTCGGCGGTGGAGGCGCCCGAGACGTCGAGGCACTTGCCGCTGTACTCGTTGGCGATGGTGTAGGTGTTCGGGCGGCCGGCGACAGGGTTGAGGTCGAGCATCTGCTGGTAGCCGCCCTCGCAGGGGTACTGCTGGTACTGGGTGGCGTCGGTGGTGCTGAGGTTGGTGTCGTCCAGGCACTGGCCGCTGTGCTGTACGACGGCGACGGTGGAGACGGTGGTGTTGGACGGTGGCAGCAGGGTGACGGTGTAGCCGTCGGTGGCGTCCGTCCAGGGCACGTTCACCGAGGCCGAGTTGTTGCTCACGGTCAGGGTCTGGTCGGAGACCGTCACCGGTCCGGTCACCGCGCTGCCGTTGTTGTTCGGTATGCGCTGGACGATCGCGCGCACCCGGCCGTTCTCCACCACCGAGGTGGTGTCGAGGCGGTTGAGGTTGACGGTGACGTTGCCGGTGTTGTTGTTGTCGCCCAGTAGGATCTTCGCGTTGCGCGCGGTGTTGTCCTTGGTCGCCACTCCGTCGGTGTTGGTGCCGGGCGTGAGGTTCACGATGTTCCCGGTCTGGGATCCGTAGTACCGGTAGAGGAACCACTCGCCCTTGGGCAGGTACTGACCGGAGCTGTTCTTGGTGAGCAGGCCGGCCTCGTAGTCGTGCAGGGCGGGGCCCCCTCCCCAGTTGGAGCGCAGGCCGTCGGCGCCGGCCCGCTCCAGGCGGCTGATGAACCAGCCGCCGCCGCCGGGGTTCTGCTGCTCGAGGCCGGAGTACTCGTTGATCTGGTACGGGCGGGTGTTGGTCAGGCCCGCCGTGGCGAGGGTCGCGTTGGCGTTGGCGGCGGCCGTGACGGGGTCGTGCGGGATGGCGTGCCAGCTGTAGATGTCGGGGGCGACGTTGTTGGCCTTGACGTAGCTCAGGAAGCTGGTCCACCAGGTGTTGGAGGGGTCGGGCGGGGTCGCGCTGCTGGGGCCGACGATGAGCTGCCCGGGGAGGTTGGCCCGGACGGCGGCGTAGAACCGCGACCACATCTGCACGTACTGGCTCTGGGGTCGGCTCCAGAAGCCGTTCTGGTCCGGCTCGTTCCACAGGTCCCACTCCACCGTCATGTTGTTGGCCTTGACGTCGGAGATGAGCTGGTTGACGAAGTTGTCGAACTGCGTCCAGTTGCCGTTGTCGCCGGGGAACGCCTGGTTGGTGGTGCCGTCGGCGCCCCACAGGTCGTGCGGCAGGATGACGAACGTGCCGCCGAGGGCGACCGTGCGCTTGTACTGGGCGAGGGTGGCGTTCCAGCGGGTCCGGTAGTCGGCGAGGCTGGTGGCGTAGCCGCCACCGTTGAGCTGCGCGCCGCCGGCCCGCTCGAAGTGCCACTTGATGTCCTGGAAGAAGTGGTCCGGCGGCAGCGACCCGTCGGGGGTCATTCCGTAGATCGTGCCCGAGGCACGGTAGCCGGGGGCGCCCCCGGCGGTCGAGAAGTCGACGCTCACGCCGGTGTCGGCGGCGTGAGCGCTGGTGACGGGGACGATCCCGGCGGCCAGGGTGGTGAGCAGGGCGGCGAGGCTGACGGTCAGTCTGCGGCGGTGCGGCTGCATGGCGGCTCTCCCGACTGGTGGGGTGGGTTGGTTCCGGCGACCTGCCGGTGCCGTGCGCTCCGGCGGTCGTCGTTCTGGGGGCAGGTGCGCCTGGCGTGGTCCTCGGCGAGCAGGAGGCAGCTGCCGGCGGTCCAGGCGCGGGTGCGGGCGCGGTCGCGAAGTCCTTCGCCGGTGCGGACGTCGAGGTGCTCGGCGAAGCCGTTCTTCTGGCAGAGGGCGCGACGTCTCCACGGGCGATGGAGAAGGAAGGGACGCGCTGGGTGTCGACGCCGACAACCGAGAGGCGGCAAGGGCCCCTGAGGCCCTGGAGGCTTCGGGGCCCCGCGACGGCATCACTATGGTCACGTGTCGGTGCGGGCGTCAAGGCATCGCGCATCAACACTGTTAACGCACACGTACGCCCGGTTCCCGGCATCCAGGTGCTGGAGGAGGCGGACACCGGAGCGGCGCGACCGCGGTGCTCCGCCGCCGGTGAGCGCCCCGCTTCGGGCCTTGGGGCGCCTCAGTCCTGACGGTCCGTCATGCCGCGCGAACCGGCAGGAGCCGCACCAGTGCTGCGGCGCAGCGAGATCGGGGGGCTCATCAGGATGTGCTGGGTCGGCGTCGACGGATTCCCCATGATCTCGACGAGCAAGGACATAGCCTGGGAGGCCATCTGATCGCTCGGCATGTCCGCCGCCGTCAGCGGGGGGCGGAAGTCCTCCGCCCACTGGCTGGCGACGACGCCGGTGATGGAGAAGTCCCGGGGGACGACCAATCCGGCTTCCCGCAAGGCGCGTTGGACTCCCGGAAGTGCAGCCTCGTTGATCGTGGCAAGCGCAGTGACCTCGGGATGCTCTTCGAGCAGGCCTGCGATGCACTTCTGGCCGGAGCGGGCGTCATCGCCGCACAGCAGTTCGGTCCCCTGGAGGCCGAGTTCGATGATCGCCCGCTGGAAGCCGGCGCCGGCCCGGTGGCCCGGCGCGTAGCCGGCGGCGACGAGCTCGGGAGATCGGTTCAGCAGGGCGATGTGGCGGTGCCCGAGGTCGGCGAGGTGCCGAACGCAGTGGTCGATCAGCCCGGCGTAGTCGACATCGACCCAGAACATGCCCGGGTCGTCAGCCGGGTGGCCGATGCCGACGAACGGCATGCGCGCCTCACGCAGGCGGTCCACGCGGGCGTCCTCCAGGCGAATCTCCATGAGGATCACACCGTCCACGCGGCTCTCCGACACCAGCCGTTCGAAGGAGCGGTCGTGATCACCGCCCGACGGGGAGAGCAGGACGTCGAGGTCCGCCTTCGCGGCCGCGTCGACCACGCTGCCCACGAAGTCCAGTTGCATGTGGGTGAGGCGACTGCTGGCCGGCGGGATCACCAGGCCGATCGTGCGGGTCCGGCCTTCGGCGAGGGCACGGGCCGAGGCGTTCGGGCGATAGCCCAGTTCGTCGATGACGGACTGGATGCGCTTGCGCGTGGCCTCGGAGACGGGCCGTTTGCCGCTGAGCGCGTAGGAGACCGTGCTGCGTGACACTCCCGCACGGCGTGCGATCTCGCCGATGTTCATTCCGCTCCCTTGTGGCCCTGTCGTGGCCGCCATCCTAAGACGAACGAACCGGTTCGACTACACATGGCGAAAACACCTCCGGGCCATCCGTGTCCACCCCTGCGGCGGGACCCCGGGCGTGACGGGCAGGGCCAGATGGCAACCCGTGCAAGCCTCTTGACGACAGCCGTAGGTCGGCCTAGGTTCCCAGTCGAACCGGTTCGCGCAACCGGTTCGACATCTCCGCGTAACGCATCCAGAGCCTCCGCTCACTTCTTCTGACTCCGCGACGCCGCAGGTCGGAAAGGGACAACGCGCCATGAACAGAACCGCCCCTCGCAGACTCGCACTCGCCTCTTTGACCGTCGCGATCGTCGTCACCGGCGCCTCGGCCTGCAGCGGATCCTCCGGGACGTCCGCCGGCTCGTCCGGCTCGGCTACGGGGACCTACACGATCTGGGACCCCTACCCGCAGTTCGACGGCGGCTCCGACTGGGCGAAGCTACTGGACAACTGCGGCACGCAGGCCGGTGTGACGGTCAAGCGCACCGCGTTCGACACGAGCGACCTGACCAACAAGGCACTGCTGGCGGCGCAGCAGGGCAACTCGCCGGACGTGCTGATCGTCGACAACCCGGTCGTGTCCACGCTGGCCGAGGCCGGCGTGCTCACCGGTACCGACGAGAACAGGATCGACACCTCGCAGGTTCTGCCCAACCTGCTGGGCGCCGGTCAGAGCGGCGGCAAGACGTACGGGACGCCGATCGGTGCGAACACGCTGGCCCTGTACTACAACAAGGGCGTCCTCCAGGCCGCCGGAGTCGACGTGGCGAGCATCAAGGACTGGGCCTCGCTCAACACCGCCCTGGAGAAGGTGAAGGCCGCGGGCAAGAAGGGGATCACCTTCTCCGCCATCGGCACCGAGGAGGGCAGCTTCCAGTTCCTGCCCTGGTACTGGGGCTCCGGTGCGCAGCTGACCGACGTCGCCTCGGACCAAGCCGTGTCCGCCGTTTCGCTGTGGCAGAACTGGCTCAAGAGCGGCTACGCGCCCAACTCGGTCATCAACAACACCCAGACGACCAGTTGGCAGGAGTTCGCCACCGGGCAGTTCGCCTTCGCCGAGAACGGCACGTGGCAGCTCGCGAACGCGAAGAAGGCCGGCTTCGACTACGGGATCCTGCCGATCCCCACCATGAACGGCGGCACCGCCGCAGCACCCACCGGCGGCGAGTTCGTCACGGTGCCGGTGCAGAGCGACAAGGGCCGCTACGGCACCAGCGCCAAGCTGGTGTCCTGCCTGACCAGCGCGGAGAACCTGGTGGCCACCGACACCACGCTGTCCTACGTGGCTCCGACCAAGGGCGTGCAGGACAAGCAGGTCGCCGCCAACCCGGACCTGGCGGTGTGGGTGCAGGCGGTCACCGCTGCCAAGGGCCGCACCAGCGACAACCTGGGCACGAAGTACCCCCAGATCTCCGAGCAGCTGTGGGGTGCCGTGCAGTCCTCGTTGACCGGTGCGAAGTCGCCGAAGGACGCCCTGAGCGCGGCCCAGACCGCGGCCACCAAGTAAGGGCCTCCGGCTCTCATCCGGCAACCCCAGGCTCCGGCGCTGCTGCGCGGGCCCGTCCACAAAGGACCTCTCGCTGATGACCGACACCACGCAGATGGCGGCAGCTCCGCCCGCGCGGGCCCGACGGGGGGCGGCGACCACCGTACCCACACCGGCTGCCTCCGCCGGGAAGGCCCCGGGGGGTAAGCCGCGCTCGCAGCGATGGACCGCCTGGGGGTTCCTGGCCCCGGTAGTGATCTACCTGGCCGTCTTCTACGCCTACCCGCTGTACCGCAACATCGACCTGTCCCTGCACAACTACACCGTGCGCTCCTTCGTGCAGGGCGGCGCCCCGTTCACCGGGCTGCAGAACTACAGCGACATCGTCCAGGACCCGACGTTCTGGCCGGCACTGACGCACACGGTGATCTTCACCGGCGTCTCGCTGTTCTTCCAGTACTCGATCGGGCTCGCGCTCGCGGTCTTCTTCGTCAAGCACTTCCCGCTGTCGTCCACCCTGCGGGCGCTGTTCCTGGTCCCGTGGCTGCTGCCGCTGATCGTGTCGGCATCCACCTGGTCGTGGATGCTGAACAGCGACTCCGGTGTCGTCAACGCGGTGCTGCACACGCTCGGCGTCGGCCCGGTCAACTGGTTGACATCGCCCACCTGGTCGCTGGCGTCGGTCACCGTCGCCAACATCTGGATCGGCGTCCCGTTCAACCTGGTCGTGCTCTACAGCGGACTGCAGACCATCCCCGATTCGCTGTACGAGGCCGCGGCCCTGGACGGCGCCAACGCCTGGCAGCGGTTCTGGCGCATCACCTTCCCCCTGCTGCGCCCGGTGTCGGCGATCACGCTGCTGCTGGGCCTGGTCTACACGCTGAAGGTCTTCGACATCATCTGGATCATGACGAAGGGCGGTCCCAACGACTCGTCCACCACCTTCGCCACCTGGTCCTACCGCCTCGGCTTCGGGAACCTGCTGCCCCACTTCGGCCCGGGCTCCGCCGTCGGCAACCTCCTGGTCCTGATCGCCCTGGTCTTCGGCCTGTTGTACGTCCGCGTCCAGCGAAAGCAGAACGCATCATGAGCTCCGCAACCGCCCCGGGCCCGCGCCCCGCCGACGTCGCGGCGTCCCGCCGCCCCCGCAACCGCGTGTGGTGGAGGACCGCCCTGGGCGTCCTGTTCACCGCGGCCATGCTCTTCCCGGTCTACTGGATGGTCAACGTCTCGCTGACCCAGGACCGCAACATGCGCAAGGCCACCCCGGACCTGCTGCCGATCCACGGGACGCTCGAGGGGTACCGGCTGGTCCTGGGCCAGCAAATCCCCTACCTGGCAACGAGCCTGTTCATCGGTCTGGGCACCGTGGCACTGACCGTCGCCCTGGCCGCCCCGGCCGGGTACGCCCTGGCGAAGCTGCGGCCCCGCGGCGGCGGCCTGGTGTCGTTCCTGATGCTCGTGGCCCAGATGGTGCCCGGAGTCATCATGGCGATGGGCTTCTACAGCATCTATGTGAACCTCGGGTTCATGGAGTCCGTGCCCGGCCTGATCGTGGCCGACTCCACGCTCGCGGTGCCGTTCGGCGTGCTGATCTTCACCGCGTTCATGTCCGGGATTCCCGGGGAACTCGTGCAGGCCGCCCAGATCGACGGCGCCGGGCCCGTGCGCACGTTCCTGTCGATCGTGCTGCCGATGAGCCGGAACGCCGTCGTCACCGTGTCCCTCTTCGCGTTCCTGTGGTCCTGGTCGGACTTCGTCTTCGCGAGCACGCTCGACAACGGCGGCGCCAACCAGCCGATCACGCTCGGCATCTACCACTACATCGGCAACAACAACCAGCAGTGGAACGCGATCATGGCGACCGCCGTCGTGGCCTCGATCCCCGCCGCCCTGATCCTCGTCCTGGCCCAGCGCTACATCGCCGCGGGCGTCACCTCAGGAGCGGTCAAGGACTGACCGCCCTACCGCCCGATGCCGCCCACCCGACCTCCGACCAAGAAGTGAGCTCTGCCTTGACCGACATCGCCCACGGCCCGGCGTTCGCCCTCGAGGACATACCGTTCAGTCACTACGGGTCCTGGTTCAACCTGTCACCGGTCACCGCACTGCACACCCGCACCAGTGACCTGCACCTGGTCTCCCACAAGAACGGCATGCATGCCGTCCTGCGCCTGCTGCCCCTCATTCCCGACACCGGGAACCGGGCGCCGGCCGCCTGGTACCCCACGCCCGGTCTCCTCACCGTGGCCGCCGCGGAAGGCCGCGTCGAGTTCGCCTACGAGAGCGCCAGTGCCCTTCGCGTACGCGGCCGGAACCTGTCCCTCGCCATCACCCCCGCCGAGGGGAAGCTGACCCCGTTCACGGGCACCTACCTCTACCGCGACCCGGTCGACGGCTCCTACCAGTTCAGTTCCTACGAAACCGGACGCCGCTACCGCGTCACCCTCCTGTCCGGTGCCTTCGCCGATCCCGCCGGTGCCGAAGGGCTCGCCGACGCCGACCGGCGCCTGACCCTCCACGGTGCGCCCGAATGGGAGGCCGTGATCGAGGAAACGGACAGCGCCCGCACCCCCTATGCCACCACCGACGACTTCGACACGGTCACCGACCGCGCGCGGGCGGCCTTCCGCTCCTTCACGCGGGATCTGGCCGTCCCCCTCAGCGACACCGCTCCCTCCGCCGACCTCGCCGCCTACGTCCTGTGGTCCGCCACCGTCCGCCCCGAAGGCTTCCTGAAGCGCCCCGGCATCCTGATGTCGAAGCACTGGATGGACAAGGTCTGGAGCTGGGACCACTGCTTCAACGCCCTGGCGGTCGCCCCTGCCTCACCTGAACTCGCCTGGGACCAGTTCCAGTTGCCGTTCGACCACCAGGACGAGCGGGGGGCCCTGCCGGACTCGGTCACACACTCCGAAGTCCTGTACAACTTCGTCAAGCCACCCATCCACGGCTGGGCCCTGCACCGCCTGCGCGAACGCCTGCCACAACCGCTGACCAGTCGGCAACTCACCGTCGCGCACGAGCGCTTGAGGAACTGGACCCGGTTCTGGCTGGATGCCCGCCGCGCCCCTGGCTCGGTCCTGCCGCACTACCACCACGGCAACGACAGCGGCTGGGACAACGCGACCACCTTCGACTCCCGTCGTCTGGTCGAGGCACCCGATCTGGCCTCGTTCCTCGTCCTGCAGCTCAAGGAGCTCGCCAGGATGGCCGGCGAGCTCGACCGGGTGGAGGAAGCCGACGAGTTCACCGCCCTCGCCGACACCGTCCTCGCCGCCCTGCTCGACCAGCTGTGGGACGGCGATCAGTTCCTCGCCCGATCACCGCACACCGGCACCACCACCCGCAGCCGCAGCCTGCTGGACCTGATGCCGATCGTGCTGGGGGAGCACCTGCCGCAGTCCATCAGCGCCAAGCTCGCCGACCGCATCCGCGGCCACCTCACCGACCACGGCCTGGCCACCGAACACCCCGACTCCCCGTGCTACGAGGAGGACGGCTACTGGCGCGGCCCGATCTGGGCACCGTCGACCGTCCTGATCGAAGACGGACTCCGTCGAGCCGGCCACACCGACCTCGCCGACGAGGTCAGCGCCCGCTTCCGTGCTCTGTGCGAGACCTCCGGCTTCGCCGAGAACTTCGACGCCCTCACCGGCGCCGGACTGCGCGACCGCGCCTACACCTGGACCGCCGCCGCGTACCTCCTCCTGGCGGAAGCCCACACCCGTCGCCGCGCGCCGGACCCGTCGACGGTGGCCGCCCCCGTCACTGAGAGAGGACGAACAGCCGCTGTCCGCGCGACCTGAGACAGCACGCCGAGAGCAGCACCCAGAGAGCCGACGGGGTCGGCGAGGCCGAGCAGTCGGGCCGGGGTGGCGCTGAGCGACTCGACGGCCTGGTGGGTTCACCGGGCCCGGGGACGGCAGTGTCCCGCGGTGCGCCCCACGGGTGGACGCACAGGGAACGCACGGAGCGGAACCGGAATCCGGAGCAGGGATCAGGAGTCGGTCAGCGAGAAGAGGTGCAGTCCGGTGTGGCCCGGCTGCTGGTGCCGTCGGTGTGGTGGAGGGTGAGCGTCCCGGAGGCGTCGCCGCCGCTGGAGGCGCCGAGGAAGCCGATCGTGCCGCTGTCGGTCGGGAAGGCGATGGTCTGGCCTCGGGCCACGATGGTGTTCAGTTCTGATGGGTTGGTCTATGTTGTGATCATCTACAAGCAGAATGCTGCGACTTTGCGCAGGAGCTTCCATGTCACACGGTGCCGCGGAGATCACCAGCCGGCCCGAATTCTGGTCCAGGGAACTGGAGTTGAACTCCGAAGGTCTGCCCCGGCCCGGTGAGCGCGTCGCCGTTCTCGGATGCGGCACCTCCCTCTACATCGCGCAGGCCTACGCCGCCCTGCGCGAGGACGCCGCCCAGCCGTGACCGTCATCGCCCTCGACGTCGGCGGCACCGAGATCAAGGGTGCCGTCGTCGCGGGCGACGGCACCGTCCTGCGGGTCGAACGCCGGCTGACCCGCGCCGACAGCGGCCCCGGCGCCGTCATCGACACCGTCCTCGACTGCGCCACCGACCTCGCCGACCTCGCCCGCCGGGCCGGCGCCCGGGCGGCGGCCGTCTCGCTCGGCCCCGGCGGGCTGCTCCTCAGCAGTCCCGAGGGCGACTGGCGGGCCCGGCCCCCGCAGCAGGTCCGCGGCAACCCGACCGGGGCCGGTGACTCCGCCGTCGCGGCGCTCACCGCCGGCCTGGTCGCCGGCACCCCCTGGCCCGAACGCCTCGCCCAGGCCGTCGCCCTGTCCGTGGCCACCGTCCTCGCCCCGCTGGCCGGCGGGTTCGACCCGGCCGACCACCGCCGGCTGCTGCCGGAGGTGACGGTCCGTCCGGTCCACCCGGAAGCCCCGCCCTCCTCCCCGCAAGGAGAACCATGCCCCTCGTAGCCACCGGCTCGATCGTCGGACCGGGCGCCCGCGGCCGACACGGCGTCGGGGCCTTCAACGTCATCCAGTTGGAACACGCCGAGGCGATCGTCGCCGGTGCATGTTCGACGCCTCGACGCTCGACTACGAGGCCAATGTCCGGGGCAGACGCCCGCCGCTACCTCGGCGCGGGTCGGGACGTCGTCACCGCCGAGGTCGCCCGGCTGCTCGGCGTGCCCAGGGCAGCCTGAGCGGGCGCCGGCCGGAACCACCGGGGCCCGGGGAACGCGGCGGCGCTCCCCGGGGCTCCCCGCGCGTACACGGACCAGTGGGTACGCGGACCGGCTGGTACTCCGGTCGGGGCCGCGGGGGGGGGCCCGGGGCCGGGGGCCCCCAGCGGCCCCCGGGGGGGGCGGGGGGGTGGCAGGCGGAGGGTGGGCCCCCAAGGGAAAGTGTATGTGAA
>NZ_JBHVUS010000029.1:0-115489 GCF_042884005.1 Kitasatospora sp. NPDC058162
GTGGGTGGGTGGGTGGGTGGGTGGGTGGGTGGGTGGGTGGGTGGGTTTTGGCGGCGGCCTCCTCATCGGAGGAGGCCGCCGCACTTGTTTTCAGTAGCTGGTTTTGTTTTTTTGCTGCCCACCTCGCCACCTAGGCGAGGCGGGCGATCGATTCCCCAAGACCCCCCTCTGCTGATATCGGGCTATTTGATCGGGCTTTTCTTGCGGTGCCCCTCGGTCTGCCGAGGGGCACCGCAATCAATTCAAGGAAACCCTCAACGATCCAGCGGTAGCCCGAAGACGACTTTCCCCCATTTCGGCAGCTGGGCGCAAGTGGATACCTTCTTCATCCGGTCCCGTGACCGGGTTTCCGTGGTGTGGCCCATCGGCTCGCCGAGGGGCCACACCGCAATCCCCTCTTCTCCAATTTTCTATAATTATTTCTATTGAAGTCCGAGAAGAGAGTCCTGCTCCCGCCGAGGTGGGGTGGGGGCTCCGGTGGGGCCGGTAACGCTTCGGCATCCGGGGGTGCGGGGGGCATTGACACTGTGCTGACGGGGACCGTACGGTCCTGTGCCAAGCAACTGGAAAGTTTCCTAACAGTTCACGTGGGGCGGGCGGAAGGGGAGGATCCCGGCATGACCAAGAGCACCGCCAAGGCTCCTCTCGCCGGTACGCCGAGCCTGTTGCGCGCCATCAACGACCGTGCCGCGCTGGAACTGCTGCTGGAGAACGGGCCGTTGTCCCGCACCCAGATCGGCGCGCTGACCGGGCTGTCGAAGCCGACCGCCTCGCAGTTGCTGTCCCGGCTGGAGGCGGCCGGGCTGGTGGTGCCGGTCGGGACGACGGAGGGTGGGCCGGGGCCCAACGCGCAGCTGTACCAGGTGAATCCGTCCGCCGGGTACGTCGCCGGGCTGGACGTCACCAACAGCGGGATCCGGGTCGCCGTCGCCGACATCACCGGCAACACGCTGAGCGAGCACCACGTAACGACCAAGGGCGTCCCGGCCGCCGAGACGGTGCCGCGGGTGGCCGCGGCCGTCGCCGAGGCGGTGCGCGCCGCCGGGGTGCCGGCGGGGGGACTGCGGACGGTCGCGATCGGGGTCGGCGGCGCGCCCGACCCGGGCACCGGCAAGCTGCGCTACGCCTCCCACCTGCCGGGCTGGCACTCGCCCCGGCTGGTGGAGGAGCTGACCGCGGCGATCGGCGCGCCGGTGTCGATCGAGAACGACGTGAACCTGGCCGCGGTCGCCGAGCAGGTCTCGGGCGCGGCGGCCGGCTTCGAGGACATCGTCCTGCTCTGGGCCGGGGCGGGTGTCGGCGCCGCGGTCGTGATCGCCGGACGGCTGCACCGCGGCTTCACCGGCGGCGCCGGGGAGGTCGGCTACATGCCGGTGCCCGGCTCACCGGTCCAGTGGGACTCCCGCCGCCGCAAGTTCGGCGGCTTCCAGGACCAGGTCGGCGCACCCGCCGTCCGAACCCTGGCCCGGGAGCACGGGCTCGGTGCGCCCACCGCGGAGGAGTCGATCGCCAAGGCCCTGGAGACCCCGGGCGCCGGTGACGCCTTCCTCACCGAACTGGCCGGGCGGCTCGCCGTCGGGCTGTCCGTGATCGTCGCCGTGGTCGACCCCCAGCTGGTGGTCCTCTCCGGCGCGGTGCCGAGCGCCGGCGGCGAACGCCTGCGCGCGCTCGTCGAGGACGAACTGGCCCGGGTCTGCCTCGCCCGGCCGGAGATCCGCAGCAGTGCCCTGCCCGGTTCGCCCGTCCTGCTCGGCGCCCTGCAGCGCGCCCTCACGGACGCCCGCGAGGCGGTCTTCTCCACCCACTGACGCCACCCACTGACGCCACCCACCAGCGCTCCCCCGCTCCCCAAGACGCCCTGCACCCACCTCTCCCCCAACCCCTACGCGGGCCCCGTGGCAATGACGCCTGCCCGCGCACCCCCAGGAGGACCTCGAAGTGCACGCCACCACCTCCCGCAGAGACCGCCGCACGATCGCCGCCGTCGCCGGCAGCGCCGTCCTGGCCCTGCTCGCCTCCGCCTGCACCGGTTCCAGCGAGTCGGGAAGCACCGACGACTCCGCCAGCGGCAAGGACGTCACCATCACCTTCTGGCACGGCTGGAGCCAGGACAACGAGGTGAAGGCGATCAACGACACCATCGCCGCCTTCGAGAAGGCCCACCCCAACATCCACGTCAAGGCGGTCGGCAACGTCGCGGACGACAAGGTCAACCAGGCGCTGCGGGCCGGCGGCGACGGCGCACCGGACGTGGTGTCCTCCTTCACCACCAACAACGTCGGCATGTTCTGCTCCACCAAGGCGTTCATCGACCTCAAGCCCCAGCTGGAGAAGAGCGGCATCGACGCGGCCAAGACCTTCCCGGCCGCGATGCTCGACTACAGCCGGTTCCAGGGCAACCAGTGCTCGCTGCCGCTGCTCGGCGACGCCTACGGCCTCTACTACAACAAGAAGGCCTTCGCCGCGGCCGGCATCACCGCCCCGCCCAAGACCTTCAGCGAGTTCGCCGCGGACGCCAAGACGCTGACGGTCGCCGACGGCGACTCGTACAAGCAGCTCGGCTTCATGCCGCTGTACCACGGCTACGAGTCCACCACCGAGCACTTCCTCGGCCAGTACGGCCCCACCTACTTCGGCGCCGACGGCAAGTCGAACCTCGCCGCCGACCCGAAGGTCGCCGCGATGCTCGACTGGCAGAAGGGCATGGTCGACCAGCTCGGCGGCTACGCCAAGCTGGAGAAGTACCGGGCCACCTTCGGCGAGGAGTTCAGCGCCAAGAACCCCTTCCACACCGGCCAGGTCGCGATGGCCATCGACGGTGAGTGGCGCACCGCCTCGCTCGCCGAGAACAAGCCCGACTTCGACTGGGCCACCGCGCCGTTCCCGGTGCCGGACGACCAGGCCGCCACGTACGGCCGCGGCTACCAGACCGGCACCATCGTCGGCATCGCGAGCACCAGCAAGAAGCAGACCGCGGCCTGGGAGTTCGTCAAGTTCCTGACCACCGACACCGACGCGGTGGTGAACTTCGCCAACGCGATCCACAACGTGCCCAGCACCTTCGCCGCGCTCGACTCGCCGAAGCTGGTCAGCGACCCCAACTTCAAGACCTTCCTGGACGTCGCCAAGAACCCGAACTCGGGCACCACCCCGGCCAGCGTCAACGGCGGCGGCTACATCGTCTCGCTGCAGAACCTCGGCTACGACTACGAGTCCGGCAAGCAGACCGACCTCAAGGCCGGCCTCGCCGCCACCGCCAAGCAGATCGACACCGACATCGCCCAGGCGAAGTAGCGGGAACGGTCCACGGAGCTCCCCATGTCACTCGCGTTCGGCACCCGCAAGAGCGCCGGGACGACCGATCCGGCGGCGCCCTCCACGCAGCACCTGCTGCGCCGGAAGCGCCGCCGGGAGGCGGCCCGCACCCTCGCCTTCCTCTCCCCCTGGCTGATCGGCTTCAGCCTCTTCTTCGTCTACCCGCTGGTCTCCACCGCCTACTTCTCCTTCACCAAGTACAACGGCATCGGCGCGGCGACCTTCAACGGCCTCAAGAACTGGGACTACGTCCTCAACCAGCTGCCGACCTTCTGGCAGGGCCTGCGCAACACCCTGTGGCTGGTGCTGGTCATGGTGACCCTGCGGGTCGCCTTCGGCCTCGGCATCGGGCTGCTGATCACCAAGGTCAAGAACGGGGCGGGCTTCTTCCGCACCGTCTTCTACCTGCCGTACCTGGCCCCGCCGGTGGCCGCCACCGTGGCCTTCGCCTTCCTGCTCAACCCCGGTACCGGCCCGCTCAACCACCTGCTCGGCGAGCTCGGCCTGCCGCAGCCCGGCTGGTTCTCCGACCCGGACTGGTCGAAGCCCGCGCTCACCCTGCTCGCCATGTGGGGCATCGGCGACCTGATGGTCATCTTCATGGCCTCGCTGCTGGACGTCCCCAAGGAGCAGTACGAGGCGGCCGAACTGGACGGCGCCGGACCGTTCCAGAGGTTCCGGTACGTCACGCTGCCGAACATCTCCCCGATCATCATGTTCGCGGTGGTCACCGGGGTCATCCAGACCATGCAGTACTACACCCAGGCGATCGTGGCCGGGAAGGTCGCCAGCGGCATCGCCGGCAACTCCGGCCAGCAGTTCGAGCCCGGCTACCCGCAGGGCTCCACCTGGACCCTGCCGCAGATGGTCTACAACCTCGGCTTCCAGCACTTCAACTACGGCGCGGCCTGCGTCGTCGCCCTGGTGCTGTTCGCCATCTCGATGGCCGTCACCTCGATCCTGCTCCGCCGCAAGTCCGGCTTCATGGCGAGCGACGACTAGCGGACGGATGAGGACTCCGACATGACTCTCAGCCCCACCCTGACCAAGCCGCCCACCCGCACCGGCACCGCCGCCGCCCGGGCCGCCCGGCGCCGCGCCCTGCTCAACTGGGTGGCCGTGCACTCGCTGGCGATCGCCGCCGCGCTGTTCTTCCTGCTGCCCTTCGTCTTCGTCTTCCTCACCTCGGTGATGAACGACCAGCAGGCGCTCACCACCGACTACTGGCCCACCTCCTGGAACTGGGGCAACTACGCCCAGGTCTGGGACACCCCGGGCTTCCTCACCTGGTGGCGCAACACCCTGGTGTACGCCGGCCTCGGCACCCTGCTGACCGTCGTCTCCAGCCTGCCGGTCGCCTACGCACTCGCCAAGTTCCGCTTCCGCGGCCGCAACCTGGCACTGATGGCGGTCATCGCGATGATGATGCTGCCGCCGCAGGTCACCGTCATCCCGATGTACCTGTTCTGGACCAAGCAGATGGGCCTCGGCGGCTCGCTCTGGCCGCTGATCATCCCGATGGCCTTCGGTGACGCGTTCTCGATCTTCCTGCTGCGCCAGTTCCTGCTGACCATCCCCAAGGAGTACATCGAGGCCGCCCGGATCGACGGCTGCGGCGACCTGCGCACCCTGCTGCGGGTCGTCCTGCCGATGGCCAAGCCGGCCATCGCCGCCGTCGCCCTGTTCCAGTTCTTCTACTGCTGGAACGACTACTTCGGCCCGCAGATCTACGCCAGCGACAACCACGAGTCCTGGACGCTCAGTTACGGCCTGGAGTCGTTCAAGGCCGCCCATCACACCAATTGGAACCTCACCATGGCCGCCACCCTGCTGGTGATGGCACCGGTGATCGTCCTCTTCTTCTTCGCCCAGAAGGCCTTCATCGAAGGCGTGACACTGACAGGGGTCAAGGGCTGATGTCCTCCGTTACCAGTCTCAAGCTGGCCATCGTCGGCGGCGGGTCGACGTACACCCCGGAGCTGATCGACGGCTTCGCCCGGCTGCGCGACACCCTGCCGATCGGCGAACTGGTGCTGATCGACCCGGCCGCCGAGCGGCTGGAGCTGATCGGCGGCCTGGCCCGGCGGATCTTCGCCAAGCAGGGGCACCCCGCGGCGGTCACCGTGACCACCGACCTGGCCGCGGGCGTCGCCGACGCCGACGCCGTCCTGCTCCAACTGCGGGTCGGCGGCCAGGCCGCGCGCAACCGGGACGAGACCTGGCCGCTGGAGTGCGGCTGCGTCGGCCAGGAGACCACCGGCGCGGGCGGGCTCGCCAAGGCGCTGCGCACCGTCCCGGTCGTCCTCGACATCGCCGAGCAGGTCCGCCGCACCAACCCGGACGCCTGGATCGTCGACTTCACCAACCCGGTCGGCATCGTCACCCGGGCGCTGCAGAGCGCCGGCCACAAGGCCGTCGGGCTGTGCAACGTCGCCATCGGCTTCCAGCGCAAGTTCGCCGCCCACCTGGGGGTGGACCCGGAGCTGGTCCGACTGGACCACGTCGGGCTCAACCACCTCACCTGGGAACGCGGGGTCACCCTGCTGGACGGGCCCGGCGCCGCCGGCGGCCGCGAGGTGCTCCCGGAACTGCTGCGGGACTTCGGCAAGGAGATCGCCGAGGACCTCCACCTGCCGCAGGCCTTCGTGCAGCGGCTCGGCGTGGTGCCCTCCTACTACCTGCGGTACTTCTACCAGCACGACGCGGTGGTCGAGGAGCTCAAGGCGCAGGGCTCGCGGGCCGCGCAGGTCGCCGAGATCGAACGGCAGCTGCTGGAGCTGTACGCCGACCCCACCCTCGACACCAAGCCGGAGCTGCTCGGCAAGCGCGGCGGGGCCTTCTACTCGGAGGCCGCCGTCCAGCTGATCTCCGCGCTGCTCGGCACCGGCGGCGGCACGTCCGTCCAGGTCGTCAACACCCGCAACGACGGGGTACTGCCGTTCCTGCCGGACGACGCCGTCATCGAGGTGCCCGCCGAGGTGGACGCCCGCGGCGTACGGCCGCTGCCGCAGCGGCCCGTCGAGCCGCTGTTCGCCGGCCTCGTCGCCGCCGTCACCTCGTACGAGCACCTCGCGCTCGACGCCGCCCTGCGGGGCGGACGCGACCGGGTCTTCGACGCCCTGCTCGCCCACCCGCTGGTCGGCCAGATCGAACTCGCCGACCGACTCACGGATCGGCTGCTCGCCCACAACCGCGAGCACCTCCCCTGGGCCTGAGCGCCCTCGCCGGGCCCTCCGGGAGGGCCCGGCGGTGAGGAGAACCCCCGGCCGGGGCTTGCGGCCGGGCCACGTACGAGCCGCGGGGACCTGATGACCCACCAGCCCGAACCACTCCTGCCCGGCGTCCTCGCCATCGACGCCGGCAACTCGAAGACCGACGTCGCCCTGATCGGCGCCGACGGCACCGTCCGCGGCACCGCCCGCGGCGGCGGCTTCGCCCCGCAGAAGATCGGCGGCGCCGCGGCGGTGGCCGGCCTCGCCCCGCTGGTCGAGGAGGCCGCCGCGGCGGCCGGATTCCCCTCCTTCGGCGGCGTGCTGACCAGCCACGTCAGCGCCTGCCTGGCCAACGCCGACCTGCCGGTGGAGGAGGAGGCGCTGCGCGCCGCCCTCGAATCGCACCCGTGGGGCCTCAGCAACACCGTCGTCAACGACACCTTCGGCCTGCTCCGGGCGGGCACCGAGGGGCCGCGCGGGGTCGCGGTGGTCTGCGGCGCCGGGATCAACTGCGTCGGCCTGCTGCCGGACGGACGCACCGCCCGCTTCCCCGCGCTCGGCGAACTCACCGGCGACTGGGGCGGCGGCTCCGGGCTGGCCATCAGCAGCATGTGGCACGCGGTCCGTGCGGAGGACGGGCGCGGCGGGCCCACCGGGCTGGCCCGGGCGATCGCCGAGCACTTCGGCCTGCCCAGCGCCGGGGCCGTCGCCGAGGCCGTCCACCTCGGGCACCTGCCGGGCACCCGGCTGCACGAGATCGTCCGGGTGCTGTTCGCGGTCGCGGGCGACGGGGACGCCGTCGCCCTGGAACTGATCGACCGGCAGGCCGACGAGATCGTCCGGCTGGCCGTCGTCGCCCTCCGCCGGCTGGACCTGCTGGACTCCCCCGCCCCGGTGGTGCTCGGCGGCGGGGTGCTCGCCTCCCGGCAGCCGCTGCTGCTCGACAACCTCACCCGGCGGCTGTCCCGGGCCGCGCCGCTGGCCGAGCCGCGGGTGGTCGTCGCGCCGCCGGTGCTGGGCGCGGCGCTGCTCGGGCTCGACCACCTGGGTGTGGACCCGGCGGCGCAGGCCCGGGTGCGCGGGGTGTACGAGGCGCAGCGGGCGGTGGCGGTCTGACGACGCCCCCGCTTCCCTGATACCTCCCGCCCCCGCCGGATCCGCACATCCGGCGGGGGCGGGAACCGTGCGGCGCGCGCCGCTCGTGTACCCGGGTACCGACCACCAGCGACGCCCGGGGAGACTTGTGCCATGGCCGTGCCCCGCATCCTCCTCGCCGCCGCCGCCCTGACCGCAGCCGCCCTCGCCGGGCTCACCGGCTGCACCCCCGCGGACTCCCGCCCGACGGTGGCCGCCGCCTCCTCGGCCGCGGCCCTCGCCGACGAGGGCCTGGACGACCCGCTGCTGGACGACGATGACGACGTCACCGACGACGGCGGCTACCCCACCGCCGGCACCATCGCCGCCCCCGAGGCCCCCGCCGCCCCCGCCCCGGAGTGCACAGCTCCGGTACCGGCCCCCGGCCACCAGGTCATGGTCGTGGTCGCCGCCGGCCCCGCCGAACTCACCGCCCAGCCCGCCCGGTTCGCCTGCACCCCGGCCCGCTACGAAGCCACCGGCTCGCCCGTCCACTACGGCTTCGCCGCGTCCGGCGTCACGGCCACCCTGGTCGACCGCGCGCACGAGGAGACGGCGAAGCCCGTCCAGCTGGACGAACTGGTCACCCACCTCAACGACTGCCTCGCCGAACGCGACCCGGCCGACCCGTACGGCTGTTTCGGCAACGCCTACGACGTCGTCCTGGACTCGCACGGCCGGATCATGCGCATCGCCGAGGTCGAGGCCGCGGAGGAGTGAGCCGGGACTGAACCAGAGCTGAGTCGGCTCCGGGGCCGGGTCGTGGTCCGGTGGGTGGGCGGCTCTGCCGAACCCACGGTTCATCTGATGAGCTGCCCGGCATGGATGCTGAGCAGGGGGACCCGCGGCGGTGGGTGGCACTGGCCGTCGGGATGGTCGCGATGGTGTCGGGGTGTGCGTTCCAGTTCGGACTGCCGTACCTGATACCGGCGTTGCGGGCCGAGGGGTTGTCGCTGTCGCAGGCCGGCGTGGTGGCGGCGTGTCCCACGGCGGGGCTGGTGCTGACGCTGGTGCTCTGGGGGGCGGCGGCCGACCGGTGGGGCGAGCGGTGGGTGATGGCCGCCGGACTGGGCACGGCCGGGCTGGTGTTGTGGGGGGCCACCACCGTGCACGGCACGCTCGGGCTGGCGGGGTGCTTCCTGCTGGCGGGCGCCGCCGGGGCGTCGGTGCACGCGTCGAGCGGGCGGCTGATCATGGGGTGGTTCCCGGCCCGGCAGCGGGGCGTCGCGATGGGACTGCGGCAGACCGCGCTGCCCCTGGGGATGGCGCTGGCGGCGCTGATGCTCCCGCCGCTGGCCGGGCGGGGGCGACCGCTGGCGCTGGCGGTGCTGGGCACCCTGAGCGTGGCCTCGGCGGTGCTGGTGGCGGTGCTGGTCCGTGATCCGGCGCGGCCCGCGCGGGCGGCGGGCGGGCGGAGCGCGAACCCGTACCGGACCGCGGTGCTGTGGCGGCTGCACGGGGCGGCGACGCTGCTGGTGGTGCCGCAGTTCACGGTGTCGGTGTTCGCGCTGGTCTTCCTGGTGGACGAGCGCGGCTGGTCACCCTCGGCGGCGGGCCCGCTGCTGGCCTGCGTGCAGGTGGCCGGGGCGGGGGCGCGGCTGGCGGCGGGGCGCTGGTCGGACCTGGCGGGCAGTCGGACCGGGCCGATGCGGCGGCTCGCGTTCACCGCCGCCGCGGTGGTGGCGGCGCTGGCGGTCGGGGCCTTCGCGCACTCGGCCGCGGCGACGGTGGCGCTGATGGCGGCGGGGGTGGTGACGGTCTCCACCAACGGGCTGTCGTTCACGGCGGTCGCCGAGTACGCGGGCGGGGCCTGGGCGGGGCGGGCGCTGGGGGTGCACACCACGGTGCAGAACGCGATCGCGGCCGGGGTCGCCCCGGTGGCGGGGGCCCTGATCGGGGTGGCGGGGTTCGGGTGGGCGTACGCGGTGGCGGCGCTGTTCCCGCTGGTGGCGGTGGCCGTGGTGCCGACACCGTAGGGCAGGGGGCGGGGAGGGGGGAAGGGGGGCGGGGTGGGCGGTTCGTGTGGGTCGTGGGGAGGGGCAATACGGTGTAGAAGCTCCCCTCAACTGTTGAGATTCGCTGTCGCTACGCGCATCAACGAGCCGCCAGCTGGGAGCTTTTGACGTTCTATACGTTTCTCGGGGCCGCGCTTGGGGTTCGTCTTACTCTTGCCGTCGTTGACCCGGTTTCGGCGGCGGTGCTTTGCTTCGGGCCTCGACGGTGAACCGGTCCCCCATCCCCGCTTCGCTGACTGTTCATGACGAACGGTCGGTGACACCCGGCGTGCCGTCGTCGCTCCTCCCCATTTGTCCCCCACGGTGTCGCCGCGCCCTACCGGTGTGCGGTCGGCATGAGAGAGGAACCCTCACGATGGGCATGTCCCCCACCTCCCGCCGGGCGCGAGTCCGGGCCCTGACCGGGCTCAGCGCGCTGGCGCTGGCCGCCACCGGTTTCGCCGCCGCCCCGGCCGCCCAGGCGGACCAGCCGGGCAGCGAGTTCGCCGGGCAGTCCCACCCGTACCGGCACGGCGCCGTCCCCACCAAGGAGGCCGCCGCGCACGCCAACGCCGCCTCCGCGGCCGCGAGCCGCACCTCGAACCTGCGCTACGGCGGCGCGGTCGACGGCATCGGCGTCACCACCGGCGCGCCGAAGGTGTACGTCGTCATCTGGGGCTCCCAGTGGGGCACCCAGGGCACCGACGCCAACGGGTACACCACGATGTCCGGCGACCCGTCCGGCGAGGCCGTCCGCGCGCAGCAGCTGTACAAGGGCCTGGGCACCAACAGCGAGCTGTGGTCCGGCGTGCTGACCCAGTACTGCGAGGGCGTCGCCAAGGGCGCCACCACCTGCGGGTCCACCGCCGCGCACGTCGGCTACCCGACCGGCGGCGCGCTGGCCGGCGTCTGGGTGGACGAGTCCGCCGCCGCCCCGGGCCAGGCCACCGGCAACCAGATCGCGGCCGAGGCCGTGAAGGCCGCCGGGCACTTCGGGAACACCACCGCGGCCTCCAACCGCAACGCGCAGTACGTGGTGCTCTCGCCGACCGGGACCCACCCGGACGGCTTCAACACCTCCACCGGCAGCTTCTGCGCCTGGCACGACTGGAACGGCGACACCACGCTGAGCGGCGGCGCGGCCCCCTCGCCGTACGGTGACATCGCGTTCAGCAACGACCCGTACGTGACGGACATGGGCAGCTCCTGCGGCCAGAACTACGTCAACAGCGGCAGCGCCGGCACCCTGGACGGCGTGACCATCGTGTACGGACACGAGTACGCGGAGACCGTCACCGACCAGAACCCGGCCGGTGGTTGGACCGACTCCACCGGCGCCGAGAACGGCGACAAGTGCGCCTGGAAGGGCACCGGCGGCACCGGCGGTGCGCAGAACGTGGCCTTCTCGACCGGCTCGTTCGCGATGCAGTCGACCTGGTCGAACGTGAACAGCTCCTGCCAGATCTCGCACGCGATCGTCCCCTGAGGACGGTCGCCCGAGCGCGGTCGTTCGAGCGCGGTCGTTCGAGCTCCGTCTCCTGAGCGGCGTGGGGCAGCTCCGGAACTGACGGGACCGACGGATCGGACGGACCGGAGGGGTCTTGTGTCCTGACGATCCGGCATGTGGGAAACAGGCGCCGGAGCGGGCTGTGCGGGCCCGCTCCGGCGCTTCGCGCTGTCCCGGGGCCGGACTACGAGGTCGTGACCAGGCCGAACTCGTAGGCGTGGATGACCAGGTGGACCCGGTCGCGGGCGTCCAGCTTGGTGAACAGCCGGGCGACGTGCGCCTTGGCGGTGGCCACGCTGATGGTGAGCTCCTCGGCGATCTCCGTGTTGGACAGGCCGCGGCCGACCAGGGTGAGCACCTCGCGCTCGCGCCCGGTGATGCCCTCGGCGGACTTCCGGGGCCGGGCGGCGGCGTCCGGGCGGGCGGCGAACTCGCCGATCAGGCGGCGGGTGATGCCCGGGGCGATCAGGGCGTCCCCGGCGGCGACGACCCGGACGCCGTCCAGGATGGTCTCCAGGGCGAGGTCCTTGACCAGGAAGCCGCTCGCCCCGGCGCGCAGCGCGCCGTACACGTAGTCGTCGTCGTCGAAGGTGGTGAGGACGAGCACGTGGGTGGGCAGGTCCGGGTCGGCGAGGATCCGGCGGGTGGCCTCGATGCCGTCCATGCCGGGCATCCGGATGTCCATCACGGCGACGTCCGGGCGCAGCCGGGCGACCAGTTCGACGGCCTCGGCGCCGTTGCCGGCCTCGCCGACCACCTCCAGGTCGGGGGCGTCGGCGATCAGTACGCGCAGGCCGGTGCGGATGAGCGGCTGGTCGTCGACCAGGACGACGCGGATCACGGTCCCACCTCCAGGGGGGTCGGTTCGGGGTTCTCCGCGGGTGCCGCGGGTGCTTCGGGCGTCGCAGGTGCCTCGAGCGGCGCGGGGATCGGCAGCAGGGCGGCGACGCGGAAGCCGCCCTCCCGGCGCGGGCCGGCGCTGAACTCGCCGTCCAGCAGGGCGACCCGCTCGCGCATGCCGGCCAGGCCGTAGCCGGTGCCGGGGGTGGACGTGGGCGTACCGGCGCCCAGGTCGACGACGGTGACGGCGAGCGTCTCGGGCCCGTACTCGACGGTGACGTGGCAGTCCCGGGTGCCGGAGTGCTTCACCACGTTGGTGACGGACTCCTGGACGATCCGGAAGGCGGCGAGGTCCACCTCCGGCGGCAGCGCCCGGGCTTCGCCGCCGCGGGAGAGCGCGACCCGCACCCCGGCGCCCGCCGCCTTCTCCACCAGCCGGTCCAACTCGCCCAGCCCGGGCGCCACTTCCATCGGCGCCGACTCCCCCTCGCCCTGCCGCAGCGCGCCCAGCATCCGGCGCAGCCCGGCCAGGGTCTCCCGGCTGGTCTCCTCGATGGCGTTCAGCGCGTTGCGGGTCTCGGCGGGCTGGGTGTCCATGACCCGGCTGCCCATGCCCGCCTGGATCGCGATGATGCCGATGTTGTGGGCCACCATGTCGTGCAACTCGCGGGCGATCCGCAGCCGTTCGGCGGTGACGGCCTGCTCGGCGGCACGGCCGCGCAGCGCCTCGGTGTGGGCGCGGCCCTGGCGGACGGTGTTGCCGATCAGCCAGGCGATCAGGACGGTCGAGGCGAGGCCCAGGTAGGCGTACGGGTTCACGACTTGGCCGTTGAAGGTACCCCAGGCGTACAGCGTGGCGAGCACGGCCAGCGGCATCGACACCGCGGTCGTCGAGAGCAGGCGGGAACGGGTGGCCACGCAGTAGCCGACCACCACCTCGGCAATCAGGAACTGCACCGGCGCGGTCGCCGTGACCGTCCACATCCCGAGCGAGAAGACGCCGCCCGCCAGCGCGGCCGCGACGGCCGCCAGCGGCAGCCGGACCAGCAGGAAGGCGACCAGGGTGGTGACCACGGCGGTGACCACCAGGGGCATGTCCTCGGGATTGCCGTTGTAGTCGAAGAGGTGGCTCAACTCGTTGTCCCGGGTGAAGAACCGGAACACCACGATGGCCGTCCACAACGCCCCCACCCACACGCCCGCGGGCAGGCGCCTGAGCAGGGGCGGGCGGGGTTCGGTGATCATGACGCGATGGTAGCGGCGGGCGGTGGCGCGGCGCATTGGCCCGCGGGCGTAATCCCGGGGGCGGGGACGGCCGCCCCCGGTTGTGGCCCGCCGCCCGATGCCCGATGACGCCCCCGACCGGCAACGTTGTCCCCGTGATCGAGATCGAGCGACTGACCAAGCGGTACGGCGCCACCACGGCCGTCGACCAGTTGACCTTCACCGTCCAGCCGGGCACCGTCACCGGCTTCCTCGGCCCCAACGGCGCGGGCAAGTCCACCACGCTGCGGATGATCCTGGGCCTCAACACCCCCACCGGGGGCACCGTCACCGTCGACGGCGTGCCCTTCGCCGGCCGGCCGCGCGGCCTGCGGCACGTCGGCGCCCTGCTGGACGCGAGCGACGTGCACGGCGGGCGCAGCGCCCGGGCCCACCTCTCGGCGCTCGCCCGCAGCAACCGGATCCCGCTCGGGCGGGTCGACGAGGTGCTCGCCGAGGTCGGCCTCGGCAAGGCCGCCGGGCGCCGGATCGGCGGCTACTCGCTGGGCATGAAGCAGCGGCTGGGCATCGCCGGAGCGCTGCTCGGCGACCCGCCCGTGCTGCTCTTCGACGAGCCGCTGAACGGGCTCGACCCGGAGGGCGTGCTCTGGGTGCGCGGACTGTTCCGCCGCCTCGCGGACCAGGGCCGGACGGTCTTCGTCTCCAGCCACATGATGGCCGAGATGGAGCACACCGCCGACCGGCTGGTGGTGATCGGCCGCGGCCGGCTGATCGCCGACGAGAGCCTGGCCGAGTTCTCGGCCCGCTACGCGGAGTCCAGCGTGGCCGTGCGGGCGCCCGAACTCCCGAAGCTGGCCGACGCCTTGCGCACCGAGGGCGCCGAAGTCGCGGTGGTCGAGCCGCAGTTGGGCATCGTCACCGGGATGACCGCGGAGCGGATCGGTGAACTCGCGGTGCGCCACGGCGTGGTGGTGCACGAGCTGGCCACCCGGACGTCGTCCCTGGAGTCGGCGTTCATGTCCCTGACCGCCGACAGCGTCGAGTACCTGGCAGGAGAGCCCCGATGAGCACCATGACCACCATGACCGCGATCCGCGCCGAGAGCACCCGCCCGGCGGAGCCCGCACCCCGGTTCACCGACCTGCTCGCCGCCGAGTGGATCAAACTGCGCTCGCTGCGGTCGACGTACTGGGTGCTGGCCCTGGCCTCGCTGGTGGCGATCGGGATCAACCTGAACGCGGTGCACAGCGACCTGACGTACATCGACCACCCGCCGCGGCCGATCCCCGGCTTCCCGCCGTTCCGGTACGACGCGCTGTACCACAGCCTCAGCAGCATCGCCTGCTACCTGATGGCGATCGCGGCCGGCAGCCTCGGGGCGATCACCGTCTTCGGCGAGTACACCACCGGCATGATCCGCACCACCTTCGCCGCCGTGCCCGACCGGCGCGGGGTGATCGCCGCCAAGGTGCTGCTGATCGGCGGGATCACCGGGCTGGCCGGGGCGGTGGTGTCCACGGCGTCCTTCTTCGGCGGCAACGCCATGCTGGCCTCCCGGCACGTCGGGCTCTCCATCACCCAAGGGGTCAGCCTCCAGGCCGTCATCGCCTACGCGGCGATCGTGCCGGTCTGCGCGCTGATCGGGATGGCCCTGGGCGCGCTGCTACGGCACGCCACCGCGTCGATCGTCTCCCTGGTGCTGCTGTTCTTCATCCTGCCGATGATGTTCGGCGGGGACCGCTACCGCTGGCTGCACGAGATCGGCGCCCACCTGCCGATGGACACCGTCAACCTGCTCACCTACAACCCCGACTCCTCGACCACGATCAGCAAGTGGGCACCGAGCGTGCTGGACTCGTGGATCACCATGGGCGTGTGGGCGGTCGCCTCGGTGGTGGTGACGATGGTCGTGGTGCGGCGGCGGGACGTGTGACGTCCCGGCCGGTCGGGGGAGGCCGCCGGGGCGGGACTACGGGATGAGCTGGGCGCCGATGATGCCGCGGCCGGCCGCCGCGGTGGCACGCCACATGGGGACGACGGCGTCGAACAGTCCGGAGACGTCGTCGGTGCCCCGCAGGACCTCCAGGGCCCGTGCCCGCGCCGCCGCGCGTTCGGTGTCGTCCAGGGCGAACACCGCCTCCACGGCGGGCAGCGCCGCCCGCACCTCGGCGGGGGTGAGGACCATGTCCCCGAACCAGCCGGGCAGTCCGGCGAGCCGCTCGGGGCCGAGCGCGTGGGCCAGGCCGAGCACCGGGTAGCGGTTGCGGGCGGAGACGCAGACGTACGGGCCGATGTCCGTACCGCAGTCGTTCCAGGCGTCGTACAGCCCGTTCACGTCCTCCCCCAACGGGCCGGACGCCAGGGCCTCCAGCTCGTCCACGCCCAGTTCCTCGCCCCGCTCCCAACGGCCGCGCAGGCCGACGGCGCCCGGATCCGCGGCGTGCTCGGCGAGCAGCGCCCGCAGCCTCGGGCCGTGCCGCTCGACGGCCTCGGCGGGCGCGGGGACGAGGAACCACATGCCGGAGTAGCTCATGGCGCCTCAGGCTAGGGCCGAGGAAGACTCACTGCCAGAACAGCTCGTACACCACGATCTGCGGCTCGGTCTCCCGCCGGATGAAGTTGAACTCGAACCAGCCCCGGCCGTCATCGAAGTGCGCCGAGTGGTCGCCCTTCGGGTCGCTCGACCGCAGCGGCTCGGAGAACTCGTTGACGTACGGATTGCGGGCCGTCAGGACCTCCACCAGCACGTCCAGGCACAACGCCCGGACGTGCGGCGGCAGCGCATCCCGGTCCCGGGCGGCCCGCTCCGTCCACTCGACCGCCCACGGCGGGCCCATGAACGGCTCACCGCTCACTCCCCCGGCTCCAGGTCGCGGAGCGAGTACTTGATCTCCGAGGCCTGTTCCATCAGGGCCATCGCCTCCGCCTGCGACTCGGCACCGGCCGCACGCTCCAACAGGTCCCGGACGTGCGCGCTCAACTCGGGGTCACGCGCGAGCGCGAACCGCTCCCACCAGCGCGTCACGAAGGCGGGCACCGCGGCGACGTTGTAGGTGTCGGCGACGAACCGCTTCCACTCGTCCTCGAACCCCGGCAGCAACTCGGGCGTGTGCGTGGCGATCGCCTCGCGCAGCCCGCGCGGCGTGCGGCCCGGCATCGGTGGCGGGGTCCGCCGGATGGGCGCGGCGCTCATGCTGCGACTCCCTCCTGTTCGGCCGCGCGAACGCGTCGGCGCAGGGTGTCCCGGTTCATGCCGGTGATCCGCGTCGCCGTCTGCTGCGAGCCGTGCGGCCCGTTCCGGAGCAGGTCCAGAAGCGCGGCGTCGAACTCGGTCTCAGCGTTGACGAGGCGCTTCATGGCGCGCTCCAGTCGCTTGACGCGGGGGTCGCTGTCGGTGGCCACGGGGACAGGATGCCGAAGGATCCGCCCGAGGGCAAAGCGCGACCTCCGGTCGAACGGGATGCCGAATGCTTCGGCATGGTTCGTGGCCTCGGGAACGACGACGGCGCAGTTCGGTCAGGGTGCCGGGGCCACGGTCGCCGCCGCCTTGGCGCGGAAGGCGCCGAGGGTCGCGGCCGGGACGCCGCAGGCGGGGAGGAAGGCCTCGGCGCCGCCGTGGCGGGTGCGGACGTGGCCGAGGAAGACGGACATCGCCTCGGCCGGGGCCTGGAGCAGTGGGGCGGGGATGGTGAGGGCGCGGCCCTCGGAGTCGGTGACGCGGGTGGCGCCCTGGTCGTTGAGGGCGGTGCGGTGGCGCTCGGCGAGGTTGGCGAAGATCTGCGGGAGGGCGTCGGCGGTGCGGGCGTAGTCCTCGACGATCCGCTCGGCGGGGACGCCGAGGAGGTCGAGCAGCAGGGCGGTGAGCAGGCCGGTGCGGTCCTTGCCGGCGGCGCAGTGCAGCAGGACGGCGCCGGGGCGGGTGGCGGCCTCGACGGCGGCGGCGACGGCCTCGGGGGCGGATTCGGCGAGCAGCAGGTAGAACTCGCCGAGGTCGGCGGCGGTGGCCATGGTCGCCATGTGGGCGGTGAGGGCGTCGGTGGCGGGGTTCACCGGGGCGGCGACCACGGTGATCCCGGCGGCCTCGGCGGCGGCCCAGTCGGCGGGCCGGGTCTCCCGCGGGTCGCGCAGGTCGACGACGGTGCGGATGTCGCAGGCGCGCAGCTGGGCGACGACGGCCTCGTCGGCGGCCGGGAAGGGCTGGGCGGAGCGGTACAGCACACCGGGGCGGATCCGCAGGCCCTCGGGGTCGCTGAGGACGGCGGGGTCGCGGAAGTTGACCAGGGACATGCGGGAGGCCTTTCGGGTGAAGCCGCACACGGGAGGGGCTGAACGTCCAGTAGGACATCTAGACGTCTAGATGTCCAATCCCTCAGCTGTCCGAATTCCCTCACCGCCTGCGGGGCACCTCTCCATCCCACCGCCGTCGGCCCGCCACGGCGACCCGGGGCGGCGCCGTCGGCTTCGTAGGATCGGGTCCGTGGCGACGAACCCCCCGAGCAACCCCCCGAGCACCCCTTCCAACACTCCCCCGGGCACCCCCTCGAACACCCCGAACACCCCGAACACCCCGGTGTACCGCCGGCTGGCCCGCCGGCTCCAGGAGCGGATCGACGCCGGCGGCTACCCGGCGGGCGTCCGGCTGCCGAGCGAGCCGGAGCTGAGCGCCGAGTTCGGCGTGAACCGGCTGACCGTACGGCAGGCCGTCGCGGAGCTGGAGCGGGCGGCCGTGGTGGAGATCCGCCGCGGCGTGGGCACCTTCGTCCGCCCGCCCGCCGTCCGGGTCTCGATCGCGGTGGACCCGCGCAGCCAGCGCTTCGACCTGGGCAGCGTGCACGAGGCCGTGCCGGAGGGGGACCACGGCGACGGCGAGTTCGTCGTCGCCGCCCCGCCGGCGACCGGCTCGGCCGAGGACGAGGAGGCGGCCCGCCAGCTGGGCCGGGCGCCGGGCGAGCTGCACCGGCTGGACTCGGTGATCCGCCTCGGCGGCCGGGCCCGGGCGGCGTGCAGCTACTGGGTGCCGTTCGGGCCGCTGCCCACCGAGCTGGTGCGGCCCGGCCACACCGGGAACCTGGTGCTGGACCTGGCCCGCGCGGCCGGGGTGGAGCTGGAGTACGACTGGCGGGCCTTCGGCGCGATCGGCGCGGACCTCGCGGACGCCGAGCTGCTGGGCGTCCCGGCGGGCACCCCGCTGCTGGTCCGCGAGGGGGTCAGCTGCACCCCGGACGGCGCCCCGACGCTGTACGTCCGGCGCCGGATCGACGGCACCAGCGCGCGCTTCGTGCTGCACTTCCGGGAGCGGTAGCGCGCGCTCCGTACCGCACTTCCCCGAGCGGTGCCGCGGACCGTTCCCCGGCGTATGGATCCTGATAACGTTCAGCGCCGAAAACGCAGGCCACACGGGGGTTGGCGGTAGACGGTGAACGAGACGGACGAGTGCGACATACCCACCGAGCTGGCCGAGGTGTACCTCGCCCTGCTCGCCGACGCCTCCCGCACCGGGCGCCTGTTGCGCCGGGACGAGCTGGAGGGGCTGCGCCGGCTCGGTGAGCAGTGCGCCGAGGCCGGTTACGGGCTGCGCGAGGTGGTCTCGCACTGCCTGGCGGCGGCCCGGCGGGCCTGGCAGACGCTGCCGGGGACGACCGCAGCCACCGGCGTCGGCGAGCTGCGCCGGATCGGTGACGCGGTGCTGGCCGCGACCGAGGCCGCGCTGGCCGCACTGGGCGAGGGGCACGAGCGGTCCCAGCGGCTGGCGGTCCGTCAGGAGGAGGCCGCCAGGCGGGAGTTCATCGACGACCTGCTGCACGGCCGCAGCGACCTCGGGCTGCTCGCCGAGCGCGCGGAGCGGTTCGGGCTGCGGCTGGCGGGCGCGTACACGGTGGCGGTGGCGGTGGGCGACGAGCGCTTCGTGGACGTCCATCCGATGCTGCACCGGGTCGAGCGGGAGCTGGCCGGGCGGTTCGGCGAGCGGGACGTCCTGCTGGCCAGCAAGGACGGCCGGCTGGTGTGCATCGCCCCGGACTCCGAGCGGGCCGTGCTGGAGGCCTTCGCGGAGCTGACGCTGCGCCCCGGGCCCGGCTACCGGCCGGTGCTGCGGGTGGCGACCGGCCGCCGGCACTCGGGGGCGAGCGGGGTGCTGCGCAGCTACGACGAGGCCCTGGACGCGCTGGACTACGCGCAGCGACTGGGCCTGCCGGCCTGCCAGTTGAAGGCCGAGGAGCTGCTGGTCTTCCCGGTGCTGATGCGCGACCGGGCGGCGATGGCCGACCTGGTGCGCAGCGTGCTCGGGCCGCTGACCGAGGCGCGCGGCGGCGCCCGTCCGCTGCTGGACACCATCGCGGTGCAGGCGGAGGCGGCGTACGTGAACGCGGAGGCGGCGCGCCGGCTGGGGCTGAGCGTGCGCACCCTCGGCTACCGGCTGGAGCGGATCAAGGCGCTCACGGGGTACGACCCGGCGGACGCGCTGCAGCGCTTCACCCTGGAGACGGCGGCCATGGGCGCGCGGCTGCTGAACTGGCCGGAGCAGCCGCTGTAAGGCGCGCGCCGAGGGCCGCCGAAACCCCGGGTGACCTGCTCGGAGCCGTTCTGTTGCCCGATTGTCGAAGTGTCACCGGGAGCGCGCGTACCAGGGTGTCAAAGGGCCGTAAAGATTGCCGGATCCTGGCAATGTGCGGGCACCTCCCCCGCTGCCATGATCTCCCACGGCGCCGATGCTCGGTGCCGGGGGAAGGGCGGGGGGAATGGCCGGGACGGGGGAGTTCTTCGCGGCCGCGCTGGCCTTTCCGACGGCGCTGTTCAGTTTCGCGCTGGTGGTGGTCGTCGGGTACTGGCTGCTGATGCTGATCGGCGGCCTGGGGTTCGACGCCTTGCACGGGGGGCATGGCGTCGGGCACCAGCTGGGTGCCGGGCACGCCGGGCATGTGGGCCCGGTGGGTCACGTCGGACACGGTGCCGGGGGGCACGGTGTCGGGGGGAGCGTGGCCCACGGGGCGTCCGGCGGGCACGGTGCCGGCGGGGGGACCGCCCACGGCGGCCACGGCGCGGACGGTGCCCACGGGGGGCACCGCACCGGCCACCACGGGGGCGTGCTGGACGCGCTGGGGCTGGGCGGGGTGCCCGCGACGGTGGCGGTGTCGCTGCTGGTCGCGCTCGCCTGGTTCGTCAGCCTGGCCGGCACCGTCCTCACGACGGGGGCACCGGCGCGCGGCGGCGTGTTCGCCGTCGCGCTGGTCGCCTCCTGGGCGGGCACCCGGGTGCTCGTCCGGCCGCTGCGGCGGCTGTTCCCGGAGGACCGTCCGGTCACCCGGGGGGACTTCGTCGGCCGGGTCTGCGTGATCCGCACCGGCCGGGTGACGGCCGACTTCGGGCAGGCCGAGGTGACGGCCGGGGACGGCTCCACCGCGACCGTGCAGGTCCGCGCCACGGAGGCCGATCCGGACCTCACCGCCGGGCGCACGGCGCTCATCTACGACTACGCCGCGGACGGCGAGCACTTCCTCGTTGCGCCGTTCGACCCACCCCCATCGAGTCTCTGACGTCACGTCAGTTCCGTTCTCCCGTCAACCACTTCGCTCCACCCTTCTCGTCAAAGGACTCCGTGATGGACACCATCGCCGTGGGTTTCGGCGTACTCATCGCCGTCGTACTGCTCATCCTGCTCGCCGCGCTGCTCTTCGTGGGCCGCCTGTTCCAGAAGGTCGAGCAGGGCAAGGCGCTGATCGTCTCCCGGACCAAGAGCGTGGACGTCACGTTCACCGGGGCGATCGTCCTGCCGGTCCTGCACAAGGCCGAGCTGATGGACATCACGGCGAAGACGGTGGAGATCCACCGGGCCGGCCGGGACGGTCTGATCTGCCGGGACAACATCCGGGCGGACATCCGGATCTCCTTCTTCGTCCGGGTGAACAAGACCGTCGAGGACGTCGTCAAGGTGGCGCAGTCGATCGGCACCGCCCGGGCCAGCGACCCGCAGGCGATCCAGGACTTCTTCGCCGCGAAGTTCGCCGAGGCGCTCAAGACCGTCGGCAAGCAACTGGACTTCACCGACCTGTACACCCACCGGCACGAGTTCCGGGACCAGATCATCGCGGTCATCGGCACCGACCTCAACGGCTACACCCTCGAGGACGCGGCCATCGACCACCTCGAGCAGACCCCGATGAGCCAGCTGGACGGCGACAACATCCTGGACGCCCAGGGCATCCGCAAGATCACCGAGCTGACCGCGATCGAGCACGTGCGCACCAACGAGTACCAGCGCAACGAGGAGAAGGAGATCACCCGGCAGAACGTGGACGCCCGGGAGACCGTCCTGGAGCTGGAGCGCCGCCAGGCCGACGCCGAGATCCGCCAGCGCCGCGAGATCGAGACCCTGCGGGCCAAGGAGGACGCGGTGATCGCCCGGGTGCAGGAGGAGGAGCGGCTCACCGCCCAGACCGCCTTCCTGCGCACCGAGGAGGTGCTCGGGGTGCAGCGCGAGAACCAGGCCCGCGAGGTCGCGGTGGCGCAGAAGAACCGCGAGCGGGTCATCGCGGTGGAGAACGAGCGGATCGAGAAGGACCGCCTGCTGGAGGTCGTCGGCCGCGAGCGGGAGACCGAACTCGCCGTGATGGCCAAGCAGAAGGAGGTCGAGTCCCGCCGCCGGGAGGTCGCCGACGTGGTCCGCGAGCGGGTCGCGGTCGAGCGCACCGTCGCCGAGCAGGAGGAGGCCGTCAAGACCCTGCGGGCCGTCGAGGAGGCCGAGCGGGTGCGCAAGGCCGTCATCATCCAGGCCGAGGCGGAGGCGCAGGAGAAGCTCGTCAAGGACATCAAGGCCGCCGAGGCCGCCGAGCAGGCCGCCTCGCACAAGGCCCGCGAGTCGCTGGTGCTGGCCGAGGCGCGGCAGCAGGCGGCCGAGCTGGACGCGGCCGCCAAGGTCAAGCTGGCCGAGGGCGTCCGGGCGGAGGCCGCCGCCGAGGGGCTGGCCCGGGTGCAGGTGCGGGAGCAGGAGGCCGCGGCGGTGGAGAAGGTCGGCCGCGCCGAGGCCGTCGTGCAGACCGAGAAGGCCAAGGCGACCGCACTGGAGGTCGGCGCAAAGCTCAAGGCGGAGGCCGAGGGCCTGACCGAGAAGGCCGCGGCGATGGCCAAGCTGGACGAGGCCTCGCGCGGACACGAGGAGTACCGGCTGCGGCTGGCCGCCGAGAAGGACGTCCGGCTCGCCGGGCTGGAGACCCAGCGGCAGATCGCCGAGGCGCAGGCCGCGCTGGTCGCGGCCGGGCTGGAGAAGGCCAAGATCGACATCGTCGGCGGGGACTCGGTGTTCTTCGACCGGCTGGTGCAGTCGGTGACGGCCGGCAAGAGCGTGGACGCCTTCGTCGGCCACTCGCAGACCGCCCAGGCCCTGGCCGGTCCCTGGCTGGACGGGCGGGCCGACTTCACCCAGGACCTCACCCGGGTGCTGTCCTCGGTGTCCACCGCGGACGTGCAGAACCTGACGGTGTCCGCGCTGCTGCTCAAGCTGATCGGCGGCGGCGGCGAGCAGGCCGGTCAGCTGCGCCAACTGCTCGACTCGGCGAAGAAGCTGGGGATCGCGGAGACCCCGATCGGGGCGCTGACCGGCGCCGCCGTCAACGGCTCCAAGTGACCACCCCGCCGACCACCTGAGGAATGACCGTGGAAGCCCTCGACGACGCCCGGCCCGACGCCGGCACCTACGAGGTCCTGCGCGACCGGCTCGCCCGGGCCGCCGCCGAACTCGCCGACCGCGCGCGGGTGTTGAACACCCGCCGGGTCGAGGAGTTCGGCGGCGGGGAACTGCGGCTGACCGGCACCGGGCGGCTCACCACCGCCCGGACCTGCCTGCCGCAGGACCTCACCGCCGTCGGCGGGCTGCTGCTGCTCGGCACCCGCCCGGTCGAGACGGTGGCGGGCGCCGAGGACTTCACCGACCTCCTCGCCCTCTACCGGCCCGAGGACCTCTCCCCCACCGGGGGCGCCCTGCTGGCCGATCCCCGGCTGCGCCAGGACCTCACCGACCTGCGCCGCTACTTCCGAGACGCCCGGCTGGAGCGGCTGCGCCCGGTCGGCGGCCGGCTGCTCGCCGTCTTCCGCACCGGCCCGGCCGCCACCGACGTCCGGGTGCTGCGCTGGCACCTCGACGACGACCGGGTGAGCTACCAGGACGGCCGCGGCGAACGCGACCACACCCCCGCCGACGGCCAGCAGCTCGACTGGACGCCGCTCACCCGCGACGACCAACTGCCCGCCGTCCCCGGCACCGCGCCGCGCGCCGACCTCGCCGGGGAACTCCACCTCGGCGTGGACGGCGGCCGGCTCACCCTCACCACCCCCGACGGCCGCGACCTGCACCACGAGCCGCTCGCCGAGGCCCTGCAGACCCTCGCCGACGCCCAGATCGCCCACGCCCGGCTCGCCACCCTGCTGCTGGTGCGGGTGCGCCCCTACCAGGAGGAGACCGTCCGGCACCTGGTGGTCCACCTGCCCACCGGCCGGGTCACCCGGATCGACGCACTCGGCCAGGCCTGCCTGCGGCTGCCCGCCGACCAGGGCGTGGCCTTCCCCGGCGGCTGCCACCTCGCCGACGGCACCGTGCGCGTCTTCGACCAGCCGGTCGACGGACTGGCGTACGAGCGCACCGTCCTCTCCCCCAACGGCGAGGACGTGCTGTACGAGTTCCGCTCCGCCACCGACGGCCGGGCGCTGCTCCAGCCGTACAACTCCGTCCGCCAGGAGGCCGCCGCCCCGCTCGCCTGCCAGGGCTACGCGCTGCTCGACGACGGCACCCTCATCGCCCTGCGCCCGGCCGAGGACGGCCCCACCCGGCTGCACCCCGTCCAGCTCTGGCAGAGCCCCTTCACCAGCGAGCGCCACGCCGCCGAACAGCCGCCCGGCACCGGCCCGTTGGCCCGGATCGGCAACGCCGACCTGGTCCGCGGCCTGGCCGACTGCCTCGCCCTCGCCCGGCTGGCCGCGGCCGGCGCCGACACCCCGGCCGGGCACCACGCCGTGCTCGCCGCCTGCACCCGCACCGCCGACCGGCACCACTGGCTCGGCCAGAGCGGCCTCGGCGACCTCGCCGCGCCGCTCGCCGGGATCCGTGACACCGCCCGGCAGGTGATCGCCGAGTACGAGGCGGTCGCCCAGCTCACCGCGCACGCCGCGGCCCGCACCGAGGAGACCGCCGAACACGTCGAGGGCCTGCTGCGCACCGCGCGCGGCGAGACCCTCGCCGACGCCGCCGAGTGGGTCGACCGGCTGGCCGCGCTGCGCCGCGCCCAGGGCCGGGTCGAGGCGCTGCGCGACCTGCCGCGCGCCCGCCCGGAGCGGATCGACGCGCTCGCCGAGCATCTCGCCGAGGGGCTGGCCGAGGCCGCCGACCGAGCAGTGATTCAGCTCGCCGAACCCACCGCCTTCGAGCCGCACCGGCGCCGGGCGGGCGAGCTGGCCGAGCGCTGCGCCACGCTGGCGACGGCCGCCGAGGCCGAACCGCTGGGCCTCGAACTCACCGCGCAGAGCGAGGCGTTGCAGACCGTCTCGGAGCTGGTCGGCACCCTCGACCTGGCCGACGCCACCACCCGCACCGCGATCCTGGACCGGCTCGCCGACGTGCTCGGGCTGCTCAACCGGGCCCGCAGCACGCTGACCGTCCGCCGCCGGGAGCTGCGCACCCGCGAGGCCGCCGCCGAGTTCGCCGCCGAGACGGCACTGCTCGCCCAGGCCGTCACCGCGGCGCTGGCCGCCGCCGACACCCCGGAGGCCTGCGACGACCGGCTCGGCCGGCTGCTGCTGCGGATCGAGCAGCTGGAGACCCGCTTCGCCGACGCCGACCCGGCGCTCGGCGAACAGCTCGCCGACCGGCGCACCGAGATCCACGACGCGCTCACCGCCCGCCGCCAGCACCTGCTGGAGGAGCGGGCCGGCCGGGCCGACCGGCTGGCCGCCTCCGCCGAGCGGATCCTCGACACCCTGCACCGGCGGCTGGCCGCCCTGGGCACCGCCGCCGAGATCGACGCCGCCCTGGCCGCCGACCCGACGGCCGTCAAACTCCGCGACCTCGCCGGGCAGTTGACCGCGCTCGGCGACCGGGTCCGGGCCGAGGAGCTGACCGGACGGCTGCGCGCCGCCCGCGGCCGCGCCCACCGGGCGCTGCGCGACCGCGCCGAGCTCGCCGGGGACGGCCCCGGCACCCTGCGGCTGGGCCGCCACCTGTTCGCGGTCACCACCCAGCGCCCCGAACTCACCCTGCTGCCCTGGCGGGGCCGCCCCGCCTTCACCCTCACCGGCACCGACTACCGCGCCCCGGTCACCGACCCGGCCTTCGCCGCCACCGAGCGGTACTGGTCCCGGCCGCTGCCCTCCGAGACGCCCGCGCTGTACCGCGCCGAGTACCTGGCCGCGAGCCTGCTGCTGGCCGCCGAACCGGACTCGCTGCCCGACGGCGACCTGCTGGCGTATGTCCGGCGGGCCGCCGAGGGGCGCCCGGACGAGGGCTACCAGCGCGGGGTGCACGACCACGACGCCGCCCTGGTGCTCCGCGCCCTGCTCGAACTCCGCTCCGAGGCAGGCCTGTTGCGGCACCCGGCGGCGGCCCGGGCGGCCGCCCAGCTGTACTGGGCGCACGGCACGGACGAGCGGCAGCGGCTGGTCTGGCACACCCGGGCCCGCTCGCTCGGCCTCGCCCGGCAGGCGTACGGCGGCACCGCCCCGGCACTCGTCGACCTGGCCGCCGAACTGTCCGCCGCCGTGGCCGGGTTCGTCCCCGACGCGACCGGCACCGGGGACTACCTGGTCGCCGAACTCGCCGCCGCCGCACCGACCTTCGCCCACTCGGCCGGGGCCCACACGCTGCTGGAGAAGTTCCACGCCACCCCCGAGTCGGCCGGGCTGACCGAGGCCCTGGCCGCGCTGCCCGAGGACCCCGCACTGCTGCCCGCCCGGCGCCAACTGGCCACCGCCTGGCTGGAGTCGGCCGCCGCCGACGCCGACCCGGGTGACCGCGCCGAGGCCGCCGCCGTACTGCTCTGCCCGACCCTGCCGCGCCGCCCCGCCGAGGGTGCCGTCGCCACCCGGCTGACCGGACTGCTCGGCGACCACCCCCGACTGAAGGGCGGCGCACTGGACCTGCGACTGGACGAACTGCTGTCCCGGGTACGGGAGTTCGAGGAGGTCGACGCCCCCGGCCAGCGCGCCTACCAGCGGCTGCGCGGCGAGCTGCTGGCCGCCGAGCACGCCCGGCTGCGGCTCGACCAGTACCGGCCCGCGCCGCTCAACGGCTTCGTCCGCAACCGGCTGATCGACCAGGTGTACCTGCCGCTGATCGGCGACAACCTCGCCAAGCAGCTCGGCACCGCGGGCCCCGGCGGGCCGGTGGACCGCAGCGGCCTGCTGCTGCTCGTCTCCCCGCCCGGCTACGGCAAGACCACCCTGGTCGAGTACCTGGCCGAGCGGCTCGGCCTGCTGCTGGTCTCGGTCAGCGGCCCGGCGCTCGGCCACAAGGTCACCTCGCTGGACCCGGCCGAGGCCCCCGACGCCGCCGCCCGGCGCGAGCTGGAGAAGCTCAACTTCGCGCTGCACGCGGGCGACAACGTGCTGCTCCACCTCGACGACGTCCAGCACACCTCGCCCGAGTTCCTGCAACGCTTCATCCCGCTGTGCGACGCCCAGCGCCGGATCGACGGCGTCGCGGACGGCGAGGCCCGCGAGTGGGACCTGCGCGGCAAGCGCTTCGCCGTCGTGATGGCCGCCAACCCGTACACCGAGTCCGGGCGGCTGTTCCGGCTGCCTGACATGCTCGCCAACCGGGCCGACGTCTGGAACCTCGGCGACACCGTCGCCGGCCGCGAGGACCTCTTCGCGCTCAGCTTCGTCGAGAACGCCCTGCCCGCCAGCCCCCACCTGGCCCCGCTGGCCACCGCCGAACGGGCCGACCTGGACACCCTGCTCGCCCGCGCCGCCGGCACCCCGGGCGGCACCCTGGCCGGCGCCTGGCCGGCCGCCGAGGTCGAGCGGATGACCGCCGTCCTGGCCGGGCTGCTCCACCTGCGCGGCACCGTCCTGGCCGTCAACCGCGCCTACCTCGCCTCCGCCGCCCAGGACGACCGCGCCCGCACCGAGCCGCCGTTCCTGCTCCAGGGCTCCTACCGCAACATGGCCAAGCTCGCCCAGCGCCTCGACCCGGCCCTCACCCGCCCCGAACTCGACGCCCTGCTCACCGACCACTACCGCGCCGAGGCCCAGCCGCTCGGCGCCGACGCCGAGGCCCAGCTCCTCAAGCTCGCCGAACTGCGCGGCACCCTGACCCCGGAGCAGGCCGGGCGCTGGGAGCAGCTGAAGCGCCGGTGGTGCGAGGGGGCGTAGCCGAAGGGGTGGCCGGTGGGGGGTGTAGCTGGCTACACCCCCGGAAGTGAACCCCTGGTCATTGAGCCACCCCCGCCCCGGACGGTGGGATGGGGATCATGAACGCCACCGACCTCGCCGTCGAACTCCGCTCCGTCCGCCGGACCTACCGGCGCGGGCCCGAACCCGTCGTCGGGCTCGACGACGTGACCGTCGGGTTCCCCTTCGGCACCTTCACCGCCGTCATGGGACCCTCCGGGTCCGGCAAGTCGACGCTGCTGCGCGCCGCCGCCGGGCTGGAGGCCGTCGACGGGGGCGAGGTGCGGGTGGACGGCACCGTCCTGGGCGGGCTGCGGGACAAGGAGTTGACGATCCTGCGCCGGGAGCGGATCGGCTTCGTCTTCCAGTCCTTCAACCTGCTGCCCGCCCTGACTTCGGCGCAGAACGTGGCGCTCCCGGCCAAGCTGTCGGGCCGCCGCCCCGCGCCGGCCGAGGTGGCCGCGGCGCTGGCCGCCGTCGGCCTCGCCGACCGGGCCGGGCACCGGCCGGGCGAGCTGTCCGGCGGCCAGCAGCAGCGGGTCGCCATCGCCCGGGCGCTGATCACCCGCCCGGCGGTGCTGCTCGCCGACGAGCCGACCGGCGCCCTGGACACCCGCAGCGGCCGCGAGGTGCTCACCCTGCTGCGCGGGATGGCCGACGACCCCGGCCGGGCGGTGGTCATGGTCACCCACGACCCGGTCGCCGCCGGGTACGCGGACCGGGTGCTCTTCCTCCGGGACGGCCGGCTGGCCGGCTCGCTGGAGCGGCCCACGGCCGAGCAGGTCGCCGCCCGGATGACCGCGCTGGAGGCCGACTCGCTGGAGGCCCGTACCCCGGAGGCCGTCGCATGCTGAGCCTCGCCCTCGCCTCCGTCCGGCTCCGCTGGGCCTCCTTCGTCGGCAGCTTCATCGCGCTGGCCTGCGGCGTCGCCCTGCTGGCCACCTCGATCCTGGTCATCGCCGCCACCGTCGGCGTCCCCGACCAGGGGCGCCAGCGCTTTTCCGAGGCCCCGGTGCTGCTGGTCGCCGACCGGAACGTGGACTTCACCCCCGCGGGCGGCGGCGACGTCCAGCCGACCCAGGTCCCCGCCCAACCCGGGCTGCCCGCCGGGCTGTTGGCCGCCGTCGCCGCGACCGGCCGCACGGTCGAGGACCACACCTTCTACGCCCAGCTGGCGGACGGCCCGCGCGGTCAGGTCGGCCGCGCCTGGTCGAGCGCCGCCCTGGGCGGCTACCGGCTCACCGCCGGGACCGCCCCCGCCTCCGACGACCAGGTCGTCATCGGCGGCGGCCGCCCGGAGCAGGTCGGCCGGCCGGTCCGGTTCGTCACCGCCGACGGCCCGCACACCGCGACGGTCTCCGGCGTCACCGAGGCGGAGTCCTTCGAGCACGCCGTCTTCTTCACCGACGCCCGGGCCGCCCGGTTCAGCCCCGCCGTCGGCGCGCTGGCCGCCTTCGGCCCCGCCGACGCGGTGCGCCGCGCCGTGGACGCCAACGGCGGGGCGGGCGTGGCCCGGGTGCTGACCGGCGCCGAGCGCAGCCAGGCCGACCCGCACCACGCCGAGGTCGCCGCCCGGCTGGACGGCGTGCAGACCCCGCTCGGCCTGTCCGCCGCGGTCTCCGGCGGCACCGCGGTGTTCGTGGTGGGCGGCACCTTCGCACTGTCGATCGCCCAGCGCCGCCGCGAACTCGCCCTGCTGCGGCTGATCGGCGCCACCCGCCGCCAACTGCGGGCCCTGGTCAACCGGGAGGCGCTGGTGGTCGGCGTGCTGGCCTCCGCCGCCGGGTGCGCGCTGGGCGCGGCCGGGGCGGCTCCGGCCGCCCGCTGGCTGGTCGACCGCGACCTGGTGCCGGCCGAGTTCACCGTCCCGGTCACCTGGTGGGGGCTGCTGGCGGCGGGCGCGATCGGGCTGCTGACCGCGGCCACCGGCGTGGTGTTCTCCTCCGTCAAGGCCGGGCTGATCAGCCCGGGCGAGGCGCTCGCCGAGGCGGACGCCGAGCGGACCTCGCGCGCCGTGCTGGCGTTCCGCTGGGTCAGCGGGCTGCTGGTGCTCGGCGGAGCCGTCGCGGCCCTCGCCCTGACCGCCCGCAGCTGGCCGGACGCGGCGGCGAGCGTCGCCGACTCGCTCGCCCTGCTGCTGCCGGTCGTGGCCGGCTGCGTACTGCTGGCGGCCGTACTGGCCGGTCCGGCGATCCGGCTGCTGACGGCGCTGCCCGCGCTGGCGGCCCGGCTGCGCGGCCGGGCCGCCGAGGACGGCGGCGGCATCGTCTGGGCGACCGCCCGGCAGAGCGCGCTGTCCGCCTTCCGGCGCACCGCCGCGACCACCACCCCGGTGGTGCTGATCATCGCCTTCGCCGGTTGCCTGGTCGGCAGCATCGACACCATCAACCGCGCCCAGGTCACCGAGGCCCGCGCCCAGCTGTCCGCCGCCGACCTGGTGGTCAGCCCGGCCGGCACCCCCGGGCTGAGCCGGGCCGTGGCGGACCGCGTCCGGGCGGTGCCCGGGGTCGAGGCCGCGGTGATCACCCCGACCTCCCTGATGGCCCCGGTCTCCGACGGCCAGGCCCTGGTGCCGTTCCGGGCCGCGGTGGCGGACCCCGCCGCGCTGGCCGCGGTCGACCGGCTCCCGGTGGTCGCGGGCTCGCTCGCCGACCTGGGCCCGGGCTCGGTCGCGCTCAGCCGCACCTGGCCGGGCTCGCCCGCGGTCGGCAGCCAGGTGTCCGTCCGGCTGGCCGACGGCACCCCGCGGGAGCTGCGGGTCGCCGCCGTGCTGGGCACCGGCGCCGAGGCCGTCCAGGCCTGGGTGACCGGCCCCGACGCCGTCACCGACGGGGTCGGCGGCCCGGCCCTGGCCGACCGGATCGACGTACGGCTGCTGCCCGGCACCGACCGCGCCCGGGCCACCGCCGCGCTGCGGACGGCCGTGGACGGGCTGGGCGCCCGGCTCGCCACGCCGGAGCAGGTCTGGTCGGCCGCCACCGACAGCACCGCGGAGCAGTCCTGGAACGCCCTGCTGATGATCCTCGGCCTGGCCATCGGCTACGCGGCGATCACCCTGGCCAACTCGCTGGTGATGACGGTCAGCGACCGCCGCCGGGAGCTGTCCCTGCTGCGGCTGGCCGGCGCCACCCGGGGCCAGGTGCTGCGCGCCGTCGCCGTCGAGACGCTGCTGTGCGTGGCGGCCGGCACCCTGCTGGGCGGGCTCGGCACGGCGATCAGCCTCGGCGGCTCCTGGGCGGCGCTGACCGCCCTGGTCGGCCCGACGCCCGTCCTGGTGCCCTGGACGATCCTGGGCGTCCTCGCGGCCTGCTGCGCGGCCATCGCCCTGACCGCGGCCGTCCTCCCGGCCGCCCTGGCCCTGCGCGGCCGGGACGGCCAGGGCATCCTCCGCGGCGCGGCGGGCGCGGCCTGAGCCCGTCGCCACGCGAGCGGCCGGTGACTCCCGGGGAGTCACCGGCCGCTCGCAGGTGCGCGCAGCTCCGACGGCGCGCTGGTCAGCCGATCATCCCGTCCGACGAGCGTACGAACCCTCCTGGCGGCGCAACCGCCCGTGGCGCCGCCGGGAGGGGGCGCCGGGGCGCGGCTAGCGTGGCGGCATGGTCGCCCAGGAGCTGGATCTCGCCGCGCTGCGCCGGGTGTACGGACGCCCCGGGAGCCGGTGGTTCTACGCCCGGGTGGCGCGCAACGCCCGGCACTGGGGGTGGACCGAGCCCGGGCAGTCGAAGTGGCGGCTGTGGCGGGCGCAGCGGCAGTTGCAGGACGTGCTCGGGCGCAAGCTGGCCCTGCCCGCCGGGTCGAGGGTGCTGGACGCGGGCTGCGGGGCCGGGGTGGTGGCCCGGGCGATGGCGACCCGGTTCGGGCTGCTGGTCACCGGGGTCGACGTACTGGACTTCCACCTCGCCGAGGCCCGGCGGCTCAGCGCCCGCGCCGCACTGGCCGACCGGACCGACTTCCGCTGGGGCGACTTCCACGAACTCCCCTTCCCGGACGAGGAGTTCGACGGCGCCTACTCGATGGAGACGCTCGTCCACTCCTACCACCCGGCCCGCGCCATGGCCGAGTTCCACCGGGTGCTGCGCCCGGGCGGGCGGCTGGTGCTGCTCGGCCCGATGAGCACCCGCCCGGTGGACGAACTCCCGCCGCCCGCCCGGGCGTTGCTCGAACCGTTCCTGGCCGCGATGGCGATGACCGGCGCCCGGCTCTACCACGCCGGCAACCTGCCGGAGCTGCTCGCCGGGGCCGGCTTCGAGGTCGAGGAGTCCCTGGACGCGACGCCGCGCTACCTGCCGACCACCGAGGCGGTGCACGCGTACTTCCGACTGCCGTGGGAGCTGGTGCGCCGCTTCGGCGACCCGGCGCGCTGGCTCAATCTCCGCTCCACGGTGGAGATGTACGCGGTGCGCGAGCACGTCGCCTGGTACGTTCACACCGCCGTCAAGCCACCGAGGTGACCGCCATGGACGAGCACTCCGCCCCGCTGCCGTACCCGAGCGGCTGGTTCTGCGTGGGCCGCGCGCGTGATCTGCCGCCCGGCCGGGTGCGGACGGCCCGGCTGATGGGCGAGGACGTGGTGCTGTACCGGACGGCCCGGGGCGCGGTGCGCGCGATCGGGCCGCACTGTCCGCACCTGGGCGCCCACTTCGGCGCGGGCGGGCGGGTCCGGGGCGAGGAGCTGGTCTGCCCGTTCCACGGCTTCGCCTTCGGCCCGGACGGCTCCTGTACGGGCTCTCCGGACGGCACCCGGTTCCGCGGTGAGCTGACGCGACGCCGACTGGTCGAGCGGGACGGCGCGCTGTTCGTCTGGCGGGGCGGGCCGGAGGGCGCCGCGCCCGCCTGGGAGCTGCCGCCCGCGGTCGGGGTGCGGCCGCTGGCCTGGTGGAGCGGGGAGGTGCTGTCCCATCCGCAGGAGGTGCTGGAGAACAGCGTGGACTTCCGGCACGCGGCCGTGCTGCACGGTCTGGACATGCGGGAGACCGCCCCGCCGGAGGTGGACGGCCCGCTGTTCACCGTCCACCAGCGGACCGTCACCCGGTTCCCGGGCCTGGGCACGGTGCAGTTGGAGCAGCCGGTGACGCTGGCCGGCCTGGGGATGATCCGGATGGTCGCCGAACTACCGGAACTGGGAAGCAAGTTGCAGGTGTGGGTGCTGCCGACTCCGTTGGCGCCGTGGCGCACCCTGGTGCGCTTCGCGGTGACCGTCACCGTGCCGGTGCCGGGGGTCGGGGCGGCGCGGACGGTGGACCGGGCGGCGTCCTGGCTGGCCTTGCAGGCCTCGGTGCGGATCATCAAGCAGGACCGGCCGGTGCTGGCCCACAAGCGGTACCTGGCGCAGCCGCGGCTGGTGCCCGGGGAGCGTTCGATCGGGCTGTTCCGGCGCTGGGCCCGGCAGTTCTACCCGGAGGGCGCCGCAGTCCCGGAGGGGTCCGGAGTTCCGGAGAGTTCCGGGGTCGACGACGCGGTGGAGGCGGAGGGCCCGGGCATCCACCCCGCGCGGGCCCTCCCTTCCGAACGCCCTACGTCCTGACGTCCTGACGTCCTGACGCCCTACCGCCGCCGCCCCGCCGCCAGCAGCTCCGCCACCGTCGCCAGCTTCACCCGCGGCCGCCCCTGCGCCGCCCCCCGCTCGCGCTCCGCCCGGTCCACCGCGCGCAGCTCCCGCAGCCCCACCGCGTCCGGCCGGCGCCGCCGCACCAGCCGCTCGAACTCCGCCCGCCCCGCCGAGGGCTCCGGCAGCACCCGGGCCACCGCGTCGTCCAGCAGCGCGTCCACCGTCTCCCGCGCACAGGCCCGGTTGGCGCCGATCCCGCCGGACGGCCCGCGCTTGGCCCAGCCGACCAGGTACGCGCCCGGCAGCGCCCGCCCGGTGGCCGGGTCGACGACCCGGCCGCCCTGCCGGGCGACCGTCCCGGTCCGCTCGTCGAAGGGCAGCCCCGGCACCGGCACGCCGCGGTGCCCGATGGAGCGCACCACCAGCCCGGCCCGCAGGGTCTCGCGCTCGCCCGTCGGGCCGCCGGGCTCGCCGTCCGCGGTCAGCACCGTCCGTTCGACGGTCAGCCCGGAGACCCGGCCGTCCGCCCCGGTCAGCTCCACCGGGGCGGACAGGAAGCGCAGCACGATCCGCCGGCCCGGCCCCGACTCCGACTCTGGCCCCGGCTCCACACCCTCGCCCGTGGGCACCAGCGGCAGGCCGGCCAGCAGCGCGGCCCGCGAGTCCGGCGCGGCCGACTCGATCGCCGCCCGCACCTGCGGGTGGTCCTCGACCACCAGCTCGACGCCGGGCAGCCGGCGCAGCGCCAGGAACTCCGGGGTGGTCCAGGCGGCCTGCTCGGGCCCGCGCCGGGCCAGCAGCACGACCTCCCGGACCCGGCTGCGGCGCAGCGCGGCCAGGGCGTGGTCGGCGATGTCGGTGACGGCGAGCCGGTCGGGGTCGGTGAGCAGGATCCGGGCGATGTCCACCGCGACGTTGCCGTTGCCGACCACCACGACCCGCTCGGCGGACAGCTCGACCGTGTCGGCCGGCACCGTCGGGTCGGCGTTGTACCAGCCGACGAAGGAGGTCGCGGGCAGGCTGCCCGGCAGGTCCTCGCCGGGCACGCCGAGCCGCCGGTCGGCGGCCGCGCCGACCGCGTACACCACCGCGTGGTGGTGCGCGGCCAGTTCCTCGTGGGTGACGTCGGTGCCGACCTCCAGGTTGAGGTGCATCCGCAGCCGGGGGTCGTGGAAGACGCTCGCGAAGCTCTCCGCGATCCGCTTGGTGGACTGGTGGTCGGGGGCGACGCCGTGCCGCAGCAGGCCGCCGGTGACCGGCAGCCGGTCGATCATGGTGAGCTCGGCGCTGGTGCAGCGCAGCAGTTCCTGGGCGGTGTACCCGGCGGACGGTCCGGTGCCGACCACGGCGATCCGCAGGGTGCCGAGTTCGCCCGGCAGGCTGCGCGGGAAGCTGGGCGCGCCCCAGGAGTGGTCGTTGGGGTGGTCGCGGTACCAGTCGCGGTTGAGGTCGCCGTAGACGACGTCCGGCCCGCGCAGCCGGTCGACCGGGAAGACCGCGTCGACCGGGCAGGCGTCGGCGCAGGCGCCGCAGTCGATGCACGCCTGCGGGTCGATGTACAGCAGGTCGGTGGTGCCGAACTCCGGTTCGTCCGGGGTCGGGTGGATGCAGTTGACCGGGCAGACGGACACGCACGAGGCGTCGTTGCAGCAGGTCCGGGTGATCGCGTAGGCCATGGCCGGGGTGGGTCCTCGCTGTGGGGTGAGGTGACGGATCGTCAGAGCATGTGCACACGGCGGTAGATGGCCGCCGACCGGCTGGTGATCAGCCCGGTCTCGGCGAGGAAGGCCATCAGGTGCCGGGAGCTGTTGCGCATCATCGCCTTGCGGTGCTCGTTGCCCTTCACCTCGTCGAGGGCCCGCCCGACGTCCAGCCCGACGGCCTTGTACACGCCCGGGTGGACCATGCTGCTGACGATGACGTACGCGCCGATCGCGATGCCGGTGGCCGAGGCGCGGCGGCGGGCCGGGCCGGCGTGGCGCACCCGCTCGCGGATCTCCTGCCGGGCGAACTTCATGTGCCGCGACTCCTCGACCACGTGGATCCGGGAGGAGCCGCGGACGATCTCCAGGACGTTCTCGCCGCGCATCCAGTCGCGCTGCATGACGTCGAGCACCTCCTCGGCCACCAGGATGCCGCCGTAGGCGAGTTCGCCCTTGGCGAGCGCCTTGAAGGCGCGCCCGGCCTGGGCGATCACCTTGTTGGGGCGGTAGGCGGGGACGCCCATCTTCTGGCAGGCGCGGGCGAACATGATCGAGTGCCGGCACTCGTCGGCGATCTCGGTGAGCGCGAACTGGAACTCGGCGTTGGCGGGGTTCTTGAGGTACTGGTCGCGCAGCACCATCTGCTGGAGGATCATCTCGAACCAGATGCCGGTGTTCATGATCGAGCAGACCTCGTGCCGGGTGAGCGCGACCCGCTGCGGCTCGGTCATCTCGTCCCACAGCCGGGTGCCGTAGAGGGTGCTCCACTCGGGGTTGAGGCCGTAGTGCTCCTCGGGGAGGGGGGCGTCCCAGTCGATCTCGGTCATGGGGTCGTAGGAGAGGGTCGCGGCCGACTCCAGCAGTCGCTTCGAGACGTCGTCGTCGGCGGCGGTGTGGCCGTGGTCCGCCGCTGCCTGCCCGGTGAGAGCCATGGATGCCTCCAGGGTGCCTGCGGGTTCCCGCTCACCCGCCTTATTAGACGGACAGTACAATAAGAGCCGGGTCCCGAGAACCCCCTGCGCAGCGGCGAACCCCGTACACGGCAGGAAGGGCGGGACCCCGAGGATGGGGTCCCGCCCTTTGTGCCTGCCTCGCGTGCCTCGCGCGCCTCGCGCGCCTCGCGCGCCTCGCGCGCCTCGCGCGCCTCGCGCGCCGAACGCCCGTCGTCGCTCAGGCGCCGACCGCCTTCCGCAACGCCTCCGCCGCCTCCGCCGTCGCCTCCGCGAAGCGGTGGCCGACACCGATGTAGTTGGCGTAGCCGTGGATGAGGTCCGACTGCCGGCTCAGGTACACGTCCACCCCCGCCTCCCGCAGCGCCTGCGCGTACGCCTCGCCCTCGTCCCGCAGCGGGTCGAAGCCCGCGGTGCTGAGGTAGGTGGGCGGCAGCCCGGCCAGGTCCTCGGCGAGCAGCGGGGAGATCCGCGGGTCGGTGCGGTCGAGCGGCTCGGGCGCGTACCGGTCGGCGAACCAGTCCATGTTGTCGCTGGTCAGGAAGTAGGTCTCGGCGAAGTGCCGGTGCGAGTCGCGCTTGGTCGACAGGTCGGTCACCGGGTACAGCAGCAGCTGGAACACCGGCACCGGGCCGCCCCGCCGCACCGCCTGCTGGACCGTGACGGCCGCCAGGTTGCCGCCCGCGCTGTCCCCGCCGATCGCGATCCGCTCCGGGTCGGCGCCCAGGTCGACCGCCTTGGCGAAGGCGTAGTCCAGCGCGGCCTGGACGTCCTCCAGCCCCGCCGGGAACGCGTGCTCGGGCGCCAGCCGGTACCCGACCGACAGCACCCGCACCCGGCCCCGCTCCGCCAGGAACCGCGCGACGTGGTCGTGGCTCTCCAGGCTGCCGACCACCCAGCCGCCGCCGTGCACGTACACCAGCAGCCCGGAGCCCTTCCCCACCCCGCCCGGCGTGTACAGCCGGGCCGCCAACTCGCCCTGCTCCTGCGGGATCCCGACGTCCCGCACGGCCACCGAGGCGATCGTCCGGCCGCCCACCAGGTGCCGCGCGTACTCCATCTCGTCCCGTGACGGGCCCACTCCGCCCGGCATCACCATGGTCGCCTTGGACATCCGCTGGAACTTGAGGATGACCTGCGCGTCCAGCGCGAGCGTCTGCCCGTCCCGTACCTCGGCCTTCCCGGCGAAGGCCCGCCGCAGGCCCTGGGGCAGGGCGTACGCGGCCCGGACGACGGCGGCCTGGATCCGGACGGGGAATGGAATCGACATTCTGCTGCCTCCTGGGGCCTCTGTCTGAGCCCCTCGGCTGGGGCCCCGGACCGGGAGCCCATGATGGGCTCCCCCCAAGGGAGTTGGAAGCTTCCTCGATGCCGTCTGGAGCCGCCCTCGACCCGTTCCGTCCGGTGCGTGCACCGACCCGTACGCCAGTCTGTGCACGGCTCAGCGCGCCGCCTGCCCCGCCCCGCCCCGCCCCCGATCAGGACTGGCGCCGGTCCTGGGCGTCGAAGAGCACCAGGGCGTGGGCGGCGGGTTCGAGGGCGTGGCGCAGGGCCGTGAGCGTCGGGCGCTCCAAGCCGCCGAGGGCTTCGGCGAGTTCGTCGGAGACGTCCTGGGCGATCTCCACCGCGACGGCCTCCGGGGCCGTGCGCGGGCCGAGTTTGCTGACGGCCGCCGCCGCGCGGGTGGGGGTGAGGAGGGCCGAGGCCTGGACGAGCAGCCAGGCGGGGGCGCCGGCGGCGCCCTCGGGCGGGGGGAGGTACGGGCGGGCGCCGTCGTAGCGTTCGTCCTCGGCGAAGGCCTTCTGCTTGACCTTGAGCACGGGGCGGCCCGCCTCGGACTCGCGCCACTCCCCCGCGGGTTTGAGGACGTAGCCCTCGGCGAGGTTGTCGGCGAGTTCGGGCAGTCCGAACAGGGCGGGCACCCGGCTGGGGAACGCGGCGGGCAGGTCCTGGAGGCTGTTCAGCGGGCCGCGGGCGAGCAGCGGCACGCAGCTGAGGCCGGCGTCGCCGGCGGCGGCCCGGAGGTCCCGGTCGGCGAGCCAGACCCGGCCGTCGGCGGTCTCCACCGTGGCGTCGAAGGGCAGCCAGCGCAGCCCGGGGGCGTACCAGACACCGGTCTGCACGGGGTCGACGCCGGGGGCGGCGGGGACGGCGGGGTGGGGGTAGCGGCCGCCGGCCAGCTCCCCGTACACCGTGACGACGGCGTCGCCGCCCCGGCCCGCCCGGACCGCCGCCGCGAACCGGCCTGCGGCGACGAGCAGTTGGGGCCAGATCCGACTGACCCCGAAGAACGCGTCGAGGTCCTCGTCCCCGAGCAGGTCGCGCCGCTTGGCGGCCCGCACGGTGTCGCCCTCGCAGACCACGGCGAAGTGCGCGCCGTGGACCTTCTCCGCGGCGGTCCACTCACGACTGCCGGGCGCGCCGGGGCGCCCCTTCGCGGGGATCTTCGGATAGGGCTTCAGTTCGGACCCGGATTCGGACACGAACAGGATCCTCGCCGCAAAGCCCGCCCCTGGCAACGGAAATGTCTACGTCCGGGCCGTGCCCCACAACCCGGCGAGGTGGGCGTGCAGCAGGTCCGCGGCCTCCGCCGCCGTCCGGTGGCCGATCAGCACGTGCCCGGTGAGCCCGTCGGCGAGGGCGAGCAGCGTACGGGCTTCGCGCCGGGCGTCGAGGGCGGGCGAGGCCTCGGCGACGAGCCGGGCGAGCAGCCCCTCCAGGTCGGCGTAGCTGGTGCGCAGTCCGGCGGCCAGGGCGGGGTCGACGGCGGCCGCGGCGAGGAAGGCGAGCCAGATCCGGGCCTCGGCGCGGTGTTCGTCGCCCAGCAGCGCCACTTCGCCGACGACATGGCCGACCATGCTGGCCGCCGATTGGGCGGGGCTGGCCACGACCCGCCCGTGGGCCCGCTCGGTGACGCGTCGGCCGATGTGGCCGAGGGCGAACCGGAGCATCTCCTCCTTGGTGCGGAAGCAGCGCTGGACGGCCCCCATCGACACCTCGGCCCGGGTGGCGACGTCCCGCAGGTTGACGCCCTCCAGCCCCTGCTCGTCGATCAGCGCGCACACCGCCTCGGCGATCCGCCGCCGCCGCTCCTCATGGTCCACCTGCCTGGGCATCCGCCACCCGCCTTCCACCCCTGGGCCACCCCGTTCCGATACGACCGTATCGCTCCGGCCACCCGACCGACAGCCCGACCCGGGCACACAAGGGCAGGGCGACTACTCTTCGCGCCGGATCACATGCTCTGCGTGAGAGGATCACGCGACGGCACCGCGCCCCGACCCGAGGAGTAGGCATGGCCGAGCGCCAGAACGGCACCGTGAAGTGGTTCAACGACGAGAAGGGCTACGGGTTCATCAGCCCGGAGTCCGGCGCCGACCTGTTCGTGCATTTCCGGTCGATCGAGTCGACCGGCTTCAAGTCCCTGGTGGAGGGCCAGAAGGTCTCCTTCGAGGCCGTCCAGGGGCAGAAGGGCATGCAGGCCGACAAGGTGCGGGTCGAGGAGTAGCGGCCGGCCCCGGCTGATCCGTTCGCGCGCCCGGCCGACAGCGGCCGACCGGGCGCGCGTTCGGCTTTTCAGGGGCGGATGGCACGTCGAGCCGAGCCCGGCATAGCGTTAACTCTCAGTTCATTGCAACAGATCCTCTCGGACCCATTGCGTTACCCTCCAGCGCATTGCAATGATTTCCCGTCATTCACCTGCACTGATGCCGATTCTGCACACCAATCCCGTTGCCAGCATGCTGAATGCAACGTAGCGTTTCCCTCGTCAGAAACGACGGGCCGCAAGGGCCCGCAGCACTGGACGAGGAGCTCACCATGCAGAAGTTCGACACCCCCGCCGCCATCACCGCGCTCATCGAGGTCCCGGCCGGGCGCATCCGGTTCGCCGCCTCCGACCGCACCGACACGGTGGTCGAGGTCCGCCCGGCCGACGCCTCGAAGAAGCGCGACGTGGAGACCGCCGAGCAGGCCGTCGTCAGCTACGCCGACGGCGTGCTGCAGGTCCGCACCGCGCCGCCCGTCAACTCGCTGCTCGGCCCCGGCGCCCTGGACGTCACCGTCCAGCTGCCCGCCGGCTCCCGGGTCGAGGCGAAGACCGAGGCCACCGAGCTCCAGAGCGTGGGCCGCCTCGGCGACGTCGCCTACCGGGGCGCGTACCGGGAGATCCGGATCGAGGAGGCCGCCGCCCTGCGCCTGACCGCCGTCGACGGGGACGTCGAGGTCGGCCGGATCAACGGCACCGCGGACATCAGCACCTCGCGGGGCGACATCCGGATCGCCGAGGCCGGCCCCGGCACGGTGGCGCTGACCACCCAGTCCGGCAGCATCACCATCGCCGCCGCCGCGGGCGTCTCGGCCACCCTGGACGCCGGCACCGGCCACGGCCGCATCCACAACGCCCTCGCCAACGACGGCAGCGCGGAACTGCAGATCCGCGCCACCACCCCGTACGGCGACATCACCGCCCGCAGCCTCTGACCGGCCGCGGGACGGGGCCGGGCCGACCGCGGGACGGGGCCGGGCCGGCCGCGGGACGGGACCGGCCGGACGGCCCGCTACTGGGAACGCAGGTCGGCCAGCGCCCCCTGCACCTTCTGGACGACGGCCGGGGGCAGGGTGCCGTACTTGAGCGCGTCCCCCTTGGCCTGGCCCGGGCCGCTGACCGCGTACGAGGTCAAGCCCGCCAGCAGGGCGGAACCCCCGCCGCGCTCGCAGAAGGTGACGTAGCCGAAGCCGACCATGGGGTACGCGTTCGGCACCGGCTTCTGGTAGTCGAGCTTGACCGACACCCTGCGGCCCGAGGCGTCCACCGTGGCGGTCGCGGCCATCGCGTTGGCACTCGGGACGCTCGGGGCCACGTCTGAGTCACCGTTCCGCAGCCGGACCGTGTGGAGGTTCCCGACGTCCCGCAGCGGCACGAAGCCGATCGACCCGGTGGTGCCGGCGATGAGGTTCGGGAAGGTCGCTTCGGTCGCACCGGACGGGGGCTTCACGCCGGGATCCCAGGTCGCGCCCACGTCGCTCGTCCCGTAGTCGGGCACGGCCGTGCTGAGGTACTGGCCGAAGACGTACGCCGACCACGACAGGCCGACCGGGCCCCGTACGTCGATCGGGGAAGCGGGCAGCACCGCAGCCGGGTTGAGCGCCCTGATCGCCTGGTCGTTCCAGTTCTCGATCTGGTGCCGGAAGATCTTGGCGAGCGTCGGGGCGTCCAGCACCAGGTCGGTCAGCCCGGGCACGTTGAAGACGACCGCGACGGGAACCACGGTGACCGGGAGTTGGACCAGCACCCCGGTGGAGCAGTGCTTCCCGTAGGTGGACGCCTGTAGGTCGGTCGTCGCGACGTCGAAGGTGGCACCGTCGACCTCGCCGTTGGAGAACTCGCTGGCACGGGCGTTCTTGAACGCCTCCTCGTAGTTGCTGCCGGGCGCGGGGGCCCGGTAGCTGAGCTGAGTGCCCGGGCAGGCCTTGCCGAAGTCCGCCGCCCACTGCTCGACGAGGGGCCCCTCCATCCCGTCCGCACCGACGGTGGCCTTGCCCGCCGGGGCGCAGCTGACGCCGGAGGGGAGGGCGGCCGGACCGGTGCCCGGCTGCTGGTCGTGCCAGGTGAGGTAGCCGAGCGTGCCCGCGGCGGCGACCACGACGGCGGCCACGGCGGAGCCGATCAGCAGGGCCTTGCGCGGTCGGGGTCGGCCGGCGGGGGCGGGGCTCGGCAGGTACGGCGGTACGGTCGGCGGCGCCGGTGGCTGCACCGGCACCGGGGCGACCTGGCTGGGGGCCGTCTGGCTCGGCGTCGGACCAGGAACAGGGGCCGGAGTCGGAGCCGGAACAGGAACAGCAGCCGGCGTCACCGGCCCCGTCCGCAGCTGCAGCTGCACGGTCCGCTCCCGCGCCCCGTCCGCGATCAGCCGCAACAGCCCCTCCACCGTGGGCCGTTGCTCCGACTCCTTGGCCAGGCACCCGACGATCAACGGATACAGCTCGGGCGCCAGCCCGGTCAGATCCGGCTCCTCGTACACCACCCGGAAACCCACCGCGTGCGAGGAGTCCGCACCGAACGGCCCGCGCCCGGTCGCCGCGAAGGCCAGCACCGAACCGAGCGCGAACACATCCGTGGCCGCTGTCGCCGTACCGCTGCGGAACTGCTCGGGAGCCATGAACGGCGGCGTCCCCACGGCGACACCGGTACTGGTCAACTGGGTCTCACCGGCACTGCGCGCGATGCCGAAGTCGATCACCCGCGGACCGTCCTCGGCGAGCAGCACATTGCCGGGCTTGAGGTCCCGGTGGACCAGCCCGACCCGGTGGATCTCCCGCAGCGCCTCGGCCAGCCCGGCGGCCAACCTGCGCACCTCCGGCGGCGCCAACGGGCCCTGCCCGGCCACCCGTTCGCCCAGGGACGGGCCGGGGATGAAGAGCGTCGCCAGCCAGGGCGACGGCGCGTCGGCGTCCGCGTCCAGCACCGGCGCGGTGAACGCGCCACTGACCTTGCGGGCGGCCGTGACCTCCAGCCGGAAGCGGGCCCGGAACTCGGCGTCCGCGGCCAGCTCGGGCCGGATCACCTTCACCGCCACCTGCCGCCCGGACACCGACCGGGCCCGGTAGACGACCCCCATCCCGCCCGCGCCGAGCCTGCCCTCCAGGAGGTACCCGCCGATCTCCCGCGGATCGTGTTCCGACAAGGTCACGTGCCGATTCCTCCCCCAGGCCCGTCTGGCCGACCGGCCCACCCTAGTGGGGGCCCGGACCGGCGGGAGAGGCAGGCTCAGCCCGCGAAGCCCGGCACCACCAGGCCCGACTCGTACGCGATCACCACCGCGTGGGTCCGGTTCTGCGCCCCGAGCTTGGTGAGCACGTTCCCGACGTGCGTTTTGACGGTCTCCAGGCTGACCGTCAGCGTCCCGGCGATCTCCGGGTTGGACTGCCCGGTGGCCATCAGCCGCAGCACCTCCTCCTCCCGTCCGGTCAGCGCCGCCTGCGGCAGGGCCTCGGCGGAGTCCAGGGGCCGGGCGGCGACCATCCGGCGCAGCGCCGCCGGGAAGAGGATCGCCTCGCCCGCCGCCACCACCCTTACCGCTTCCGCGATCTGCCGGACCGGGAGCCGCTTGAGGACGAAGCCGCTGGCCCCCGCGCTGAGCGCGGCGGTGACGTAGCCGTCGTTCTCGAAGGTGGTGATCACCACGACCTTCGGCGGCTCGGCGGACTCCGCCAGCAGCTGCCGGGTCGCCTCGATCCCGTTGCGGCGCGGCATCCGCACGTCCATCAGGACGACGTCGGGCCGCAGCCGCCCCGCCTGCTCGACCGCCTCGACCCCGTCGGCGGCCTCGCCGACCACCTCGATCCCGGGCTGGGCGGCGAGCAGGGTGCGCAGGCCGCTGCGGGTGATGTCGTCGTCGTCCGCGATCAGCAGGGTGACGGGGGCGCTGGGCGCGGTGCTCACGCCGACACCCGGACCGACAGCCGGACGGCCAGGCGCCAGTGCCCGTCCCCGTCCGGTCCGGACTCGAACTCGCCGTGCAGCAGCCGCACCCGCTCGGCCAACCCGGGCAGGCCGTGCCCGGACGTCGGGAAGGCACCCGCACCGGCCCCCGCACCGCCCCCCGTCCGGTTGACCACCCCCAGCTCCAGCGCGTCCGGCGCCGCCGCCACCCGGACGGCGATCGGCCCGCCCGCCCCGTGCCGCAGCGCGTTCGTCAGCCCCTCCTGGAGGATCCGGTACGCCGCCCGGGAGGCCGTCCCCGGCACCTGCGCCAGGTCGCCGGTCAGCTCCGGCTCCACCACCGCGCCCGCGTGCCGCAGCCGGTCCAGGAGTTCGGGCAGGTCGGCCAGGGTCCGGGTGGGCGCCGTGCCCGCCTCCTCCTCGCGGAGCACGCCCAGGACGTAGTCCAGGTCCTCCAGGGCGGCCCGGGTGGACTCCTCGATGCTGCGCATGGCGGCCCGCGCCGCCACCGGGTCGGCGGCGAGCACCTCGCCCGCGACGGCGGCCTGGATGGTGGCGGCCGTCAGGGTGTGCCCGATCGAGTCGTGCAACTCGTGGGCCAGCCGGTTGCGTTCGGCGAGCCGCAGCTCGCGTTCGGCGGCCTGGGCGAGCCGCTCGGCCGGGGACGGCCCCAGCAGGCGCGGCGCCAGCCACCGCAGGGCCGCCGACACCGCCGCGCACCCGGCCACCGCGAGCAGCACGCACACGACCGCCGCCACCCAGCTCCACCCGCCGCCGTCGACCCGCACCGACCAGCCGGACAGGCTCAGCTCCGCCTGACCGTCGAGCCAGCCCCCCGGCAGCGACAAGCCGATGAGGAGCAGCACGCCGCTCGCCAGCGCCCCCGTCCACCCCAGGGCCACGTGCAGCAGCAGCCACAGCGGCGTCCGCCAGCGGTCGGCGCCGGACGTCGCCGGATCCGGCAGTGGCACCCCCAGCAGCCTGCGGGCGGACGCGACCAGTACCCGGCGCGTGGTGCGGGCCAGCCCGAGCACGCCGATCAGCACCGCCCAGGCCAGCAGGGTCAGCACGGCCTGCACCACGTACGGAGCGGAGCGCCACGCCACCGCGGGCAGAATGCCGAAAGGCAGCAGCGGCAGGCTCGCCAGCGCGCCGCAGTAGGCGAACAGCGCACCCGTGTACGTGGAGCCGCGCAGCAGCGGCCGGATTCCCCTGATCATGCCCGCAAGTATGTCCGGGCAGGTCAGCGGCCACCTCCCCCGATCGGGGGAGGGCCTTTTCCCGCTTTCCCGCGATGTGCGCACGGGGGTCCTGAACCCACGATCGTGTCCTGCCAGTTGACGAGAGGACGGCCGATGCGCACCCGAGAAGACGAGACCCGGACGGTTGTCCGCCCCCTGGACCTCCAGGCCGCACGCAGGAACGGCCCGGCCGTGGCCGCGCTGGTGCTGGGCGTCCTCGGCCTGCTCACCTCGGTCGTCGTCATCGGCGGCCTGCTCGGCGTCCTCGGTCTGGTCCTGGGCGTCATCGCCCTGCGGACCGCCCGGCGGACGGGGAGCGGCCGGGGCATGGCCGACGCCGCCGTGGTGACGTCGCTCATCGCGATCGCGGTGTCCGTCCTGGCCGCCGTCCTCCTGGCCTGGTACGCCGACCGGACGCAGCCGTGCTACCGGCCCGACAGCCTCCGCGAGTACCGGCAGTGCGTCCAGCAGCAGTTCAGCGACCACCACTGATTTCCCCACGATTCCACAGGAGTTGACTCATGCGACGAGCCGTATCAACCGCACTGGCGGTGGCCATCGGCATCATGACGGCGGGCGCGCTGGTGCCGCCCGCCGCCTCCGCCGCCGTATCCGCCGCCGGCAAGCCGGACACCGTCCAGCAGGGCCTGAACGCCCTCGTGCAGGCCGACCACCTGCCCGCCGCCCTCGCGAGCGTCAAGGACCGCAAGGGCCGCACCCAGGCCTACACGGCGGGCGTCGGCGACCTGGCCACCGGTGCGAAGGTGCCCAAGGACGGCCAGGTGCGGATCGGCAGCAACACCAAGGCCTTCACCGCCGTCGTGGCGCTGCAACTGGTCGGCGAGGGGAAGGTCCGCCTCGACGAACCGATCGAGACCTACCTGCCGGGCCTCGTCCGCGGGGACGGCATCGACGGGAACCGCATCACCGTGCGCGAGCTGCTCCAGCACACCAGCGGCCTGCCCGACTACGAGGGCGACATCGAGGAATCCACCATCCAGCAGCGGTACTTCGAGCCGCGCGAGCTGCTGGACCTGGCCTTCCGGCACAAGGCCGACTCCGCGCCCGGGGAGAAGTTCGGCTACAGCAGCACCAACTACGTGCTGGTCGGCCTGCTCGTCCAGAAGATCACCGGCCGCCCCCTCGCCGAGGAGATCGACCGGCGGATCATCCAGCGGATCGGGCTGCGCCACACGTACTTCCCCGCCACCGGCGACCGGAGCATCCGGGAGGCCCACCCCCAGGGCTACCGCCAGGAGAAGCCCGGCGGCCCGATGATCGACACCACCGAGCTGGACCCCTCCGCGGGCTGGGCGGCGGGACAGATGATCTCCACCAACGCCGACCTCAACCAGTTCTTCACCGCGCTGCTCGGCGGGCGCCTCCTACCGGCGGCCCAGCTCGCCGAGATGCGCACCACCGTGCCGATCGGCACCACCGGCGCCGGGTACGGGCTGGGGCTCATCAGCCGGCCGCTGTCCTGCGGCGGGGTCTACTGGGGTCACGGCGGGGACATCCCGGGCTTCGAGACCCGGGGCGGGGCCACCGACGACGGCCGGGCGGCCAACATCGCGGTGACCCAGATCCCGGCGGACGGGGCCGTCACCCGGCACCTGGAGAAGGTCGTGGACGCGGCACTCTGCCGCTGATCCGCCGCCCGTCGGGCGTCAGCCGTCGAAGTTGGACCAGAAGATCCCGACGCCCGCACCGCTCCCGTCCCGGCCGACCAGGATGCTGTTCGCCGTGAAGTCGCAGGTGGGGAAGACCAGGGCGTTCGCGCCGCTCGCCGGGTCGACGACGACATCGAGCACGGGGGTCCGGGAGCCGGCCTGCTGCTGGGCGTCGAACCCGGCCACGACCTGGGCCACGGGGTCCTCCGCCGCCGCGAAGTCGGCGGTCCGGTGGAGGGCCCCGCCGATGACCAGGTTGTCGGGGGTGCTGGAGTAGATCGCCGAGGCGTCCTCGCTCAGCACGTTGACGTCGTCCGACGCCTCCTCCCAGTCCGCTTCCACCAGCGCCTCGGGGGCGGTGCCGGCGGCGACCAGCGCGACGGCGGAGACGGTGGCACCCCGCTCGTCGTCCCAGTCGTACGCCAGGTACACCTCGTGCAGGCCGTCGGCGACATCGGTGAACGTGTAGAAGTCCCCGCCGTCGAGACCGCACACCGCGATCTCCCCGCGGCTCGCCAGCCGCCCCGCCAGCGTGAACTCGCCCAGGAAGCCGGGCTCGTCCTCCGAGTTGTTCGCCTTCAGGACGGCTTCTATCGCCTCGATCATCTTCATGGCGGGGAGTGTGCCAGCCCACTCCGACAGTCCGGCCCCCGGGCCCTCACATCCGCGATGCGGGGGCGGCGGGGGCGGCGGAGGAGATTCGACGATGCTTCGTGGCCATGCCGAGACGACAAAACGGCCGGTTGATCCGAAGATCAACCGGCCGTTCGCTGTGCGCGAGGGGGGAGTTGAACCCCCACGCCCTTTCGGGCACTGGAACCTGAATCCAGCGCGTCTGCCTATTCCGCCACCCGCGCATCTGGGTGATGGGTTAACTATAGACCATCTCGAGGGGTGCCCCTGACCACCTCAGGTCGACGAGGGGAAGTCCCCGGATCGGACGGACGAGAGGAAGGCGTCCCAGGCCGGCGCGGGGAAGACCAGGATCGGGCCATGGGGGTCCTTGGAGTCACGCACGGGGACGAGGCCGGGGAATCCGGGGGCTACCTCGATGCAGTCGCCCCCGTTGCCGCCGCTGTAGCTGCTCTTGCGCCAGACCAACATCGCCAGCCCCTCCGAGGCTCTACGCCGGAAGGTCGCCCTCACGGACGGCCGCTACGAAGGCTGCCCAAGCGGAGGCCGAGAAAACGAGGGCCGGACCGTTCGGGTCCTTGGAGTCACGCACCGGGACGGCGCCGGGGAGGGATTCGAGGGCCACCTCGATGCAGTCGCCCCCGTTGCTGCCGCTGTAGCTGCTCTTGCGCCAGACCGTCGAATCGAGCTTGTTCCTCGTCATTTCTGAACCCCTCCAGCGCATCGGCGATCAGCGCGAGCGAGTCGGCCACAGACAGTGCCGCCTCGTGGAGCAGATCATAGCTCCAGCGATGCCGCGCAACGATCGCCGGATCATCGCTGGAGTGCCCGCGATCGAGACTCTCGGAGTAGACGCAGGTGCGCCCATCTGGCATCTCCAGCATCACCATGGACTTGTCGGCATTGGCGGGTCGACGCGTGAACGGCACGACCCGAATGATCACGTTCGGCAGTCTCGAAACGGTCAACAGGTGCTGCATCTGGCGCCTCATCACCCTGGGCCCGCCAACGACAGTTCGGATGGCACTCTCATCCAGAATCACTAGCAGAGTCGGCCCGTCCGGCTCTAGGAACCGCCGCTGCCTCGCCAATCGCGCAGCCGCTCGCTCTTCGATCACTTTGGGCTTTCCAGCCGCATCACTGACCGCCAGGACGGACTCGGCGTATTCGCGGCACTGCAAGAGGCCATGCACGACGGCCAACTGGAAGATCCTTGCGGCCACCGCCTCGGCTTCCATGTCTACATGGGTCTGAAACCAGTCCGGATGTTCAATCCCAGCATTCCAGTCCACCCTCCCCCATAGCCGCTTGAGCGCACCGCCCGTGTTGAGCAGCTCATCGGCCTTCTCCACCAGTTCCGGCGGCATGCGGCGCTGACCGGTCTCATAGCGAGTGATGTTCGTCCGGCTGCAGTGCAGCAGCTTGCCCAGCTCCTCCTGCGTGAAGCCGGCCAGCTCCCGGTAGAACCGCAGCTCCTCGCCGAACAGCTCCGCCGAACTAGCCGTCAACTCCCGCTTGAACCGCCGATGTGCCACAGCCGGCCCCCTCACACACCACGTGCCCGTGGCACCTGATTTCGGCCATCACCGTACCTCTGGAGCCCCGATGATTGACACCAGAACGCAATCATTTGCATGCATAGCGTGATTGCGCACTACTCCCGCACTCCCCCATCCGCCCCCCGAGGAACTCCCCCATGCCCATCTCCCGCCGCCCCCGCGCGTTCGCCGCCCGCCTCGACTCCTGCGTCGAATCCACCCCCCTGGCCCGGTACTTGCTCCGCGCCTACCTCGCCGCCCTCCCCACCGGCGACCGCTACCGCGACATCGCCGAACTCCTCCTCGGCGAACTCTTCGCCAACGCCGTCCAGCACACCGACGCCCCCGACGACCGCCTCATCGAAATCCGCTTCGCCCTCACCAACAACCGCCTCCGAGTCGAGGTCCACGACGCCGGGGCCGGCCGCCCCTCCCTCCGCACCCCCACCCCCACCGACGAGCACGGACGCGGCCTCTTCCTCGTCAACGAACTCGCCGAACGCTGGGGCTGCTGCCCCCGCGCCGGCGGCATCGGCAAGTTCGTCTGGGCCCTCATCGCCCCCACCCCCACCACCCTCCTCGCCGCCTGAAAGACCGCGCCCCCGATGCAGCCTCCCCTCCCCACCCTCGCCCGGCACGCCCTCGACCACGGCCACACCCCTGCCGAGACCTACACGATCCTCGCCCGCCGCACCGGCGAACCGCTCCCCGCCGCCCGCGCCGTCTGCCTCGCCCTCGACATCCCCCTCGCCGAGATCACCATCCGCCTCAACGACTGCTACGACGCCCTCCTCGCCAACCCCCGTCCCGGAACCGAAGCCGACACCGGCGAACTCCTCGAAGCCCTCGGCGTCTTCGACATCCCCAAGACCCTCACCCCCACCGAACTCGCCATCGTCGACCACTTCCTCACCGCCATCGACGCCCTCGGCGGCATCCGCGCCGGCCACCAGCACGGCCTGGCCCGCTGGTTCACCACCGGCAACCTCACCGCCGCCTACCTCTCCCTCACCGCCGCCTGCCCCCTCCCCACCACCGGCAACCCCACCCACTACTGGACCACCCTCATCGCCGCAGGCGAACTCCTCACCACCACCCCCACCCCCGACCCCCGCATCAAACCCGCCCTCGCTCACTGCCGCAGCCGTGCAGCCCGGGCCAGTTCGGCGTCGTACTGATCGGCGTCGAAGTGGAAGTCCGGTAGCCGCGCGGCCTCGTAGGGCACCTCCCAGTCGGACCACTCCACGACGCCCCCGCTCCGCCGCACCACCACCGAGACGAACCCGCAGCACCCGCCCGTGCACTCGGGCTCCCCCAGCACCACCCGCCGGGCCTCACCGGACGCGTGCAGCAGACCGTCGCGCACCTCGTCCACGAACGGGCCCCGTCCGCCCTCCCCGACGGCCTCCGCCACCACCTCCGCACCGTCGATCCACACCCGCACCAGCGGCACCCACCGCCGCCGCTGCGGCGCCACCCCGAGCTCGATCCGGTTGAACACCCCAACACCCCCCGCCCGCACCGGAAGTCGGCCCCTCCGACTTCCTGTGCACCACACCGTCAGCCCCGCCCCCGACCCCGGGCAACCCGATTTCCCCCAGCCCCGCACGACACCGCGCCATCCCCACCCGCACAGGAAGTCGGCTCCACCGACTTCCTGCGCAGCGGGGTCGCCTTCGGCTACAGCACAGCGACGCACGCGCTCAAGTCGGCTGCCAGGACGACCAGATGGGTGTCTCCCACACGCCGAAGGGCCGACTGGGCGGCGCCGTCAGTTCGGCCCACGCCTGGAAGGGAAACCCGGCTCGCAGGGCCAGCACGGCCCGGCCGGCGCCATCGGTCTCGTGCCGTTCAAGGGCGGCGATCATGTCTTCGCATTCCACGCCGTGCAGTATGCGGCCCCGCAGCCAGGACTCATCGGTCGTCTCCCCCGCGTGCTCGCGGGCGGCGATCTCGGCGATCTCCTTCACTGACATCGCGTACTGCCGGTGCGTACCGAGCTTCCGCTCGTCCCACCGCGTGGCCATGACGCGCCGGTTCTTGGTCCCGCAGAGGAACACGGGAAGTCGACCCAGTCGACTTCCCGTGCAACCGATACAGCTGTGGACCACGGAGGTATGACCTCACGCAGCGAGGGCCGTGCTCGTCGCACGGCCCTCGCTGTGGGTGTGGGGTTGCCCCGTTCCCGCCCTCGTCGTCCCGGATCTGCACAATGGTGGTGAGTTGTGTGACGTGCCCTGTCACTTGTGCGCGGTGCTGAGCTGCACTGTTGGTGAGGAATTGAACCCCTGCGTTGCTCTTCACGCGCCGAGGGTCGGATAAACCGCCGACCCGCGGTGTGTGCACGCCTCCGTGGCGACTACCTGCTTCTCCCACACCCCGCTCGTGGGGGTCAGTCCTCGATCAGGTCGATCTCCCAGTTGGTGCGCTGGATCTGGGAGTCCACCTCGCGGATCTCCTTGGCCAGGGAGTCCGCCTGGGCACGGAGTTCCGCGACCGGCAGGGCGGACAGGATCCGGAGTTCGGACCGCAACTGCCGTACGGCTCCGCGCTGGTCGCGTCCGGAGGCGGCGTCGGCAGCCGCGGTGATCACCGAGTGGCGCAGCCGCAGGACGTCCCGGCGGGCGAGGGCGTCGGTGAGGGTGCCGCCGCCCTCGACGAGCGCGGTGGAGTTGGTCCGGTTGATCTGACGGATCAGCCGCTCCAGCTCGTCCAGAGTCTCTCCGGCCTGGGCCAGGACCTCGGCCGCGTTCTCGGCCGGCTCCTCGCCCTCCTGGTAGCGGGCGCTGCCGACGGCGCGCGTCCGCAGCTGCTCCACCCGCCGCACCGCAGCCGCGCGCTGCGCGAGCGCTTCAGCCAGTTTCACCGCGTCATCACCTCTACGTCCTGCTGATCGTCCGGCAAGTATGCACATCAGCGCACGACGGTGCGGTGGCCAGGGGTGCCGCACGGGACGCAGGACCCCCATCCCCCGCACGGGGGACCAGAGTTGGGCCTCGGGCACGATCCGGGCGGAGCGGGCCGCGCGCCAGCATGGAGGCCATGGACACCTACGCGAACCCGACAACCACCACCATCCCCGAGCACCGGGCCCCGGCCCGTTGGGTGGTGCGGGTCGCGCACCTCGCGGCGCTCACGGCCGTACCGTCCGGCCTCTGGCGGATCGCGATGGGGGTCGGCATACCGGTGGGGTTCGACACCACCGGACACGACATCCCCGGCTGGTTCAGCGCCATGTGCATCGCGATGAGCCTGGGCACCGAAGGGCTCACCCTGCTCACCCTCGGGCTGGTGAAGCCCTGGGGCGAGGTGGTGCCGGGCTGGATCCCGCTGATCGGGGCCCGGCGGGTCGCGCCGCTGGCGGCGGCGGTTCCGGCGCTGCTCGGCGCGGCCGTCGTGATGCTGCTGACGATCCCCCGGGCGGGCGGCTTCGGCGGGATCCCGGGCGCCCCGACCGGGCCGGCCCTGCTCCTGATGGACGCCTGCTACGCACCGCTGCTGCTCTGGGGTCCCCTGCTCGTGATCGTCACCGTCGCCTACTACCGGCGGCGCCGAACCTGAACAGGAAGTCGGCCCAACCGACTTCCTGTGCGCCCACGGCGAGTCGCCGCCCGACCGCCGCGCCGCACGACATACTCCCGGCGGATTACTCCGGTTACATCGCGGGGGCTACGAACGGCACCGGAATGCTTACATCCGCGGGCCGATTCGATACGGAGCCGCGGAATCTAGCGTCATTCCCATGAAAAGCAATCGCCGTATCAGCACCATCGCAGCGCTGGCGCTCGCCGCCCTCGTCACCGGAACCGGCACCGGGTCCGCCGCCACGACCACGGCCACCGCCACCGCCACTGCCACCGCCGCGGCCACCGCGCCCACGCGGTCCTTCCAAGGCGCGCTCCCCGCGCCGACCGGCCCCTACGCCGCCGGCGAGGACGTCATCCACCTCACCGACGAGAGCCGTCCCGACCCGTGGGTGCCGTCATCCGGCCCCCGCCAACTGACCATCACGATGCTCTACCCGGCCGTCCCCGGGACCGGGACTCCGGCCCCGTACATGACCCTCGCCGAGGCAGCCGGACACATCCAGCAGTCGAGGATTCCGGCGAGCTCCGGCATCACCCCGCAGAACGTCGCCGCCGTCACCACGCACGCCTTCGACGGCGCTCGGCCGCAACACGGCAAGTATCCGCTGGTGCTCCTCTCGCCCGGGTTCGGGGACCCGCGCATGGTGCTCACCTCGCTCGCGACCGACCTGGCCAGTCACGGCTACGTCGTCGCGCTCGTCGGCGACACCAACGGGGACAGCGGCGAGACGCTGGCGAACGGCCAGACGCCGCCGTGCGCGATCTGCCCTGACGCGGTGCATCTCGACATGAACACGGTCACCGCCAACCGCGCGCTGGACGAGTCCTTCGTGATCGACCAGTTGACGCACGGCACTACCGCGTGGCACCTGGCACACCACATCGACAAGCATGAGATCGGCTCGGCCGGACACTCCATCGGCGGAGCGACAGCCGCCGCCACGATGATCTCCGACCCGCGGGTACGGGCCGGAGTGAACATGGACGGCAAGTTCTACCCGGTCCCGATGCCCGGCCAGATCAACCGGCCGTTCCTCATGCTGGGCGAGACCGACACCCACGTGGCCAACGGATCCGACACCACGTGGGGGCCGGCCTGGGCCGCCCTCGGCGGCTACAAGAAGTGGCTGACGGTCACCGGCGCCAACCACCCCAGCTTCACCGACGTGAACCTGCTCGAGGAGCAGGCCGGGTTCCCGACGCCGCCCCTCGCCCCCGAACGTGGAATCGAGATCACGCGTGAGTACGTGACGGCGTTCTTCGACCAGGCGCTGAAGGGGATCGACAGTCCGCTGCTGGACGGCCCCTCGCCGGACAATCCGGAAGTACTCTTCCAGGACTAGTGTTCATGCGGCTTTGCGGGCGCGCCTGTACAGGAAGTCGGCCCCGCCGACTTCCCGTACAGCGCCATCAGCCCTCCCCCGCCCCGCGATCCCCCGGCCTGGGACGATGGGTCCCGTCGACCGATCCACCAGGGGGACCGCATGGAGCTACGGCAGCTGCGCTGCTTCGTCGCCGTCGCCGAGGAGCTGCACTTCGGCCGGGCGGCCGAGCGGCTGCTGCTCGGGCAGCCGGCGGTGAGTCAGCAGGTCCGGCGGCTGGAGCGGGAGTTGAAGGTCGAGCTGTTCGACCGCTCGCCCCGGTACGTGCGGCTGACCCCGGCCGGGGAGCGGTTCCTGCCCGCCGCCCGGAACGTCCTCGCGGCCGAGGACGCCGCCCGGGCGCTCGCCGCCGACCTGGCCGCGCCCGCCGTGCTGCGGCTCGGCACCGTCACCGGGCTCGCCGAGCGGCTGGACCTGATCCTGGACACCTACCAGCAACGGGCCCCGGGAGTGCGCGTCGAACTGCACTCCGCTCCGGTACGGGAGCGGCTGGCCCGGGTGTCGGACGGTCGACTGGACGCCGCCTTCGTCCGCGGTGCGATCGCCGAGACCAACCCCGACCTCCGCTTCCTGCCGGTCTGGGAGGACGAGTTGGTGCTCGCGCTGCCCGCCCGGCACCCCCTGGCCGACCGGCCCGAGCTGGATCTCGCCGACCTCGCCGACCTGCCGCTGCGGCTGACCGAGCGCGCCAACCACCCGGCGCTGGTGGACCTGGTGACGGAGGCCTGCGACCGGGCGGGCTTCCGGCCCGTCCTCGGCCCGGCGCACGGCGCCCTCCAGGACACCCTGGCCTCGATCGGCACCGGCGCCCCGATGTGGACGGTGGTGTACGCCGCCAACGCCCGGATGGTGAACGCCCACCGGGTCGCCTTCCGCCGCTGCCGCACCCCGCTGGCCCTGCCGACCTCGATCGCCGTACGACGCTCCGCCCCGCTGCCCCGACTACTCCTGGAGACCTGCCGCACAACGCCCCCGACCTGGGACGATCAGGGCTCGTGATCGCTGCGAGAGCGATTCGGGTCTGGGTGCGGACGGCCCGATCGGGTGGACTGTTCTCAGCCGGAGAACCCGGCGGCAGAGCCCGGCGGAAGAGCCGGGCAGCGACCCGGTCAGGAGCCGAAGATGCCGATCGTCACCATCCAGCAGGGCCCGCGCAGCGTCGAGCAGAAGCGTGAGCTGGTCGAGAAGGTCACCAAGGCGTTCGAGGAGGCCCTGGAGGTCCCCGCCGAGAGCGTGTTCGTCTTCGTCCAGGAGTTCCAGCCGGAGAGCTGGGGCGTCGCGGGCAAGCTCATCGCGGACCGGTAACCTCCCGGATCCGCCCGACGCAGTACCGCAGGCCCGCCGGAGGAACACCCGGCGGGCCCGCCCGCGTGTCGGGCCCGAATCGCTCCAGGAGCCCCGCCCCGAAGCCCCGCCCGACAGAAGCCCCGACTACTGGCCGCCCTGGCCGGCGCTGCCCATCGGGCCGATCTTCACCGGGGTGCCGGAGCCGTCCGTGACGGGCAGCGAACCGGCGCCCGGCCAGGGCAGGCTGACGGACTTGGTCTCGTCCGGCGGGGTCACCACCAGCCCGGTGATGCGGACGCCGGTGCCGCCCGTGGTGTTGGCCGGGTAGCTGATGCCGAAGAACGTCGACTTGCCGTTCTTGATCACGCCCGCGACGACCGGCTCGCCGGAGCGCTGGGCGGACAGCGAGCCCGCGTTGGTCTTCAGGTCGACGCCCGCGTAGCCGGAGAGCGAGCAGTCGTGGCCGCTGTGGTTCTTCAACTCGACCACGACGGTGCGGGTCGCGTCGCCGTCGATGGTGCGGTCCGCAGCCGTGATCGTCAGGTCGTCCGTGCGGCACTTGCCGCCCGCCTTGCCGCCGTCGGTGGCGCCCGTGCCGCCCGTCCCGCCGGCCGTGGCCTTTCCGCTCGGGGCCGTCCCACCGGTTCCGGCGGAGCCGCCCGAGGTCGTACCGGCCGAGCCGCCCGAACCGCCGCCCGTGGCGGCCTTGGTGGGCGCGGTGGTGACGGTCGCCCCGGCCGTCGGCTTGGCCTGGTCGGTGCCGGTGTCGTCGTTGGGGCCGCAGGCCGTGAGCGACAGGCCGGCGGCGACGACCAGGGCGGCGGCGAAGGTGGCCTTGTGAACGCGCATCGTGACTTCCTCGATATCGGGTGGCGGTGGCGGCTGCTCGGCACGGATCGGTACGAGCGGCGGTTCTGGTGAGCAGGACCACCCGGCCCGGTGAACCGTTCCGTCCGACCATCCGTCAGGACAGTGCTGTTACACGACCGACCGACCACGAAGCGCCGGATCGGACTCCCCGCCCAGCCGGAACAGCGGTTCCCGCCGCCACCGCACCCCCGCACCCGGCCGCCGCCCGCTGGGACAGACCCGTGACCCGACGAATCTTGACCACGACCGCCGACTGCCCTCCTCGCCCCGCCCGGCGGGGGCGCGGTCCGGCCAAGTCGGCCACAGCGGCCGGCCCTCCCCTCCCGCCACGCCATACTGACTCAACCAGCTTTTTCGCCAAGCGAGTTGAGGGACCGATGTTCCGCAGCGACCGACCGCGCCAGTTCCACCTCCCCACCCCGCGCGAGACCGCCGAGGAGTGGGGCGGGCGGATCGCCGCCGTCCGCGACGCCCCGCCCGACTGGTTCTTCCTGGTGGGGCGGCAGTCCACCGACCACTACCTCTGCCACATCGACATCAACTACCACCGGGGCCGCGATTTCCTCGCCAGCGTCCAGACCTCGCGCCCGCTCCCGCCCGAGCACCGGATCCGCTCCTTCACAACCCCGGAGTCCGAACTCGCGAATTTCCTGGCCAACTCCGACCGCTTCGACTTCGACCCGCGCACCGGGCGCCGCCCGGCCGTCGAGCGGACCAGCGCGGGCGAGCTGCGCCTCGACGGCACGCCCGTCCCGGTGGAGATCCACCACAGCCTGGGCTGCCGCAGCGCGCTGGTCCCCGAGCTGCCCGGCCAGCCCGGATACCTCATCCTCACCGCACCCGACGAGCACTGGGAGGCCGTCACCGACCTGGTCCTTCGTCCACCGACGACATTCTGAGCGAGCATGGCCAAATCTCGCCGGTGCATGGCGGGGCGTGGGGTTAGCCTGGCGACATGGTTGCAAACTACAAGGAAGAAGTGGCCATGAGTGACCCGGAGTTCGTCAGCGGACCCGCTCTCATCCTCCGGGCACTCACCTCGAACCCCGGCCGGCCGGCCATCATCACCGCCGACGGAGCCGAGATCACCGCCGGCGACTTCGCCGCCACCACCTACCGCCTGGCCCACGAGCTGCTGGCCCGCGGCGTCACCCGGGGCACGACCGTCACCCTGCTCACCGGCAACACCGCCGAGGCGCTCGCCGCCCGCTACGCCGCGGGCCTGGCCGGCGCGCGGGTGGTCAACCTGTACGACGGGATGAGCGCCCCGGTGCTGGCCGAGATCGTGGCCAGCGTGGACACCACCGCGCTGCTCGTGGACGCCGAACGGTTCGCGGACGCCCCCGAGTTGGTGCCGCTGATCGACGTCCCGGCCGTCCTCACCCTGGGCCCCGACGGCGCGACCGGCATCGGTGAGGACGTGATCGCCGCCTCCGCCGCCCGCCCCGCCGAGGAACCCGACGTCCGGATCGGCCCCGACGACGACATCGGCATCCGCCACACCGGCGGCACCACCGGCATCCCCAAGGGCATCCTCAGCCTGCACGGCCCCTACCGCGACATGTTCGACGTCGCCTTCGCGGGCAGCCCCGACGAGGAGCCGCCCCGACTGCTCGCCGCCACCTCGCTCGCCCACCTGGCCGGCGTGCTCTCCGACGTGACGCTCCACCGCGGCGGCACGGTCGTCCTCCAGCGCGGCTTCGAGCCCGGCGCGGTGCTCGCCGCGATCGAGCGCGAGCGCATCACCGACATCTGGACGCTGCCCCCGCTGATCTACCAGTTGCTCGACCACCCGGCCCTCGGCCGCACCGACCTGTCCAGCCTGCGCCGGCTCGACTACGGCGGCTGCGCCGCCTCCCCGACCCGGATCCGCGAGGCCGTCAAGGCGTTCGGGCCCGTCCTGGTCAGCCTCTACGGCATGTCGGAGGCCCAGAAGATCGCCTACCTCACCCCCGCGGAGCACACCCGGTTCGTCGACGACGGCCCGCTCCCGGTCGGCCGGCCCTTCCCCGACGTGGAGGTGGAGATCCGCGCCGCCGACGGCACCGTCCTGCCCGTCGGCGAGCAGGGCGAGGTGCACGTCCGCTCGGCCACGCTGATGGCCGGCTACTGGAAGCAGCCCGAGCTCACCGCCAAGGTGCTGCGCGAGGGCTGGCTGGACACCGGCGACATCGGCTACTTCGACGCCGACGGCTACCTCTACCTCGCCGACCGCCTCAAGGACCTGATCATCGTGGTCGGCGGCCACGTCTACCCCACCGAGGTCGAGGACCTGCTGCTCACCCACCCCGCCATCACCCAGTGCGCCGTCTACGGCGTGCGCGACGACCAGCAGGCCGAACACGTCCACGCCGCCGTCGTCCCCGCCCCCGGACACGAGCCGCAGCTCGACGACGTCCGCGCCTTCGTCACCGCCAACAAGGGCCGCATCTACGCCCCCGAGGCCCTCCACCTGGTCGACGCCATCCCGCTGACCTCCGTCGGCAAGCCCGACAAGAAGCGCCTGCGCGAGGCCCTCGCGCACTGACCCCGCCCGGGGCGTTCCCCGCGTTCACCGGACCTCGCGCCGGGGAACGCCCCAGCGCGAGGTCCGGAACCCGCCGGTGCGGGTCGGGCCCTCGCCGCCAGGATGGGCCGCATGACCAGTGCCGCCCTCGACGGACTCCTCGACCGGTTCCTGCTCGCCGGCGGCGAGTTCGAACGGACCCTGCGGTCCGTCCGCCCCGGGCAGTGGACCCTGCCCACCCCCTGCACCGACTGGAACGTACGGCAGTTGGTCAACCACATGGCCCGGGGCAACCTCAACCACCACCTCCTGCTGACCGGCGGCGGCCGCGCCGAATTCCTCCGCCTCCGCGACGCCGACGCCCTCGGCGACTCCCCCGTGGCCGCCTACACCGCCTCCGTCCGGCGACTGGCCGACGCCTACGGGCAGTCCGACGCCCTGTGCCGCATCCTCGACCACCCCCTCGGCCCGCTCACCGGCCGACAGGCACTCGCCGTACGGACCGCCGACAGCACGGTGCACACCTGGGACCTCGCCACCGCCCTCGGCCTGGACGACACCCTCCACCCCGCCCTGGTCGACTGGCTCCACGAGCACCTCGACGCCGTCTACGCGGGCCTGCCCGAGACCCCCGTCGACCCCGGCAGCACCCACCGCTACTTCGCCGCCCCGCCCGGCGAACCCGCCGAGGCCCCCTCCCGGCAGGCCCGGCTCCTCCGCACGATGGGACGCTCACCGAAACCCCACCGAACCCCGCCCGGATCCCCACCCGCTTTCACCCCAAGGCGGGGTTTGGCTCAATGAACCACCACCCCGCTGCCGAGAAGCCAACGGGGGGTGGCGGCGCTGAGGGCTGCCACCCCTCCCCGGCCCCCGGCCCTCACTCCTGGGTGAGGTCCTCTTCCGTCACCCCCGCCGCCTCCCGGCAGCAGTGCACGAAGTCCCGCACCACCGGGTCGCCGTCGTCCGCCGCCGCCCACGCCACCGCGATCCGGCTCGGGCTCACCCCGCTCACCGGCCGGTAGACGATCCCCGGCCGGGCGTAGAAGCGAGCGGTGGACGCGGGCGCGAGCGCGACCCCGTAGCCGTTGGCGATGGCGCTCAGCCAGTCGTCCGGGTGCTCCACCACCGCGCCGAAGCGGACCGGGCGCCCCTCCCGCTCGTCGGCGGCGACCCAGTAGTCCCGCCAGCGGCCGGTCTCGGCCGGGGCCGCGACGAAGGGCTCGTCCCACAACTCCCGGAACGGGACCACCTCCAGCGCCGCCAGCCGGTGCGCCGAGGGCAGCGCGACCCAGCGCGGCTCGGCGAACAGCTCGGCCACCCGCCACCGCTCCTGCCCGGGGAACGGCAGCCGCAGCAGCGCCGCATCGGCCTCCCCGGCGGCCAGCCCGGCCGTCGGGTCCGACCAGGCCGTGTGCCGCATCTCGACCCGCCAGCCCGGACGGCACCCGGTGAACCGGGCGACGATGCCCGGGGTGGCCTCGTTGGCGGCGCTGGCCAGGAAACCGACCCGCAGCACCCGCTCCGCCCGGGCGGCCGCGCCCCTGGTCTCGCGCAGCGTCGCGTCCCAGTCCGCCAGCAGCCCCGGCACCCGCGCGGCGAGGCTCCGGCCGGCCACGGTGAGCGCCATCCCGGCCCGGGAGCGGACGAACAGCGGCACCCCGAGCAGCGCCTCCAACTGCCGGATCTGCTTGGTCAGCGCGGGCTGGGAGACGTACAGCCGCTCCGCCGCGCGGGTCAGGCTGCCGTCCTCGGCGACGGCGGCGAAGGTGCGCAGCAGCCGGGTGTCCACATCCATTCCACCAGGTTATGGAAGCAGGTATTGGACGCAAGCGCGGGCCCGCGAAGAGGCTGGAGCCATGTCCTTCGCCCAACTGATCGTCACCGCCGTCACCGTCCTCGCCATCGTCGCGAACGCCGGAATCGCCGCCGCCGACTTCGCCAAAGCCCCGTTCGTGCTGGCCAATTCGGCCGAGGTGCGACTCCAACCCGAGTGGATCCCCTGGCTGGCCTCGCTCAAGGCGGCCGGCGCCACCGGACTGCTGATCGGCCTGGTCGGCTACCCGCCGCTGGGCGTCGCGGCGGCGCTCGGACTGGTGCTGTTCTACGTCGGCGCCGTCGCGGCCCACGTCCGGACCAGGGTCCTGCACAACCTCCACTTCCCGGTCGGCTACCTGGCCCTGGCCGTCGCCACCCTGGTCCTGACCGTCACCCGCTGAGGCCCTACACGACCAGGGCGCACACCTTGGCGCTGCCGTCCAGGACCGGCCACTCGGCGGTGTACCGGCCCTTGTACGACGGGCAGGTGTCCCGGACGGTGAGGACGGCCGTGATCGCCATGATCACGTTGGCGCTCTTCGGCACCCGCCCGGAACGGCAGTCCCACACCACGCTCAGCCAGCCGTTGTAGCTCCGGTAGTCGCTGGTCGCGGCCACGAAGCACTGGCCGTTCCGGAACTGCCGTTCCAGGCAGAGCACCGTCACCGAGTTGTCGCGGTTGGTGTGGCCGTACGCGTCGCGGCCCATGCCCGTCGGACAGCTCGCCGCGGCGGTGGCGACCGCGGCGACCCGGTTGAAGGCGCTGCCGCCCCGGCAGTCCACCGCGACCGGCGAGGTGCGGCTCCACTCCCCCAGCCCGGTGTTGTAGACGTCCAGGCAATCACCGCTGCGGATGGCGGCGAAGGCCACGTCCACCGGGTCGGGCGGGGGCGGCGGCGGGGTGTACCGCGGCGTGGGCGAGGGGGTCGGCGTCACCGGCGGCACCGGCGGGTCCGGCACCCGGCTGCGGGTCGTCGGCGGGGGCAGCGGGGGCAGCGGGTCGACGTGCTTCGGCGGGGTCCAGGGCACGACCGGGGACGCCGAGGCCGACGGGCTGTCATCCGCCAGCCCGGCCGTCACGTGCTGCAGCGGCTTCCACAGCGCCAACACCAGCAGGCCCAGCACCAGCGCCGCCCCGACCAGCGGGAAGGTGATGTGGAAGTGCTGGTCCCGGCCCGCCTGGTTGACCCGCCCCTGGCCGCTCGCGGTGGCGTTGAGGTTGACGTTGTGCGGGCCGTTCCCCGGCCGGTTCGGGCCCGACGCGGGCGGCCCTTGGGGGCTCACCCGCCATCACCGCTCGGTGATGTGGATGTCCCCGGCGGCCTGGTTGATCCGGGCCCGACCGGAGGCCCGGGCGTTCATGGTGACCGACTGCTGGGGCGCGGCGGGCGCCGGGGCACCGGTCAACTCCTCAACCAGTGCGCGCAGTTGCACCGCCGCCCCGGGGTCGGCGGCGAGCAGCCGGCGCAGCCGGGCCCCCCACAGGTCGACCACCTCCTGCTCGGCCTGATCGTCCCCCGCGCGGCGCGCCTCGGCCACGTCCTCGCGCGCCTCGCCCAGCTCGGCGAGCACCGTCTCGGCCCGCTCGGGGTGCCGGCGCCGCCACAACTCCCCGACGGCGGACCGGATCCGCTCCCAGGCGCTGCTGGTCAACTGCTGGACGACGGCGGCCGCCGCGACGCCCGCGAGTGAGGTCAGTTCCGGGTCCATGTGGTCTCCCCCGACGAATATGGACGCTCTGCCTGTCAGGCAGCGTTATACCCCGCCCGGACGCCGGGCACCACGCGGACCGACCCGTTCCGCACCCGTCAAGCCGCGCCTGTCAGGCCGCGACCGTCAGGCCGCGCCGAAGTGCCGCTTGGTGTCCGCGACCAGCGTCCGCAGGAAGCGCGCGTTCGGCAGGTCCGTCAGCGCGGCCGGGCGGGCCAGCAGCGGGTTGGGCTCGTAGGCGAAGGTCCAGGTGAAGCGGGTGCCGGTCGGGGTGGGCTCGACCAGGTAGTCCTCACCGAAGCGCCGGAACAGCGGCAGGCTCGCCGAGGTGACGCAGAACGAGTGCCGGGTGCCCTCCTCCCAGCGCATGAACTCCTCCCGCAGCCGCAGCAGCCGCAGCGCGGTGATCTCCCGGGTGGTGCCGACGCCGTGCGGCGGCCGCGAGGTGTAGCGGCCGCCGGCCAGGCCCCGGCACCAGGACAGCGGCGCGTCACCGGCGAGCCCGCGCCACACCGCCGCCGGCGCCACCGGCAGGTCCAGCACGTACGCCCGGCGGTGCGGCGCGGTGTCGAAGAAGGACGGGTCGAAGCGGTCGAGCGTGAACCAGGGCATCAAAGCTCCACTTCTCGAAGGGGGGTCGCCCGGTGCGTTCAGGCGGACGGCCGGACCGTCCCGCCCACCGCCCGCAGGGCGAAGGGCAGCAGCCGGTCGGCGGTCTCCCGGGCGGTGGCCTCGTCGACGTCCTCGGGCAGCTGCGGGGTGAGCAGGAAGTGGGTCATCACCGGGCCCACCACCACCTCGCCGAGCAGCTCCGCGCCGTCGACCGGCGGGATCTCGCCCCGCTCGACGGCCCGCCGGACGACCTCCGCGACCCGCCCGTACACCGGCCGCAGGAAGGCCGTCACCAGCGCCCGGGCCAGGGCGGTGTTGTGGGCGGCCTCGCCGATCAGGGCGCGGATCAGCCGACCGGGCTCGCCGGTCATGCTGGCCGCCTTGTCGCGCAGGACGACCCGCAGGTCCCCCTCCAGCCCGCCGGTGTCCGGCTGTTCGTACGAGCTCTCGCCGTGCAGCGCGGCGGCGGCGATCACCAGGTCCTCCTTGGAGGACCAGCGGCGGTAGAGGGTCGCCGTCGACACCCCGGCCCGGGCGGCCACGGCGGCGGTGGTCAGCCCGCCGTAGCCGCTCTCCGCGAGGACGGCCAGCGTGGCGTCCAGCAGGGCGCGGTCCCGGGCGGCGTCGCGGGGGCGGCCCCGGCGCGGCGGGGCGGCGTCGGCCGGGTGGGCGGGGGTGGTGCTGGGGGTCATGCCGGAAGTCTATCGAAAACTGGAAACGAAATCGTTTCGTTTCGTTTATGCTCGGCCGCATGAGCCTCTCCGCCGAAGCCACGCCCGCAACCGCGCCCGCCTCCGCCGAAGCCCTCACCGCCTCCGGCCCCGCCGCGACCGTCGCCCGCCTGCACGCCGCCTTCGCCACCGGCCGCACCAAGCCCCTCGCCTGGCGCAAGGCCCAACTCCGCGCCCTGCGCCGCCTGTTGGTCGACCAGGAGGCCGTCTTCACCGCCGCCCTCCAGGCCGACCTCGGCAAGAGCGCCGCCGAGGCGTACACCACCGAGATCGGCTTCACGGTCAACGAGATCGACCACACCCTGCGCCACCTCGACCGCTGGCTGCGCCCGCGCCGCATCCCCGTCCCGCTCGCCCTGCAGCCCGCCCGGGCCCGTACCGTCCGCGAGCCGCTGGGCACCGTGCTGATCATCAGCCCGTGGAACTACCCGCTGCAGCTCGCCCTGGCCCCGCTGGTCGGCGCGCTCGCCGCGGGCAACTGCGCGGTGGTCAAGCCCAGCGAACTCACCCCCGCCACCTCCGCCGCCATCGCCCACTGGCTGCCCCGCACCCTCGACCAGCAGGCCGTCGCCGTCGTCGAGGGCGGCGTGCCGGAGACCACCGCCCTGCTGGAGCAGCGCTTCGACCACGTCTTCTACACCGGCAACGGCACCGTCGCCCGGGTCGTCATGACCGCCGCCGCCCGCCATCTCACCCCGGTCACCCTGGAGTTGGGCGGCAAGAGCCCCGTCGTCGTCGAACCCGGCACCGACCTCGCCACCGCCGCCCGCCGGATCGCCTGGGGCAAGTTCATGAACGCCGGCCAGACCTGCGTCGCCCCCGACTACGTCCTCGCCATCGGCGACACCGCGGCCACCCTGGAAGCCGAACTGACCGCCGCGATCCGCGAGATGTACGGCACCGACCCGGCGCGGAGCCCCGACTACGGCCGCATCGTCAACGAACGCCACTTCGACCGGCTGACCGCCCTGCTCGCCGACGGCCGCCTCGTCACCGGCGGCGACCACCACCGCGCCGACCGCTACCTCGCCCCCACCGTCCTCGCCGACGTCGACCCGGACGCCCCGGTGATGCGCGAGGAGATCTTCGGCCCGGTCCTGCCGATCATCCGCGTCCCCGACCTGGACGCCGCCATCGCCTTCATCACCGCCCGCGACAAGCCCCTCGCCCTCTACGCCTTCACCGCCTCCGACACCACCAAGCGCCGCCTCACCACCGAGACCTCCTCCGGCGCCCTCGCCTTCGGCGTCCCCAACGCCCACATCGCCGTCCCCGGCCTCCCCTTCGGCGGCGTCGGCGAGAGCGGCCTCGGCCGGTACCACGGCACCCACTCCATCGACACCTTCAGCCACACCAAGTCCGTCCTCGACAAGCCCCTCCTCGCCGACCCCCTCCGCCCCGCCTACCCGCCCTTCACCCCCCTCAAGTCCCGCCTCCTCCGCCGCCTCCTCTGAGCACGCCACCCCGGAAGCACCTCCCGGAAACACCTCAAGGACGACCGCGGATCGACTCAGCCCGCCTGAGTACCCGTACGGATGCGGAGCGCCCGGGCCGCCCATAGCGTTCTGCGAGCCAGAGCGCACGCATCCGACATGGGGGAGAACCACGACATGGGCGTCATCACGATCCGACCGGCCGACCGGCACCCTTCCGCGGTCAACACGGGCAACTCGGGCGACGACCCCGACACCGGCTGGTCCAAGCGACGCGGCCGCCGCCCCTGACCGCACCACGTCCGCACCGGCTACCCTGCTGACCGATCGTCAATTCAGCACGGGGAGAAGCATGGTCAACCGGATCAGCGGCAACGTCACCATCGCCGGCCAGGTCATCCAGTCGACGGGCGTCGTCCAGGTCGGCGGCGACCCGGCCGGCGCCGCCCGCGACACGGCCGAACTGGCCCGGGCGGTCGCGGAGGACCTCGACGGGGCGGGCGCGCCGGTGCGGCTCAGCCGCGGCGAGTACCGCGCCGTGCTGCGCCTGCTCGCCCACCTCCACGACGCCGACGCCCCGGAGGGTGCGGTCGCGCTCGAACTGGCCGACCTCCTCCGGGGCCGCTGAGGCGCGGTCAGGCCCGGAAGAGGGGCCGGTAGGCGTTGCCCTCCACGGCGTTGAGCAGGACGTAGGCCGGGCCGAGGCCGAAGGCGGCCTCGCGCAGGCGGGCCAGGGCCTCGGCCGGGGTGGGGACTTCGAGGCCGATCGCGGCGGCGGCCGCGTCCCGGTCGGCGAGCAGGTCGGGCTCGTCGGCCAGGTAGGCCTCGGCCGCCTCCGCGCTCTCCTCCTCGGTCAGCCGCACGAAGTCGTGCCACCACGGCACCGCCAGCAGCAGCCGGACCAGCTCCTCCAGGTCGGCGGCCAGCAGAGCCGCGCCGCCCTCCGAGTCGGCGTAGAGGACGGGTCGTTCGTCGCCGCCCTCGCCGCAGAGGAAGAACGTGCCGCCGGCAGCGCACTTGCCGACCTCCTCCAGCGCCTCGCCGGAGGCCAACACGACCTCCTCCACGTGCGAGTACGCGTCGAGGGAGAAGTCCCCCGGCCAGAGCAGGTAGTCGACGGTGGCAGGGGTGGCCCGGAGGCGATCGAGGAACGACATGGCGGTCACCCTACGGCCCGCCAAGGACAGTTCAGCCCGCCAGCCGCTCCGCCAGGAACTCCTCCCAGGTGCGCCGCCCGTGCTCGGCCCCGGCCAGGGCGAGGTTCGCCCCCGCCCGGTAGGCGCGCCCGACCTTGCCCGGCACCCGTACGGGCAGCTGCCGGCGGCTGCGGCCCCGCGCCACCAGGTACGCACGGGTCAGCTCGCCCATCTCGTACACCGTCGGCCCGGCCAGGTCCGGCACCAGGCCGGCGGGCTCCTCGAGCGCCAACTCGACCAGCCGGGCGGCGACTTCGCGCACGTCGACGGGCTGCCAGCGGACCCCGCCGGGGGCCGGGAGGACGGGCAGCTTCGCCATCTTCTCGACCACGGTGAACGCCAGGTCGTGGAACTGGGCGGCCCGCAGCACGGTGTACGGCAGGCCCGAGCCGGCCACCGCCTCCTCGGCCGCGTGCTTGGCCCGGAAGTAGCCGAGCGGCACCTTGTCCGCACCGATCACCGAGATGTACACCAGGTGCCGCACCCCGGCCCGCACGGCGGCCGCGACCAGCCGCCGGGTGGCCTCGTCGTCGCCCTTGGGGCCGCCCGCGAGGTGCAGGACGGTGCCGACGCCCGCGAGCGCCTCGTCCAGCCGGGCCGCCGCCTCGGCCTGGTCCCCGAGCAGGTCGCCGCGCACGTACGTCACGCCGTCGGCGCCCGCCTCCCGTTCCTGCCGGCTGAGCACCCGCACCGTCCGCCCGGCCGCGCGCAGCAGCGGTACGACCCGCCGCCCCAGGGTGCCGGTGCCGCCGGTTACCAGTACCAGGTCATTCGTCACGATCGTCTCCGTTTCGTCCCTGGCCGGGAGTTGATCTCCCCGCCGCCCCCGTTGTTGGGTGGCTCCTGCTGCCCTGACCCGAGGCGACGAAGGAATGTGACACGGTGGACGGAAGAGACGAGAAATCTGCCCGGACCGCGCTCTTCGAGGAGCACCGACCGCACCTGCGCGCGGTCGCGTACCGGATGCTCGGCTCGATCAGCGAGGCCGACGACGCGCTCCAGGAGGCCTGGCTGCGGTACGACCGCACCGACACCGCCGAGGTGGCCAACCTCGGCGGCTGGCTGACCACGGTGGTGTCCCGGGTCTGCCTGAACCTGCTGCGCGACCGCGCCGCCCGGCGGGAGGAGCCGTTGCAGCCGACCGGGCCGGGCGGGGAGAGCGGCCCCGAGCGGCTGCCGGACCCGCTGCTGCGCCGGGAGGGGGTGGTCGACCCGGAGCAGGAGGTGATGCTCGCGGACTCGGTCGGCCTGGCGCTGATGGTGGTGATGGAGTCGCTGTCACCCGCCGAGCGGGTCGCCTTCGTGCTGCACGACATGTTCGCGGTGCCGTTCGAGGAGATCGCCCCGCTGATCGAGAAGACCTCGGCCGCGACCCGCCAACTGGCCAGCCGGGCCCGCCGCAAGGTGCAGGAGCGGCCCGCGCCCGACCGGGACCTGAGCCGCCAGCGGCTGGCCGTGGACGCCTTCTTCGCCGCCTCCCGCACCGGCGACCTGGAGGCGCTGGTCGCCGTGCTGGACCCGGACGTGGTGCTGCGCTCGGACGGCGGGGCCGCGCTGGCCCGTCACACCCTGGTGCTCACCGGCGCCGCGACGGTGGCCGGGCAGGCCGCGATGTGGGGCAAGCTCTCGCCGTTCGCCCGCCCCGCGCTGGTCAACGGCACCGCGGGCGCGGTGGTCATCGCCGACAACGGCCGGGCGATGTCGATCATGGCGTTCACCGTGGTGGACGGCGCGATCACCGAGATCGACGTGATCGCCGACCCGGAGCGGCTGGCGGCCTTCGACCTCTCGGCCTTCCGCGACCGACCCGCGGACGACCGACCCGCACGCCCCTGACCGCACCAACCTGACAGCACCCGTGTGTGGGCGGCCGGAACCCCCGGCCGCCCCACGCACGGGTTCAACGACGGGCCGTCACCAGCCCTGCTCGCGCACCCAGTCCGCGAGGTGCCGGGCGCAGCCGTCGACCGACTCCCGCCAGCTGTGGGCCGCGCCGTCCCCGGCCTCGTCGCTGACGTACTTGACCAGCCGCACCGGCAGCCCGGCCCGGTGGGCGACGGTGGCCACGGCGTAGCCCTCCATGTCGACCAGGTCGGCGTGCTCGGCGAGCCGCTCCTTGGCCTCCGGGGAGTCGACGAACAGGTCGCCGGTGGCCAGCACCGGGCCGTCGCCCTTGCCGACCACCAGCGGGGCGCCGTAGGTGCGGCCGGTGAGCTGCTCCAGGGCCGCGCTGTTCAGGTCGTGCTGGATCACCTGGACGACGTGGTGCATGCCCTCCCAACCGGGGCGCAGCGCGCCGGCCGTGCCGAGGTTGATCACCTCGGAGGGCCGCTCGCCCTGCGCCAGCACGGTGGCCAGGGCGGCGGCGGCGTTGACCTTCCCCATGCCGGTGAGCAACACCGGCAGCCGGTCGTCGAGGTGGGCGGCCTCCTCGCGGACCGCGACGACGAGCAGCGGGCGGTCGGGCGAGATCGTTCCAAGCAGTCGCATGGGGCCCATGGTACGGAGCGCGGAGGTGCCGGGCCCGGTGACCGCGCGGCCGGTGACCGCGCGGCGCGGAACCGCGGGGGCGCCGGCGGGCGTCGCAGCGGTCGCCACCTCTCCGTCCGGCCGGTACGACCGGTACGACCGCTGTGACCGGCACGACCGGTACAAGCCGTACGAGAGCGTGCGGAAACCGTGCACGACATGCTCAAGATCGGCGCAAGTCAGGTGTGGCCGGGGAGAGTCACGGCCATACTGCTGCCATCGGTCGGGCCCGGGGAGACGGGCCGGCCCCAGGGGAGGATGAGGCGGGTGGCAACACCAGTAGGCAACGGCGCACCGGGCGCCGCGGTCCCGGCACGGCCGAGCACGCCACCGGCCGCGCCGGGGACGGCGGCGTTCGGCGCTCCGACGGCGGCCCCGGCCGCCCCAGGAACCCCGGGCGCCCAGGGGGCACCGCCCCACGGCCTGCCCGTTCCCGGGCCGGGCGCCGCACCGCCCGCGAAGCGGTCCCGCGCGGGTGCGCCGGAGCGCGGCGTGCGCGCCCGGCTGGCACAGGCCACCCGCACGCCCCCCGGGCGGATGCGGATGGCCGGGGTGGTGCTCGCGGTGCTCACGGTGGCCTTCGGCGGGCTCACCGCCTGGCAGTTGGAGACCAGGGCGCAGGCCGCCGACCGGGTGGTCTCGTACAGCCAGCCGCTCAGCCGGGACGCCGCCGAGATCCACCGCTCGCTGGCCGACGCCGCCACCACCGCGGCCTCCGGCTTCCTGCTGGCCGGCGCCGAGCCCAAGGACGTCCGGGCCCGCTACGAGCAGGACCTCGCCCAGGCCGCCAAGCTGATCTCCCAGGCCGCCGCCCGGACCACCTCGACCTCCCCCGCCCAGGACTCACTCTCCCGACTGAACCAGCAACTCCCGGTGTACGCCGGTCTGGTGGAATCCGCGCGGGCCGACAACCGGCAGGGCATCCCGCTCGGCGGCGCCTACCTGCGGTACGCCTCCGAGCAGATGCAGACCGTGCTGCTGCCGGCCGCCGCCGAGCTGAACACCATCGAGAACCACGAGTTGGTGGTCGACTACGCCGCGGCGCAGTCGACGCCCTGGGGCGCGTACGTCCTGGCGGTGCTCACCCTGGCCGCGCTGGGCTGGGTGCAGCTGACCCTGTTCCGCCGCACCAACCGGGTGTTCAACATCGGCCTGCTGGGCGCCACCGCCGCCGTGCTGGCCGGCACGCTCTGGCTCGCCGTGGCCGGGCTGACCACCGGTGCGGCGCTGAAGAAGAGCGACCTCGAAGGGGCGTTCCCGCTGCAGGCCCTCAACACGGCCCGGGTGGACGTGCTGACCGCCCGGCTGGCGGAGAACCTGAACCTGGTCGCGCGCGGCTCCACCGCCACCTACGCCAACCAGTACGCGGACGTCACCAAGCGCCTGGCCGGGACGGCCGGCAAGGACACCCCGATGCGCGACCGGGCCGGCACGCTCTCCAACGCGCTGATCCTCGCCCCCGCCGCCGCGAGCCAGCCCCTGGCCACGGCCGCGGACCAGTACGACGTCTGGCAGGACCGGTACCTCAACGCGAAGAAGGCCGAGGTCGACAACGCCGACTACCAGGGCGCCCTGAACGCGACGGTGTCCGCCACCGACAGCACCAGCACCGCCGACGCCGCCTTCAACGCCACCGACCGGGCGCTCGCCCAGGCCGCCGACGCCGAGCAGGCCCGGTTCACCGCCGCCGCGGACGGCACCGCCGGGGACCTCCGGCTGGCCGCCGGCGCCGCCGCGGTGCTCGGCCTGGTGGCCGCGGCCGCCGCGCTGCGCGGCCTGGGCCGACGACTCGCCGAGTACCGGTAGAGGGGAACGGAACGATGCGCACCACGACCGTACCGACCAGGAGTGCCGCGGCCCTGGCCGTGCTGGCCGCCTGCGCGGCCGTGCTCGGCGGGGGCGGGCCCTCCGGCGCCGCACCGGCCGCCGCGACCGCCGCACCGGCCGCCGCGCCGCTGGCCGTCCAGCAGTCCCAGGAGCAGTCCGACTCCTGCGACATCTACAGCAGCGTGCCGCCGAGTTCGGCGGACGGCCCGGCGGTGAAGGCCATCAAGGCCAAGCGCAGCCTGGTGATCGGCGTCGACCAGAACAGCTACCGCTGGGGCGCCCGCAACCCGAACACCGGCCAGATCGAGGGCTTCGACATCGACCTGGCCCGGGCGCTCGGCGCCGCCATCATGGGCGACCCGGACAAGGTGGTGCTCAAGCCGGTGGCCACCGCCGACCGGGTCGACGCGGTGCAGAAGGGCCGGGTCGACCTGATCGTCCGCACGATGACCGTCAACTGCACGCGGATGGAGCAAGTCGCCTTCTCCAAGCCGTACTTCAGCATCTCCCAGCGGGTGATCGTCCCGAAGACCTCCCCGGCGAAGAACATGGACGAGGCGATCGGCGGCAAGAACGTCTGCGTGGCCAAGGGCTCGACGGCCGCTGACGTCTTCGATCCCCAGAAGAACGGCGTCAAGAAGGACTCCAAGGCCCGGCTGACGGTGGTGGAGAACCAACTCGACTGCCTGGTCCTGATGCAGCTCGGCAAGGTCGACGCCACCATGACCGACGACGGCCTGGCGGCCGGTCAGGCGGCCCAGGACCAGACCGTGCGGATCGTGGACGGCGACGTGCAGCCGGAGGTGATCGGCGTCGCCATGCTCAAGACCAGCCCGGACCTCACCGCGCGGGTCAACCAGGTGCTGGCCGACTACCACGGGAACGGCGACTGGGGGCGCAGCTACGACCGCTGGCTGAAGCCGTACATGCTCAACGACGCCGAGCACTACTGGCCCGTGCCGCACTGACGGCCGCGCCGAGGACCGTATCGCGCACGGAGCACCACGGACGCGGGGCGTTGACGCCGTCTTGACGCCCCGCGCCCGCACCGCCCGAACGGCCACCGGCTAGGGTTCGGGACGATCACCACGGGGAGACCGGTGGTGGACACGGGGGTTGTCGTGGGATCGCACGTCGTACGCGACGGCATCGCACGCGAGGAAGGAAGGACACCGCGGTGGCGGCATCGGCTGGCCCGGTACTGAGCCGGGAGGAGGTGGACCGCGCGCTCGCGCGCCTCGGCGCGGAGCGGGACGCGGTCGAGTCGGCGCTGCTCGCCCTGCAGGACCACCCGGGCCTGCGGCTGCTGGACGGCGCCGAGCTGTCCGGCCGCACCCTGGAGCGCTGGTCCGTCGCCGGCAAGGGCCTGCCCCTGCTCTGGGCGCTGTTCGACCGCTACTCCGAGGCGCTCGCCTCGGCGCGCGCCGTCCGGGCCCGCAAGGCCAAGCCCGGCGGCCCCGAACTCGCCGAGCTGAGCGAGCTGCTGACCGGCGACGCGGTGACCGTCCCGGGCGGCGCCGTGCCGGACGGGCCGCAACTGCTGGGCGCGCCCGCCAAGCTGGTCGAGCGGATCAGCCTGGACGCGCTGATGGCCCGGATGAACTCCTGGTACGCCACCGTGCTGGAGGTGGTCAGCGCCGCCGACGCGGTCTGGTCCGCGCTGCCGGCCCGGATCGACCTGCTGCTGGCCGAACTGCAGCGGGTGCGGACCCTGGCCGCCTCGCTCGGCGTGCGCACCGGAAGCCACCCGCTGGGCGACGACCTGGTCGGGCTGGAACAGGACCTCACCGAGCTGCGCACCGAGGTCCGCGAGGACCCGCTGGCCCTGTGGCGCCCGGCCCGGGTGCCCGCCCAGCGCGGCACCGTCCCGGACGGTGAGGCCTTCGCCTCCCCCGCCGGGGTGGTGGACACCGAGCGCTTCGACCGGGCCGGGCGGGCGCTGGACGGCGTCCGGCTGGAGCTGGAGAACCTGCTGCGGCTGCGCGACGAGGCCGAGGAGCGCCTCCAGGGCGTCGGCGAGCTGCTCCAGCGGGCCGACGCCACCCTGGCCGAGGCCCGCCGGGCCCGCGGCGAGGTGCTGGCGAAGATAGCCTCCAGCGACGTGCCCGCGGTGCCCGGCCCGGCCTCGGCGCTGCGCGAACGGATCGTCACCGCCCTGGACCTGCGCCAGGCCGGGCAGTGGGGCCGGCTGGCTCCGCTGCTGGACGCGCTGGAGGACGCCGCCGCCAAGGAGCTGGCCCGGGCGCGGCACTCGCTCACCGAGGTCACCCAGCCGCTGGCCGTCCGGGCCGAACTGCGCGGCCGGCTGGACGCCTACAAGGCGATGGCGGCCCGGATGCGGGTCGCCGAGGACCCGGAAGTGATCGAACGGTACGAGAAGGCGCGCTGGCTGCTGTGGAGCGCGCCCTGCGACCTGCGGGCGGCGGCCGCCGCGGTGGCCCGCTTCCAGCAGTCGCTGCGCCCGGCCCAGGCCGAGGCCTCCGGGGCCTCCGAGGGCGCACAGGCACACGGGTCGGCCGGCCAGACGCCGGTCGACGGACAGGTACAGGGGGGCTGAGGTTGATGGGCGAGACGTGCGTACGGCCGGAGTGCTCCGGCAACGGCACCATCGATGCGGACGGCTACTGCGACGAGTGCGGGCTGACCCCGGTGGGGACCACGACGGTCTCCTCCGCGGTGTCCCCGACGCCCGCCGGGGCCGCGCCGCCGACCGCCGCCGGGCCCGGCTCGCCGTGCCCGCGGGACTGCTCGGGGACCATCGACCCGGACGGCTACTGCGACGAGTGCGGCCTGACGGCGCCCGACGGCGCCACCGGCGTCACCCAGCCGTACGTCCCGTCCGCCCGGGTCACCCCGGACTCCGCCCGCAGCGGCTCGATCCGCTCGCTGTCGGCCCGCACCGGCTCCGCCCGGTCGATGTCCGGCCGCTCCCGCTCGCACCGTTCGACCCGTACCGGCAGCAGCCGCTCGGTCTCGGTGCGCTCCACCCGCGGCAGCGTCAGCGCGGGCACCCGCAACCGGCTGGGCGCCGGGCTGGTCACGGTGCCGACGGTGGAGTCGGCCGACCCGTCGCTGGCGGTGCTGGCCAACCCCGAGGTGCCCGAGCGCAAGCGGTACTGCTCCAAGTGCGAGGCCCCGGTGGGCCGGGAGAAGAACGGCCTCCCGGGCCGCCCGGACGGCTTCTGCACCAAGTGCGGCACGCCGTACTCCTTCACGCCCAAGCTGCGCCGCGGCGACCTGGTCGGCGGCCAGTACGAGGTGGTCGGCTGCCTGGCGCACGGCGGGCTCGGCTGGATCTACCTGGCGGTGGACCGGCGGGTCAGCGACAAGTGGGTGGTGCTCAAGGGCCTGCTGGACACCGGGGACGAGGACGCGCTGGCCGCGGCCGTCGCCGAGCGGCGCTTCCTGGCCGAGGTGGACCACCCGAACATCGTCCGGATCATCAACTTCGCCGAGCACCCGGACCTGCGCACCGGCTCCACCGACGGCTACATCGTGATGGAGTTCGTCGGCGGCAAGTCGCTCAAGGACATCGCCAACGACCGCCGCACCGCGGACGGCCGGCGCGAGCCGCTGCCGGTCGAGCAGGCGATCGCGTACGCGCTGGAGGCGCTGCCGGCGCTGGGCTACCTGCACAGCCGGGGCCTGATCTACTGCGACTTCAAGATCGACAACGTGATCCAGAGCGGCGACACGCTCAAGATCATCGACATGGGCGCGGTCCGCCGCTTCGACGACGACAGCGCGATCTACGGCACCATCGGCTACCAGGCCCCGGAGATCGCCACCGACGGCCCCTCCCCCGCCTCCGACCTCTACACCGTGGCCCGCACCCTCGCGGTGCTCACCTTCGACTTCCAGGGCTACAGCAGCACCTACCGCGACTCGCTGCCCGGGCCCGAGGACGTCGAGGTCTTCGCCAGGTACGAGTCGTACTACCGCTTCCTGGTCCGCGCCACCGACCCGGACCCGGCCCGCCGGTTCTCCTCCGCCGAGGAGATGGCCGACCAGCTCACCGGTGTGCTGCGGGAGATCCTGGCCCTCCAGGACGAACGGCCCCGGCCCGCCCCCTCCACCCTCTTCGGCCCCGAACTGCGCGTCGTGGACAACGAGTTGGTGCTGCCCACCGTCCAGCCCGGACAGCTCCGGGTGGCCGGCCTCGACCCGGCCGCCGCCGCCCTCGCCCTGCCCGTCCCCCGGGTCGACCCGAGCGACCCCAACGCCGGCTTCCTCGCCACCCTGCTCGCCGCCGACCCCGAGGAGGCGCTCGCCGCCCTGGTCGGCGCCCCCGCCGTCTCGGTCGAGAGCCGGCTGCGCGAACTGCGCGCCCTGCTCGAACTCGACCGCCACGGCCGGGCCGTGCAGGCGCTCGCCGCGCTGGAGCAGGACCACCCGGACGACTGGCGGGTGGTCTGGTACCGCGGCCTGGTCGCCCTGGTCGGCGCGACCGACGGGGGCGAGAGCGAACTCCGGGCAGCGGCGGAGGCCTTCGACGCGGTCTACGACGCCTTCCCCGGCGAGCCCGCACCCAAGCTCGCCCTGGCCATCTGCGCCGAACTGCTCGGCGACGGCGGCGACGCGGCCGAGTTCTACCGGCTCGTCTGGACCACCGACCACGGCTACCTCAGCGCCGCCTTCGGCCTGGCCCGGGTCCGCCTGGACGAGGGCGACCGGCCCGGCGCGGTGCGGGTGCTGGAATCCGTCCCGGCCACCTCCAGCCAGTACACCGCCGCCCGGATCGCCGCCGTCCGCGCCCGGCTGCGCGAACGGGCCGCCACCGACCCGCTCGCCGTCGACCTCGCGGCCGGCTCCGACCAGCTGACCGCGCTGCGGCTGGACGACCGCCGCCGCGAGGAGCTCTCGGTCGAGGTGCTCGGCACGGCCCTCGACTGGGTCGGCGCCGGTTCGGCGGGCGGCGCGCAGGGCGCCGGCCTGGTCGTCCTGGGACGTCCCGCCGCGGAGCGGGAACTGCGCTTCGCCCTGGAACAGTCCTACCGGGTACTCGCCCGGTTGGCCGACCGGGCCGAGACCAGGATCGAGATGGTGGAACGGGCCAACCGGGCCCGCCCCAGGACGTGGGTGTAGCCGATGCCGCAGCAGACCGAGTGCCCGAGCTGTTCCGAGCCGATGGACCTTGACGACGCCTTCTGCGGGCGTTGCGGGGCCGGCCGGGACGGTCGGGCGGCCCCGGGCGCGATGCCCGCCAGCTGGGCCGCCGCCCGCGGTGAGGCCGTCCCGCCGCAGCGCGGGCCGGTCTGCGTGAACTGCGGGCAGGCGCAGGTCACCGAGGACGGCTACTGCGAGGGCTGCGGCAGCGCCCAGCCGCGCCCGCGCGACCACATGGAGAAGGCGCTCGCGGGCGTCGCCGGGGTCAGCGACCGCGGCGTGCGCCACCACCGCAACGAGGACTCCTTCACCGTCGCCGCCACCTCGCTGCCCGGCGGGGAGCCGGTCGTGGTCGCCGTGGTCTGCGACGGCGTCTCCTCCTCCGACCGCCCGGACGAGGCCTCGGAGACCGCCGTCGACGCCGCCTCCGAGTCCCTGCTGACCTCCCTGGAGGCCGGCCGGGACCCGGACGGGGCGATGCGCGCGGCGATCGCCGACGCCGCCAAGGCCGTCGCCGACCTCGCCACCGACGGCGCCGGCCCGACCCGCCCCGACCTCAACGCCCCCGCCTGCACCTACGTCAGCGCCATAGCGGCGGCCGGCCGGGTCACCATCGGCTGGGTGGGCGACACCCGGGCGTACTGGATCCCGGACGACCGGGCCGGCGCCGAACCCTTCCGGCTCACCCAGGACGATTCCTGGGCGGCCCGGATGGTCGAGGCCGGCCTGATGGGCGAGGCCGAGGCCTACGCCGACCCGCGCGCCCACGCGATCACCGGCTGGCTCGGCGCCGACGCCGAGGAGGTCGTGCCGCACACCCTCGCCTTCACCCCGCACGTCCCCGGAGTGCTGCTGATCTGCACCGACGGGCTGTGGAACTACGCCGAGGCGGCCACCGACCTGGCGTACTTCGTCCGGCCGGACGCCCGCACCGAACCGCTGCTGGCGGCCCAGACCCTGGTGAAGTTCGCGGTCGCGGCCGGCGGGCACGACAACATCACCGTCGCGGTGCTGCCGATCGAACCGTCCGCCGCCGCACTGGCGGAGATCGAGGAGACGCCCACCGCGCTGGACCTCAAGGTCATCAGGCCGGCGGCCGCCGGCACGAGCGGCGACGACTACGAGGACTACGAGCCGACCCTGCCGGACCTCCCGGTGATCGGCTCCGCCGCCGCCCCGCTGCCCCCGGTACCGGTCCCGGCCGTCCCGGCGGCCCCGCCCGCGCCGCCGCTGGCCCCGCCGCCGGCCGCACCGCCCGCGCCGCCCGTCGCACCGCCCGTCCCGCCGCAGCCGCCGCACCCGCCGACGGCCTGACCGGATCCGCGCGCCCCGCCCGACGGCCCCCGTCCGCCGGACCGCCCCACCGACCTGATCGCATCCACCCCTCACCCCGACGGGAGCCACCGCCCCATGGCAACACTGGCGAAGCCGAACCTGCCCAGGTTCGACGTGGAGATCTTCCAGAACGAGTACCTGGCCGACGGCGCCCGCGAGGTCAACGCCATCGTCACCGTCACCTCCACCGGCGGCGGCACCTCCGGCGGCCGCCCGCTCGGGCTCACCGACGCCGGCCCGCAGGGCGGCGACGCCAACGCGGCCGTGGTGATCCTGGTCGACTGCTCGGGCTCGATGGACTACCCCAAGACCAAGATCAACGGCGCCCGCGAGGCCACCGCCGCCGCCATCGACGCCCTGCGCGACGGCACCGCCTTCGCCGTCGTCGCCGGCACCCACGAGGCCCGCGACATCTACCCCGGCGACGGCACCCTGGCGACCGCCTCGGCGACCACCCGGGAGCAGGCCAAGGAGTCCCTGCGCCGCCTCACCGCGGCCGGCGGCACCGCGATGGGCACCTGGCTGGCCAAGGCCGACAAGCTCTTCCTCAGCCGCCGCGACATCGCCATCCGGCACGCCATCCTGCTCACCGACGGCAACAACGAGCACGAGTCCGCCGAGGACCTGGCCCGCACCATCGAGCGGGTCACCGGCCACTTCACCGCCGACTGCCGCGGCGTCGGCACCGACTGGCGGATCGACGAGCTGCGCAAGATCTCCTCCGCGCTGCTCGGCACCACCGACATCGTCGCCGAACCCTCCGGCCTCGCCGAGGACTTCCGCTCGATGATGACCGGCGCGATGGGCAAGCAGGTCGCCGACGTCGCCCTGCGGATCTGGACCCCGGCCAACGCCACCGTGAAGTTCGTCAAGCAGGTCGCCCCCGCCGTCGAGGACCTCAGCGACCGCCGCGCCGAGGCCGGCCCCCGGGCCGGCGACTACCCCACCGGCTCCTGGGGCGACGAGAGCCGCGACTACCACGTCTGCGTCGAGGTCCCGGCCGCCTCGGTCGGCAACGAGATGCTCGCCGCCCGGATCAGCCTGGTGCTGCCCCCGCAGGTCGGCGGCGGCACCCCCGAGGTGCTCAGCCAGGGCCTGGTCAAGGCCGTCTGGACGGACGACCTCGCCTCCTCCACCCGGATCAGCCCGCAGGTCGCCCACTACACCGGGCAGGCCGAGCTGGCCTCCTCCATCCAGGAGGGCCTGGAGGCCCACCGCTCCGGGGACGTCGACACCGCCACCGCCAAGCTCGGCGCCGCCGTCCGGATCGCCCACGCGACCGGCAACGAGGGCACCTTCAAGCTGCTGCAGAAGGTGGTGGACGTGGTGGACCCGAAGGAGGGTACGGTTCGGTTCCGTAAGAACGTGAGCGAGGCCGACTCGATGACCCTTGAGACCCGGTCGACCAAGACGGTACGTGTGAAGAAGTGACCGCGAAGTGACCGCTGAAGACGTGACCGGGCCGGCCGCCCGGCGCGGCACCGCACCGCACCGGCCCGAAACGAGGGGGACCTGATGCCGATCTGCCCGAGGGGCCACGAGTCGCAGGCCGAGGACTGGTGCGACTTCTGCGGCTTCCCGATGACCCCGCCGGCCCCGACGCCCGGCGCCCACGGGGGCTACCCGGGCGCGCCCGGCGGCGGCCCGGTGCCCGGCGCGCCCGCCGGACACCCGCAGCACGGCGGCGCGGCCTTCGGCGCGCCGCCGCCACCCCCGCCCGCGCCGCCGGGGGCGTACCCCCCGCCGGGCGCGTACCCGCCGCCCGGGGCCTACCCGCCGCCGGCCCCGGCGCCCCAGGGACTCACCGAGGGCCTGGCCGTCTGCCCGATCTGCCGCAGCCCGCAGACCGGGCGGTTCTGCGAGGAGTGCGGCTACGACTACGAGCTGTCCACACCCTCCAGCCGCCAGGTGCCGGCCGGTGGCCCGCCCGCGCCCGCCCCGGGCCCGGCCCAGCCCCCGCCGCTGAACATCCCGGCGGCCTACGGCGGCCCCGCCCAGGCCCCGCAGGCCCCGCCGCAGCACCACCAGCCGCAGCAGCCGCAGGCCCCGGAGTACCCGCAGCAGCCGGAGTACCCCCACACCTACGGCTACCCGCCGCCGGAGGGCGCCTTCCCCGAGGCCCCGGTCCGCGAGGACTCCGGCCCGGTGTACGCCCAGCCGGCCGGCCCCGGCCCGAACAACCGCGGCGGCGACTTCGGCACGTCCTTCCACCTGGCCCCGCCGCACTCCCAGCCGGGCGCCCAGCCGGAGGCCGTCCCGGCCGAGCCGGTCCGGGCCAACTGGATCGCGGTGGTCTCGGCCGACCGCGACTACTTCACCGACATGATGGCCCGCAGCGGCCCCGAGGCGGCCGGGCTGTTCTTCCCGCCGTACTGCCCCGAGCGCCGCATCCCGCTGACCGGCCGCGGCCAGCTGCGGATCGGCCGGCGCAGCCAGCACCGGGGCACCGTCCCGGAGATCGACCTGTCGGTGCCGCCGGAGGACCCGGGCGCCTCGCACCAGCACGCGCTGCTCGCCGAACAGGCGGACGGCAGCTGGGTGCTGGTCGACCAGGGCTCGACCAACGGAACCACCGTGAACGGGGGCGACGAACCGATCTCCCCGAACACCGCCGTCCCGTTGGGCGACGGCGACCGGATCCACATCGGCGCCTGGACCACGATCACGGTACACCGCGCCTGACCTGCGCTTTGAGCGCCCGTCAGGGGCAACTCCGGCCGGGCCGGGCGGAATTACGGATTTCGCCCGGCCCGGCTTTCTCATGATTTCCTCAGGGATTCCACAAATCCCCGTCCCCGGTGTGCACAAGACGCCTCGAAAGCCCTATTCTCTGGCCTCATGACTGCTGCTATATCCGCTGACGGCATCCGCCAGCGGTACGGGGACGTGCAGGCCGTCGACGGGGTGTCGTTCACTGTCGAGGCCGGCGAATTCTACGGGATCCTGGGCCCCAACGGAGCCGGGAAGACCACCACCATGGAGATCCTGGAAGGGGTCCGGAAGCCCGACGAGGGCCGGGTCGAGCTGCTGGGGATGGCCCCCTGGCCGCGCAACCCGAAGCTGCTGCCGCGCATCGGCGTGCAGTTCCAGGCCTCCGCCTTCTTCCGGAAGCTGACGGCCCGGGAGACCATCCGCACCTTCGCGTCGTTCTACGGGGTCGGCCCCAAGCGGGCCGACGCGATGCTGGAGCGGGTCGGGCTCTCCGACAAGGCCTCGACCCTCACCGACCAGATGTCCGGCGGCCAGGCCCAGCGCCTGTCGATCGCCTGCGCCCTGGTCCACGACCCGGAGCTCGTCTTCCTGGACGAGCCCACCACCGGCCTCGACCCGCAGGCCCGCCGCAACCTCTGGGACCTGCTGCGGGACATCAACGCCGAGGGCCGCACCGTCGTCCTGACCACCCACTACCTGGACGAGGCCGAGGTCCTCTGCGACCGGGTCTCGATCATGGACCACGGCAAGATCCTGCACACCGGCGCCCCGGCGGCGCTGATCCGCGAGATCGACGACACCGTCCGGATCAGCGTGGCCTCCGGCCAGCTGCCGGTCGAGCGGGCCCGCGAGCTGCTGGCCGCGGCCGGCGCCGACATCGCCAACCTGGAGGACGACACCGTCTCGCTCTCCGTCTCCACCCGCCTTCCCGCCCCGGTGCTCAGCGTCCTCGCCGAGCAGAACGCGCTGCGCGGCCTCGAAGTGCGCGGCGCCACCCTGGAGGACGTCTTCCTCCAGCTGACCGGACGGGAGTTCCGCGCATGACCACCACCTCCACCGAGCCGAAGGTCCCCGCCCAGCGCGGCGGTTCGACCGGCTCCGCCGACGGGCGGGAGCGGGTCAGCGCGTTCTGGGGCCTGTCCCGGGCGATGCTGCTCGGGATGAAGCGCGACCGCACCGCGACCTTCTTCATCCTGCTGTTCCCGCTGGTGTTCCTGGTGTTCTTCGGCTCCGTCACCAAGGGCTCCGCCAGTCCGCACGCCAAGGTCGCCCAGGTCGGCGCGGTCAAGCTGTTCGACTCGATGTCGGGCGAGGAGCGGACCGGCCTGGACAAGGTCCTCACCATCACCAGGACCGACGACGAGGCCGGCACCCTGGAGAAGGTCCGCAAGGGCGACTACGACGCGATGATCAGCCAGGGCCCGGACGGCAAGGTGGAGCTCCGCTTCACCGCCGCCGACCAGGTCAAGGCCGGCGCCGTCCAGGGCATCCTCAACTCGGTGGTCCAGAGCGCCAACCAGGCCGCCACCCACCAGCCGGCCGCCTACGTGCTGGAAGCCCAGCAGGTCGAGGACCAGTCGCTCAAGCCGATCCAGTTCCTCACCCCCGGCCTGCTCGGCTGGGCCGTCGCCACCGGCGCAGTCTTCGGCGCCGCGCTGACCCTGGTCAACTGGCGCAAGTCCAAGGTGCTGCGGCGCCTGCGGCTGGCCCCGATCAGCGCCGGTGCGGTGGTCAGCTCCCGGATCGCGGTCTCGCTGGTGACCGCCTTCCTGCAGACCACCGTGTTCCTGGTCGTCGCGACGAGCTTCTTCGGGCTCAAGCTCACCGGCAACTGGTGGCTGATCCTCCCGTTGGTGGCCTGCGCGACGCTCGCCTTCATGTCGATCGGCCTGCTGGCCGGTTCGATCGCCAAGACCGAGGAGGCGGCGAACGGCATCTCGCAGCTCATCGTGCTGCCGATGTCCTTCCTGTCCGGCTCGTTCTTCCCGCTGGACGGCGCCCCGGACTGGCTGAAGACGGTCTCCCAGGTCATGCCGCTCAAGCACCTGGTGTCAGCGGCCCAGTCGGTGCTGACCCGCGGCGGCGGCGTCATGGACGCGCTGCCGTCCATGGGCGGACTGCTGCTCTTCGCGGCCGTGTTCACCGGCCTCGCCTGGAAGCTGTTCAAGTGGGAGGACGCGTAGCCGTCCGCCGGACCGGGCCGATCCCGGCCGAATCCCGCTGAATCCCGCTGAACCCCGACGGGGTCGTACGCCTTTGGTCCCGGTGTACGACCCCGTCGGCGTCTGCGACCATGGTCGGGTGACAGAGATCGGACGAGGCACGTTCAGCGAGGAGACCTTCTTCGAGCAGGTCGGCGGTGAGCCGACCTTCCGGCTCCTGACCCGTCGCTTCTACGAGGGCATCGCCGAGGACGAGTTGCTGCGGCCGATGTACCCCGAGGACCTCGGCCCGGCCGAGGAGCGGATGGCGCTGTTCCTGATGCAGTACTGGGGCGGCCCGCGCACCTACAGCGACCGGCGCGGCCACCCGCGGCTGCGGATGCGGCACGCACCGTTCAAGGTCGACAAGGCCGCCCACGACGCCTGGCTCACCCACATGCGGGCCGCCGTGGCGAGCCTGGAACTGCCCGCCGAGCACGAGCGGCAGCTGCTGGACTACCTGGTCTACGCCGCCGCCTCGATGATCAACACCCCGGGCTGAGCCCCGGGCCCCCGGACCACCTGGACCACCTGGACCACCTGGACCACCTGGACTACCGCAGCGGGCTGAGGCCCAGCCCCGCGCCCGGCGCGGCCGCGGTCCGCACCACCACCGAGCCCACCGGGGAGCTCAGCCGCAGCCAGCCGCCCGCCCGGTGCACCGAGAGCGGCGCCTCGGGGCTCAGGAAGCCGATCCGGTAGGAGGCGTGCACCGCGCGCAGCGGCAGCTCCGGCAGCGCCGAGACCGGGCGGGACCAGACCTCGTCCGCCAGCCGGTCCAGCACCGCGCGGGTCCGGTGGTGCGCCGGGACGGCCTCGCTGCGCTCGCGGAACTCCCCCACCGCCGCCATCAGTTCGCGGCACACCTCGGCCGCCGGCGGGGTACCGACCGGCCGCCAGCCGACCCGCGGCGGCAGCAGCCCGGCCCAGGCCGGACCGGTCACCGGCGCGGGCAGCGCGACCGCGACCGCCTCGGCGTCCACGCCGTCCAGCAACTGGCCCGCGGAGACGGTCAGGTCGACCGGCTCGCCCAGGCCGCTCAGCCGGGCCGTGCGGATCGCCAGCACGCCCGAGTCGCCCAGCGGCAGCCGCCCGAAGACCGCCAGCACGCCGTCCGCCGCGGCCGGGTCGACCGCCTGCAGCCGCACGGCCGCCGCCTTGTCGAAGCGCAGCAGGCGCAGCAGGAAGGCGGCGAGGTCGGCGGCCTCACCGGTGTCGGTCAGGGCGAGGCGGGCGGTCATGGTCAACGCGGCTCAGCTCGAATCGGTTTCGGGGGATCCTGGGACTTTCAGACTGCCGCGCCGACCGGGGCCTCGTCCATGAACCGGGAGAGGAACTCCCGCTCCACCGGAGAGATCCGGCGCGGCCGGCCCTCGGCCAGGTCGTAGGGCACGACCACGGTGGAGGCCCGGACGTACACCGTCTCGGAGCCGTCCTCGTGGACGTCCTTGATGTCGTAGGAGACGGTCAGCGAGGCGCTGCCGATCTTCGTCACCCGGGTCTCGACGGTGACCGGCTCCGGCCGGTGCACCAACGGGCGCTTGTAGTCGATCTCGTGGCGGGCCACCACCGAGCCGCCCGCGAACTCCCCGGCACCGGCCTCGGCGGCCTGGGTGAACATGAAGTCGATCCGGGCCTCCTCCAGGTAGCGCAGGAAGACCACGTTGTTGACGTGCCCGAAGGCGTCCATGTCGGACCAGCGCAGCGGGCAGGCGTAGATGTGGCGAGCCACGGGTGTTCTCCTCGGTGTCCGGTCACCCGCCGCCGTACGTCGGTGACGGGCCGCGGCCCGGCAGGCCGCCCCCAAGGGGAAGTCTGCCGGGCCGTTGTGACAGCTGGGTGTCAGCCTCGGGTCAGCTTCTTGTACGTGGCCCGGTGCGGACGGGCGGCGTCGGCGCCCAGCCGCTCGATCTTGTTCTTCTCGTACGACTCGAAGTTGCCCTCGAACCAGAACCACTTGCTCTCGCCCTCGTAGGCGAGGATGTGGGTGGCCACCCGGTCCAGGAACCAGCGGTCGTGGGAGATGACCACGGCGCAGCCGGGGAACTCGAGCAGGGCGTTCTCCAGCGAGGAGAGCGTCTCGACGTCGAGGTCGTTGGTGGGCTCGTCGAGGAGCAGCAGGTTGCCGCCCTGCTTGAGGGTGAGCGCCAGGTTCAGGCGGTTGCGCTCACCGCCGGAGAGCACGCCGGCCGGCTTCTGCTGGTCCGGGCCCTTGAAGCCGAAGGCCGACACGTAGGCGCGGGACGGCATCTCGACCTGGCCGACGTTGATCCAGTCCAGACCGTCGGAGACGACCTCCCAGAGGGTCTTCTTCGGGTCGATGTTGGCGCGGCTCTGGTCGACGTAGCTGATCTTGACGGTCTCGCCGACCTTGACCTTGCCGGAGTCCGGGGTCTCCAGGTCCTGGAGCATCTTGAACAGGGTGGTCTTGCCGGCGCCGTTCGGGCCGATGATGCCGACGATGCCGTTGCGCGGCAGGGTGAAGCTGAGGTCGTCGATCAGGACCTTCTCGCCGAAGGCCTTGTTGAGGTTCTCGACCTCGATGACGACGCTGCCCAGGCGCGGGCCCGGCGGGATCTGGATCTCCTCGAAGTCCAGCTTCCGCATCTTGTCGGCCTCGGCCGCCATCTCCTCGTAACGGGCGAGGCGGGCCTTGGACTTGGCCTGGCGGCCCTTGGCGTTGGAGCGGACCCACTCCAGCTCTTCCTTGAGCCGCTTGGCGCGCTTGGCGTCCTTCTGGCCCTCGACCTTGAGACGGGACTGCTTGGTCTCGAGGTAGGTGGAGTAGTTGCCCTCGTACGGGTAGGCGCGGCCGCGGTCGAGCTCCAGGATCCACTCGGCGACGTGGTCGAGGAAGTACCGGTCGTGGGTGACGGCCACGACGGTGCCCTTGTACTTGGCCAGGTGCTGCTCCAGCCAGTTCACCGACTCGGCGTCGAGGTGGTTGGTGGGCTCGTCGAGCAGCAGCAGGTCGGGGGCCTCCAGCAGCAGCTTGCAGAGCGCCACGCGGCGCTTCTCGCCACCGGAGAGCTTGGTGACGGCCCAGTCGCCGGGCGGGCAGCCCAGGGCGTCCATGGCCTGCTCCAGCTGGGCGTCCAGGTCCCAGGCCTCGGCGTGGTCCAGCTCCTCCTGGAGCTTGCCCATCTCCTCGAGGAGGGCGTCCGAGTAGTCGGTCGCCATCAGCTCGGCGATCTCGTTGAAGCGGTCGAGCTTCCCCTTGATCTCCTTGACGCCGTCCTGCACGTTCTCCAGGACGGTCTTCGTCTCGTCGAGCGGCGGCTCCTGGAGCAGCATGCCGACGGTGAAGCCGGGCGAGAGGAAGGCGTCGCCGTTGGAGGGGTGCTCCAGGCCGGCCATCATCTTCAGCACGGTGGACTTACCGGCACCGTTGGGGCCCACGACGCCGATCTTCGCCCCGGGGAGGAAGCTGAGCGTCACGTCGTCAAGGATGACCTTGTCTCCGTGCGCCTTGCGCACCTTGCGCATCGTGTAGATGTATTCCGCCACGTGAGATCGCTCCGGCGTCGTCGGGAGTATTCGGCTTGCAGCCTTCCATTGTGCCGCACCCGGCCGGAAGCCCGAACCGCCCGGTGACCCCCACCGGGGTATCCGCGACGGGCCCGGTCCGGGAAGCACGACGGCCCGGCTCCCCGCAGCTGGTGCGGGGAGCCGGGCCGGTTCCGCTGGTTCAGGGCCCCGGGAGGTCAGCGCCTCCCGGCCCGGTGCTCAGACGGTTCAGGCGGTGGTGCGACCGTGACGGCCACGGCGGCGCAGGACGAAGACCGCGGCGCCACCGGCCACGACCAGGGCGCCCGCGACGCCGGCCAGGATCGGGGTGTTGCTGTTGGCACCGGTCTGGGCCAGGCCGCCGGTGCCCGGGGCGGCGCTGGTGGTGGACGGAGCCGGGTGGGCGGCACCGGTGCTCGGGGTGCCCGAGGGGGTGGTGGTGCCGCCGCCGGTGGCCGGGGTGGTCGGGGCGCCGGTCGGGGTCACGCCGACCTTGCAGTCCAGGACGCCGGTGAACTCCTTGGCGTAGCCGTTCGGGCCGGCCACCTTGATGTCGTACTTGGCCTTCTCGGCGACCTTGACGAGCACGCTCTCGGTCTTGCCGGGCTGGACGGCGACCTGCTGCTTGTCGACCGTGACGGTGGCGGCCTCGTCACCGCTGTTGGTGACGGAGACGCGCACGCCGTTGTTGGCGCACTCGACCTTGGCGGTGCTGTTGACCAGCGCGCCCTTGCCCTGCTTCCAGGTGGCCTTGGCGGTGGCGGCGACGCTGAGCTTGTCCGAGCTGGCCAGGATCATGGTCTGGCTGTGGTTGCCGTCCTCGTCCACGTCGGTCATGAAGACCCGGCCGCTGGGCACGGTGGTCGAGGCGTTGGCGCTGAGGGTGACCGCGCCGTCCGGGGTGCCGCCCGGCACGTCCAGGAACAGCTGGGTGTCCTTGGCGACCGGACCGGCCAGGGTGGCACCGACCGGCTTGCCGTCCTTGTCGACCAGCTTGGCCTTGTCGGCGGCGGAGCCGGCGACGGTCAGCTTCACCTCGGCGGCGCTGGAGTTGAGGACGAACGGACCGATCTTGCTGCCGGACTTGCCGGAGACGGAGTCCGGGGTGAGGGTCAGCGAGGGCTTGGGCTCGGCGGCGATGCCCTTGTTCTTGTCGCTGATCAGGTAGTCGCGCAGCGAGGTGGCGTTCGCGTTGTGCAGCGTGACGCTCTTGTCGTCCGAGAACTTCCAGATCGCGGCCTGGGTGCCGGCGGCGGCCTCCTCGGCGGTCAGGCTGTCGACGCCGACGGCCGTGGCGAGCGCCGTCAGGTTGACGTGCGGGTAGGAGTTGTCCAGGATCCAGCGAATCATGGGGGCCTTGGCGTTGGCGCCGAGCGAGCTCGCCCCCCAGTCCGCCTCGTGGTACTCCGCACCGCTGTTGAGGTAGACCGGGTTGTCGGCGTCGATGCAGTAGGTCTGCAGCAGACCGTCCTTCGTCTTCAGGGTGAAGAGACCGGCGTCAACCGTCCCCTTGCCCACGACGTCGACCTTCTCCGACACCATGCCCGGCTGGATCACCGCCGAGGTGACACCCGCGCTCGGGGTGTCGGCCGCGACCGCCGCACCGGCCGCGAACAGGCCTCCGCCCAGCACAACGCTGGTCGTGAGCATGACAGTGGTTATGCGGGACAGACTCCGCCCCTGCCGCTTGAACATCTGGGATCCCTCCGGAGCGGGCCGCACCGAGTGGGCAGCCCGCCGACTTGCCGTGCCGCGCGTGCCCCCTGTGGCACTGCTGCGGGTATGAACCAAACGAATCCTATTGAGCCCCGGAGGCCCCGAAACCCCCATGCGAAATCAGGACGATACCGTATCTGGATCGTTATCAATCCTCCCAGGTTCCACACAAGCTGACGCTTCGACAGATTCTTTGCGCGACTTTCCGTTATCCGGACGAGATTGCGCGTGCGGGCGCAACGACGTTCTCGATCAACATATTTGTCGACAGAGAAGGTCACCGACCGGTCAACTCGGCATCACCCCGCCTCCATCTCCACACTCCCCCTCGGACACCGGACCCTGCTGCTCCGTCACGGCCCCGCGACCCGGCGGCAGCTCGCGCGGGCGGGGCGCCGCGGCCACCGCCGAAGCCCGGCGCGACTCCAGCGCGTTGACGATCCACCCGGGCACCGGTTCGCCCGCGGGCTCCGCGCCGGGCGGCCCCGCCGCGGCCGTCGGCTGCCCGCGCACGCCCGTCGCCCAACGGAACGCCGAGGTACCGCGGCTGAGATCGTGTCCGATCGACCGGGCGTCGATCTCGGCCCGACTGCGCTTCGCCTCCCCCTGCGTCCACTCCCGCACCCGCAGCCGGCCCGTCACCACCACCGGCTCGCCCTTGGCCAGCGAGCCGATCAGGTTCACCGCGAGCGCCCGCCAGGCCGTCACCCTCAGCCACTGCGTCTCGCCGTCCGCCCAACACGCCCGCTCGCGGTCGTACCGCCGCTCGGTGCAGCCGAGGAGGAAGTTCGCCATCGGCACCCCGCCGGCGGTTTCCCCGTAGCTCACCTCGGTCGCGACATTGCCGAGCACCGTCACCTGAACCTCGTTCACAGCGCACTCTCCGTTCTCGCCGATGCACCGTACGGAATCGAGCGGTGCGGGTTCAGAGTGCGTCCCGGAAGAAATCCCGACCACCGGGTTCCGAAATCCTGTGGACAACTAGTAGGCCGATCGGCAGGGTGAAAAACGGCTGTCACTCACAGGGGTGAATTTCGGCCTTCGCACGCCGCGAGAGGGCCTTCTCCTCGCGCTCATGACAACAAACCGGCAGATCGCGGCCGCCCCCGCGGCGCCACGGAACACCCCGGGCGGGTCGTCCGCGCACGTCATCCGACCGGAGCCGAGCCGAATAGGACCCCCCACCCGCACCGGCGGCGGGACATTCTCCGTGTCGAATCCATAACGGGTGGGGAGGCAGCCCCGTAACGACTGCACAACGTCCGGCCCGGAACAGTCCCAGACCGCTGCACACACGGTCTCCACCTGCGATTATCGGACCGCTCCACCGAACCGACACACCAACGACGGTGTCGTCACACCGGCCGAGGAACTGGACACCCTTATCCTGTCCCCGACAGGGCGAGGGCCCACCAACCCCCACCCCCACCCCCAGGTACGGGGCCGGACAACGAGCGTCCCCAGCGCTCGCCGCCCGATCCCGGCCACGGTCACGCCCGCGAGGGCGCCGTCCGTCCCGCCCCCATAGCTCAGCGGATAGAGCACCCGCCTTCTAAGCGGTAGGTCGCAGGTTCGAATCCTGCTGGGGGCACCACCCCGTGAATTCCCGCAGGCCATCGCGCCCGCGAACACTTTCCGTGTCCGCCTTGGACCTCCGGGTAATCCCGTACCCACCGCGCATAACCCGTGACAATGCGTGTCATGACCGCCGCGAAAGCCGCACGGACGAAAAACCGGAATTCCGGGCGAATCCCCCACCCCTGAACGAAACAGCCGCCCGAACGGCCGACCGGAGAAATCCGGCAAAAGCCGGACAGACGCGCCCGAGGGCCGGTGCGGCTAAGCGGTCGGCCAAACCGTCAGCCCCGCCAGATGGGCGTCGAGCAAGGCGATCTGGCGCTCCGCCGGGAACTCCGCCGGGGCGAACAGCGACTGCACCACCAGCCCCAGCACGAAGGCCTGCGCGCCCGCCGCGAGCCCGGCGGGATCGGCGCCGGCCGGGAGTTCGCCGAGCCGCTGGGCGTCCGCCACGAGCGCCGTGAGCGCCACCCGCGACCGGGCGTAGCGCCCCGCGTGCGCGGCCGCCAGCTCCGGGTCCGCCAGGGCGACGTCCCAGGAGCTGACCCAGATCCGGTTGCCGGACTCGGTCGCCTCGTCCAGCGGCAGCACGTCGAGCAGCGCGGCCCGCAGCCGGGCCAGCCCCTCGGGCGGCGGCGGGGTGCCGTCGGCCGGGGCCAGCCGCCGGGGCCGGGCGGCGGAGCGGCGGTCGAGCTCCTCCAGGGCGTGGCTCAGCAGCGCCCGCTTGTTCGGGAAGTAGTGCGTCAGCAGGCCGGTGGAGGCGCCCAGTTCGGCCGCCACCGCCCGCAGGGTCAGCCCCTCGAAGCCCCGGGTGGAGAGCACCCGCCACACCCCCTCGGAGACTTCCGAGCGGCGCGCGTCATGGTCTCCACGGGCTGGCGTCATGGGGGCTATCGTACATACCAAACGTTTGTTATGAATGATCCGGACAGCTCGAAGCCCCACCCTCGAAGCCCCACCCTCGAACGCCCCACCCGCGAAAGGCCCGCCCGTGTTTTCCGTCCCGCTCGCCAAGAACGCCGAACTGCGCCCGCTGGAGCCCTGGCAGGCCCCCGAGTTCCTGGCCCACATCGACCGCGCCCGCGCCCACACCGACCCGTGGATCCCGTGGGCCACCTTCTCCACCGACCTGGACTCGGCCCGCGCCACCCTGCAGCGCTACGCCGACCGCCAGGCCGCCGACTCCGGCCGGATCTACGGCATCTGGCGCGACGGCACCCTGGTCGGCGGCGTGATGTTCGTGCAGTTCGACACCAAGAACGGCAACTGTGAGATCGGCGCCTGGACCGAGCCGGCCGGCGAGGGCGGCGGGCTGATCACCGCCGCCGTCCGGCTGCTGCTCGACTACGCCTTCACCACCCGGGGCCTGCACCGCGCCGAGTGGTGGTGCTCGGCCGTCAACGCCCGCAGCCGGGCCGTGGCCGAGCGGGTCGGGATGCGGCGGGAGGGCGTGCTGCGCGAGTGGTTCCTGCACAACGGGGTCCGCCAGGACAAGGAGATCTGGGCCGTCCTGGCCTCGGAGCACGCCGCCGCGCAGGCCTGACGGGCCGCCGCACCCCTCGGCCGGGGCCGGGCGCGGAAAACCGGAGCGGGGCGCGGTGGAGACCCCCGTGGTCCACTGCGCCCCGCTCCGGCTCTGCCCCCCTGAGACCTCGGGCCTCAGGCCGCCGGCACCGGCGCCTCCGCCGACCCCGCCGACTTCACTGACTCCGCTGACCCCGCCGACTTCACTGACTCCGCCGAGCGCAGCCGCAGCGCCAGCAGCAGCACCAGGACCATCACCCCGCCCGCCGCCAGGAAGACCACGTCCACGGCGTCCGTGAAGCTCCGCAGCGCGTGTTCCCGGGCCGCGCCGGTCAGCGTCCGCACCGCGGAGAGCGACCGCCCGGGCTCGCCGGACTCGAACACCCGGGTCAGCACCGTCCCGAAGAGCGCCGCGCCGAGCGCGTTGCCGAGGGTCTGGAAGAACCGGATGCCGGTGGTGGCGACGCCGAGCTGCTCACGCGGTGCGGTGTCCTGCACCAGGGTGATCAGCTGCCCGATCAGCTGCCCGAACCCGGCGCCCAGCAGGGCGAGTTCGGCGCCCACCGCCCACAGCGGGGTGTCCGGGCCACTGAGTCCGAGCAGGGCCAGGGCGAGCACCGAGATGCCCGAGCCGACGATCAGGAAGGTGCGCGGCCGGTGGCCGCGGGCGATCAACCGGGTGGCGAGCAGGCCGACCCCGGTCATCCCGGCGGCCATCGGCATCAGGTAGAGGCTGGCCGTGGTCGGGGCGACCCCGCGGGCGATCTGCAGGTAGATCATCACGTAGACGATCGCGCCCATCATGCCCATCCCGACCAGGCCCTGGATCGCGAAGCCGATCCGCACCACCGGGATCCGGAACAGCGAGAGCGGCAGCACCGGCTCGGCGGCGGTGGCCTGGCGCCACAGGAAGAGCCCGAGCGCGGCCAGCGTGGCGACGGCCAGCCCGAGGATCACCGGCGAGGTCCAGGCGTAGTCCTTACCGCCCCATTCGGTGACCAGCAGCAGCCCGGTGGCGAAGGCGGCGGCCAGGGTGGCGCCGAGGAAGTCCAGGCCGCGCCGGCCGAGGCTGCGCGGCAGCTTGATCACCAGGGCGACGCCGACCAGGACGAGCAGGCCGAGCGGCAGGTTGACGTAGAAGATCCAGCGCCAGCCGAGGTGGTCGGTGAACAGGGCGCCGACCAGCGGGCCGATCGCCATGCCGAGCCCTGCGACGATCCCGCCGACCGCGCCGCCCTTGCCCTTGCCGCGTTCCTCCGGGTCCTGGAGCTGGGCCATCACCACCATGGTCACGCTCATCAGCCCGCCGCCGCCGATGCCCTGGACGGCCCGGAAGGCGATCAGCTCGCCCATCGACTGCGCGGCGCCGCAGAGTGCCGAGCCGAACAGGAAGGCGCCGACCGCGCCGAGCAGCACCCGCTTGGCGCCGTAGACGTCGCAGAGCTTCCCGTAGAGCGGGAGCAGCGCGGTGGCGGCCAGCGAGAAGGCGCTGACCAGCCAGGGCAGCCGGTCGACGCCGTGGACCGGGTCGAGGTCGCGGACGATCGGGACGGTGGCCGCCGAGACGATGTTGGAGTCGAGGACGGCCAGCACGATCGTCACCAGGCAGAGCAGTTGGGCGACCGTCATCAGGCCGGATCCGGCCCGGTCGGGCGCGTTCCGGGCGGCAGCGGCGGGTGTTCCGCCGACGGATGTTCCGCCCACGGGTGCCTGGGCAGCGGATGTCTGGGCAGCGGGTGCCATCGGGAAGTCCCCCCGGAATCAGTGGAGTCGGCCCCGACCGGTGCGGTCCGGTGGGCTCGTCACCACCATGGCAGGCGTTTTGGACCGGGTCAATTCTTCATCCAGACCAATCTTTCGCCCTGTCCAATCTTTCCGCCCGGTCAACCTTTGATCCTGGTACAGTCTTCACATGGCGATCCACCACGGCTTGGACCTCGGCCCCGACCGCGACCTCGACGCGCTCCCGCTGCGCGAGCGCAAGAAGATCCAGACCGGCAGCCGGATCTTCCGCACGGCCATCGGCCTGTTCACCGAACGGGGCTTCGACCAGGTCTCGGTGGCCGAGATCGCGGCCGCCGCCGAGGTCTCCAAGATGACCGTCTTCAACTACTTCCCGAGCAAGGAGGACCTGGTCCTCGGCCCGATGGAGCAGCACCTCGACGAGCCGGCCCGGGTGGTGCGCGAACGCGCCCCGGACAGCTCGGCGGTGGCGGCGCTGCGCGAGCACTTCCTCGCCGCGCTGGAGCGCCGGGACCCGGCCACCGGCCTGAACGACGACCCGGTGGTGCTGGACGTCATCCGGCTGATCCACGCCACCCCGGCCCTCGCCCTGCGCGCCACCTCCGCCTTCGACCGGCGCGCCCAGAACCTGCTCGCCGACGAGCTGCGCGCCCAGGACCCGGACCACGACGGGCTGACCGCCCGGGTCGCCGCCGGCCAGCTGCTCGCCGTCCGGCTGACCCTGATCGGCGGCAACCACCTCCGGATGCTGGCCGGCGAGCGCGCCGAGGACGCCCTGCCGGACGCCCTCGACGAGGCCCGCCGCGCCTTCGCCGTGGTCGAGCACGGCCTCGGGGCGTACTGCGCCGGACCGGCCTGAGAGAGTGGGCGCACCACGCCCGACGGAGGTGCCCATGGACCAGCCGCTGCTCACGCGGGACCGCTCCACCCTGCCCGCCCAGGCCGAGGGCCTGAACGCCCACGTCGGCGAGGACGGCGTCGCGGTCCTGGAGTTCGCCCGCCCGCACCGCCGCAACGCGGTCACCCTGGCGATCTGGCAGGCGCTGCCGAAGGTCCTGGACCAGCTCGCCGAGCAGGAGGGCGTGCGCGCCCTGCTGCTGACCGGCGCCGGCAACACCTTCAGCGCGGGCGCGGACATCACCGAACTCGCCGAGGTGTACGGCGATCCGCAGCGCGCGGACGCCTACCACGCGGTCAACGTGGCCGCCGAGGAGGCGCTCGCGGCCTTCCCCCACCCGACCCTCGCCGTGGTGCACGGCGCCTGTGTGGGCGGCGGCTGCCAGCTGGCCGTCGCCTGCGACCTGCGCTTCGTCGCCGAGGACGCCCGGCTGGGGATCACCCCGGCCAAGCTCGGCGTGGTCTACCCGGCGGTGCCGACCCTGCGGCTGGCCCGGCTGGTCGGCCCGGCCCGGGCCAAGTACCTGCTGTTCTCCGGCGAGTTGGTGCGCGGCCGGGACGCGCTGCCGCTGGGCCTCGCCGAGCGGGTCCTGCCGGACGCCGAACTGGACGCCGCCGCGCTGGAGTTCGCCCGGCTGCTGACCACCCGCTCGACCCAGACCATCGGCGCGGTCAAGGCCGCACTGGCCGTCCCGGAGGAGCGGGCGGCCGAGGCGCTGGCGCCCTGGGAGCGGCGCTCGCGGGAGGCCTCGGACGTGCACGAGGGGCTGGCCGCGTTCCTGGAGGGCCGCCCGGCGCGGTTCTGACCCCCGTACGACCAGCTCACGGCTCACGTACGATCATCCGACCGGCGCCGAGCCGCCGACCGCCCTTCCCCACCCGGAGCACGCACCCCGATGACCACCGAGGCCACGACCGCCCCCACCAGCCGGACGACCTGGGCCCGCCGGGTCACCGACGGCGTCGAGCCGAAGAACGTGATCATCGCGGTCTGCCTGCTGATCGGCGCCCTGCGCTACGGCTGGCCCGGCCTCGGCTGGGCCGCCTTCGCCGCGCTGTTCGCGGCCGTCATCCCGACCCTGTTCATCCAGCGCGGCATCCGCAAGGGCACCCTGGAGGACCGGCACGTCGGCCACCGGCAGCGCCGGCTGACCGTCATCCCGTTCATCATGGGCTCGGTCGCGGTCAGCTTCGCGGTGATGATCCTGGCGCACGCCCCGCGCGACCTCACCGCGATGGTGGCGGCGATGTTCGCCTCGCTGGTGCCGATCCTGGTGATCACCGTCTGGTGGAAGGTCTCCGTGCACACCGCCGTGGCGGCCGGCGCGGTGGCCTGCCTCGGCATCGCGCTCGGCCCGCTCTGGCTGCTGCTCTACCCGCTGGTCGCGGTGATCGGCTGGTCCCGGGTGGTGCTGCGGGACCACACCACCGCGCAGACCATCGTCGGCGCGGTGGTCGGCTCCCTCACCGCCGGGCTCACCTTCTGGCTCACCCGGTAGTCCTCACCGTCCGGCCTCAGCGGATCGGCATCCCCGAGATCGCCCGGGCGATGACCAGCCGCTGGATCTCGCTGGTCCCCTCGAAGATCGTGTAGATCGCGCTGTCCCGGTGCATCCGCTCCACCGGGTACTCCCGGGTGAAGCCGTTGCCGCCGAGGATCTGCATCGCCTGCGCGGTGACGAACTTGGCCGTCTCCCCCGCGTACAGCTTGGACATCGAGCCCTCGGCCGCGGTGAACGGCTGGTTGTTGGCGGCCATCCAGGACGCCCGCCAGACCAGCAGCCGGGCCGCGTCGATCCGGGTCTTCATGTCGGCGAGCTGGAAGGCCACGCCCTGGTTGTCGATGATCGGGCGGCCGAACTGCTCCCGGGTCTTCGCGTAGTCCAGCGCCACCTCGTACGCGGCCCGGGCGATGCCGATCGCCTGCGCCCCGACGGCCGGGCGGGAGGCCTCGAAGGTGGCCATCGCCGCGTTGCCCCGGCCGCCCGAGCGCTTGACGCCCTCGCGGGCCCGGGCCAGCCGCTCGTCCAGCTTCTCCTTGCCGCCGAGCAGGCAGCTGCCGGGCACCCGGACGCCGTCCAGCACCACCTCGGCGGTGTGCGAGGCGCGGATGCCGTGCTTCTTGAACTTCTGGCCCTGGCTCAGCCCGGGGGTGCCCGGCGGGACGACGAAGGAGGCGTGCCCGCGGGTGCCCAGCTCCGGGTCGACGCTGGCCACCACCACGTGCACGGCGGCGATCCCGCCGTTGGTGGCCCAGGTCTTGGTGCCGTTGAGCACCCACTCGTCCTTGGCCTCGTCGTAGACGGCCCGGGTGCGCAGCGCGCCCACGTCGGAGCCGGCGTCCGGCTCGGAGGAGCAGAAGGCGGCCACCTTGACGTCGTCCGGGGTGCCGAACATCTGCGGGGTCCAGGTCCCGATCTGCTCGTCGGTGCCGTTGGCGAGCACCGCGACGGCGGCCAGCGTGGTGCCGACGATGGACAGCCCGATGCCCGCGTCGCCCCAGAACAGCTCCTCCATGGCGATCGGGATGCCGACGCCGGAGGGGTCGAAGTACTGCTGGGCGTAGAAGTCCAGCGAGTAGATGCCCAGCTTGGCGGCCTCCTGGATGACCGGCCAGGGGGTCTCCTCGCGCTCGTCCCACTCGGCCGCGGCGGGGCGGATCACGTCGGCGGCGAAGCCGTGCAGCCAGTCGCGTACGGCGAGCTGGTCCGCGCCCGGGTCCAGCGAGAACGTGCTGCTCATGGTGGAGCCTCCGCAGAAGGGATGACGACGCAGGGATCACGGCCGCCGGATGCGACCCACCGGGGTGTTACCCCGGGTAACATCGTCGGAGTCTGCTACTGATTGGTAACCGGTGTCAACGCCCAGGCCGCCCAGAATCCCGAGGAGCAGCGCATGTCCCGAGAGCCCCGCCGCGAGCAACTGCTCAACGCCGCCGACCGGGTCATCCAGCGCGAGGGACCGACCGCCAGCATGAACGCCATCGCCGCCGAGGCCGGCATCACCAAGCCGATCCTCTACCGCCACTTCGGCGACCGGAACGGCCTGATCAAGGCCCTGACCGAACGCCACACCAGCGGCCTGCTGGCCGCCGTCCGGGCCGCCCTGGCCGAACCGCTGGAGCGCCGCGACCGGGTCGAGCACGTCCTGGACACCTACCTCGCCGGGATCGAAGCCCGCCCCCAGGTCTACCGGCTGCTCACCCACCCCGAACCCGGCGACCCCAGCGGCGCCGGCAACGCCCTCGCCCCCGCACTCCGGCGGATCGCCGAGGAGATCACCCGCGCCGTGCAGAGCCAGGTCGACCTCGGCGCCGACCGCGACCTGCTCGCCGAGGCCTGGGGCCGGGGCATCACCGGGATGGTGCTGGCCGCCGGGGACTGGTGGCTGGAGACCAGACCCTGCTCGCGCACCCGCATGGTGCAGGCCCTGGCCGACCTGCTCTGGGGCCGCCTGGCCGCCGCCGCGGACCTGCCGACCGCCGTCCCGCCCGTCGCCCCGGCCGACCCGCCCGGCCCGGACGCCGGCTGAACTCCCGGCCCGCACCCGACCCTTGCGCGCACGACCCGTGCCCGCACGACCCTTGTGCCGCCCCCGGGCCCGCGGGCATCATCGGGGCCCCACCCCCGCCGTGCGAGGTCCCCGATGCGCCTGCGCCGCACCGCCGTTGCCCTGCTGCTCGCCGCCACCGCCGCCCTGACCGCCGCCCCGGGCCCGGCCGCGGCCGCCGCCCCGGAGCGGCCCCGGGCCCACTTCCCCACCGGGACGGCCACCGGCCCGGACGGCCGCACCGCCCTCACCGACGACCGGGGCCGCCGGCTCCAACTGCGCGGTTTCAACCTCGACAAGTACGCCGAGGCCACCCCGGCCGACCTCGCCGCCGTCGCCGCCCAGGGCTTCACCCTGGTCCGGCTGCCGGTCTCCTGGACCAGGCTGGAGCCCGCACGCGGCCGCCTCGACCAGGCCGAACTGCACCGGATCCGCCGACTCCTCGACCAGGCCGACCGCTCCGGCCTGCTCGTCCTGATCGACTTCCACCAGGACGTCTACGGGCCGGAGTTCGGCGGCGGCACCAACGGCATCCCGCGCTGGGCCACCCGCGACGACGGACTGCCGTTCACCCCCGACCCGAAGGACTGGTTCGCCGGCTACTTCCAACCCGCCGTCCAGGCCGCCTTCCGCCACCTCTACGACGACCCCGACCTGCGCGCCTGGCAGGCCGACTTCTACACCCGGCTGGCCCGCGAACTGCGCGGCCACCCCTCGCTGTTGGGCTACGACCTGTTCAACGAACCGTTCGGCCCGGTGGACGGCGACCCGACCGACCCGGCCGTGCTCGCCGCCGCCTCCGCCACCCTGGAACAGGGTCGGCTCGCCGACATGTACCGCCGCCTGATCACCGCCGTGCGCCGGTCCGACGACCGCGCCTGGCTGTTCGTCGAACCGACCGTCCTGGTCGGCCAGGGCGTGCCCACCCGGCTCCCCGGCTTCACCGACCCCCGCCCCGGCGCCCCCCGGCTCGGCTACGCCCCGCACTTCTACGACACCGCGGTGGAGAACGGCGCCGACTGGAACCCCGCCGACGGCTTCGTCGAGCAGTACGCCGCCGCGATCACCGACTACCCGGCCGCCCACCACCTGCCGGTCCTGGTCGGCGAGTGGGGCCCGCCCGACTCCCGCACCCCGGGCAACACCCTGCTGGTCCGCCGCCAGGTCGCCGCGATGGACGGCTTCGCCGAGGGCTGGACCATGTGGTACTGGTGCCGGGGCACCGGCGGCTACTGCGCCCTCGACCCCGCCGGGCACCCGGCGCCCGGCGACGAACCCGCCTTCGGCCCGTACCCGGCGGCCGTCGCCGGCACGGACGTCCGCACCACCGGGAGCACCACCGGAAGCACCACCGCGAGCACCGTCCGCTGGGCCGCCGACGGCACCGGCCGCACCAGCGAACTCGTCCTGCCGCCCGCCGCGTTCCCGCACGGCGCCCGGGTCGCCGTCTCCCCGGCCGACGCCCGGGTCGAGGTCGGGCAGCCCGCGGGCGGGCGGGCGGGAACCGTACGGATCCGGCTCCCGCACGCCCGCCCGGGCACCCCGGTGACGGTCACGCTCACCGCCCGGTGATCAGCCGAGACCGCGGCGCTCCAGCAGCGGCGCGGTCTCCGGCGCCCGGCCGACCACCGCGCGGAAGGACTCCAGCGGGTCCCGGCCGAACCCGCGCGCCAGCAGCTCGCGCCGGAACAGCTCGCCGCTGTCCCGCACCGGCTGCCCGTTGGTCTCGAACCAGCGCACGGTGTCCGCGTCCAGCACCTCCGACCAGATGTACGCGTAGTACCCGGCGCTGTAGCCGCTGGAGAAGATGTGCTGGAAGTACGACGTGCGGTAGCGCGGCGGGATCGCCGGCACCGCGATGCCGGCCTCCGCCAGCGCCCGCGCCTCGAACTCCTCGGCGTCCTCGACCCGGTGGCCCTGCGGCAGGGTGTGCCAGGCCCAGTCCAGCAGCGTCGCCGCCAGGTACTCCACCGTCCGGAAGCCCTCCCCGAAGCCCTCGGCCGCGGTCATCCGCTCGACCAGCTCGACCGGCAGCGGCTCCCCGGTGGCGTGGTGGCGGGCGTAGTTGGCCAGCACCTCCGGCCGGACCATCCACATCTCGTTGACCTGCGAGGGGAACTCCACGAAGTCCCGCGGCACCGCGGTGCCCGCGAACAGCGGGTAGCGGACGTCCGAGAACAGGCCGTGCAGCGCGTGCCCGAACTCGTGGAACAGGGTGCGCACCTCGTCCCAGCTCAGCAGGGCCGGCTCGCCCGGCGCCGGGCGCGGGACGTTGAGGTTGTTCAGCACCACCGGCCGCCGCCCGGTCAGCCCGGACTGGCCCACCAGCTCGTCCATCCACGCGCCGCCGCGCTTGGAGGCCCGGGCGTGGAAGTCCCCGATGAACAGGCCCAGCGCGGTGCCGTCCTCCTCGAACACCTCGAAGACCCGGGCGTCCGGGTGGTGCGCCGTCAGGTCCGGGCGCTCGGTGAACTCCAGCCCGTACGCGAGCTTCGCGGCGAAGAACACGCCGTCCCGCAGCACCCGCTCCAGCTCGAAGTACGGGCGCAGCGCCGCCGCGTCCACCTGGTAGGAGGACTGCCGGACCTTCTCCGAGTAGTACGCCCAGTCGTGCGCGGCGAGCTCCTCGATGCCGTCCGCCGCCGCCACCTTCAGCAGCTCGGCGGCCTCCCGGCGGGCGTTCGCCACGGCCGGCTCCACCAGCCGGGCCAGCAGCCCGGACACCGCCTCCACGGTGCCGGCCGTCTCGTCCGCGACGACGTACGCGGCGTGGCTCGGGAAGCCCAGCAGCACGGCCCGCTCGGCGCGCAGCTCGGTCATCCGGATCGCCAGCGGGCCGTTGTCCTCGCCGGCCCGGGCCAGCGAGGCGGCCAGCAGCCGCTCGCGCACCGAGCGGTCGGCCAGCTGGGCCAGCTCGGGCTGGTTGGAGGGGCTCTTCAGGCTGAGCACGTACCGGCCCTCGTGGCCGAGCACCCGGGCGTTCTCCGCCGCGGCGGCGATCGCCCCCTCGGACAGCCCGGCCAGCTCCTCCGCGGTGTCCACGACCAGCGCGGCGGAGCGGGTGGCGGCGTTCACGTTCTGCTGGAACGTGGTGCCCAGCGCGGCGAGTTCGGCGTTCAGCTCGCGCAGCCGGGCCTGCTCGGCGGCGCCCAGCCGGGCCCCGGAGCGGACGAACGCGGTGTACCGGCGCTCCAGCAGGCGCAGCGACTCCGGGTCCAGTCCGAGGGCGGCCCGGTCCCCGTACAGCCCCTCGATCCGGGCGAACAGCCGCTGGTCCAGGTGGATCGCGTCGTGGTGGGCCGCGAGCAGCGGGCTGACCTTCGCCTCCACCTCGTCCAGCAGGTCGGTGGTGTCGGAGGAGGACTGGTTGCGGAACACCGCGTCCACCCGGCGCAGCAGCCCGCCGGAGCGCTCCAGGGCCACCAGGGTGTTCTCGAAGGTCGGCAGGGCGCGGTCGTCGGTGATCGCCGCGATCTCGGCCAGCTGCTCGGCCATCCCGCGCTCGTACGCGGGCAGGTAGTGCTCCTCCCGGATCTCGGCGTAGGGAGGCAGTTCGTAGACCAGGGGGCTGGCCGCGAAGAACGGGTTCTCGGTCATTTCGCCGACCCTACGCGGTGTCACCCCGCGTGCCCATACACCCCTGGTCATCGTTGTCAGACCCACCCGTTAACGTCGACGGCACGGGCCCCGGTCCGCACGCCAGCGCCCCACCCGCACACCCGACCCGCCCCACACCCCCGGACGCCCCGCCGCAACACCCCCAGGAGAGGAGACGCCCGCCGTGGCCCCCAGAACCGCCCTCGCGCCCGACCCGCACGGCCCCGGCGGCCGCCTCCAGCCGCTCGACGACGCCGGCCGGCCGCTCGGCCCGCCGGAGGCCGTCCGCGACCTCGCCGCGGCCGTCGCCGCCCTGGAGTCCACCGCCCACCCGCGCTGGGTCTGGGCCGCCGCCGACTCCGGGTACGCCCCACTGCTGCCCCGGCTGCCCGACCGGCTCGCCCGCTGCCACGACCTCCGGCTGGTCGAGGCGCTGCTGCTGGGCCACGAGGGCCGCTTCGGCGCGCCCCGCTCGCTCGGCGCCGCCTGGGCCCGGCTGCACGGCCTGCCCGTCCCGGACGACCTGCCCGAACCGGGCCTGTCCGACGCGGACGACGGCCAGGACACCCTGTTCGCCCCGGACCGGCTGCAACTGCCGCCCGGCGCCGACCCGCTGGCCGCCGTGGTCGCCGTGCACGCCGAACAGCAGCGGCGGATCGCCGCGATCACCGACCCGGCCGCCCGGCAGCGCTTCCGGCTGCTGGTCGCCGCCGAGTCGGCCGGCGCCCTGGTGGCCGCCGAGATCGCCCACGACGGCCTGCCCTGGCGCTCCGACGTCCACGACCGGCTGCTCACCGACCTGCTCGGCCCCCGCCCCACCGTCCCCGGCACCCAGCCCCGGGTGCTCGCCGACCTCGCCGTCGAACTCCAACAGGCCCTCGGCGCCAAGCCGTTCAACCCCGACTCGCACACCCAGGTGCTGCGCGCCTTCGCCGAGGCCGGCATCCAGTTGACCTCCACCCGCTCCTGGGAGCTCAAGCACATCGACCACCCCGCCGCCCAACTCCTCATCCGTTACAAGGAACTCGCCCGGATCCACGTCGCCCACGGCTGGGCCTGGCAGGACGCCTGGGCCCGCGGCGGCCGCTTCCGGCCCGAGTACGTGGTCGGCGGCGTGGTCTCCGGCCGCTGGGCCAGCCGCGGCGGCGGCGCCCTGCAGATCCCGCGCATCCTGCGCCGCGCCGTGGTCGCCGACCCGGGCTGGCTGCTGGTGGTCGCCGACGCCGCCCAGCTGGAACCGCGGGTGCTCGCCGCGCTCTCCCAGGACTCCGAGCTGGCCCGCACCGCCGCCGGCGGCGACCTCTACGAGGCGCTCGCCGCCCAGGCCTTCCAGGGCGACCGCGACAAGGCCAAGCTCGGCCTGCTCGGCGCCATGTACGGGCAGACCAGCGGCGACATCGGCCCGCTGCTGAACACCCTGCGCCGCCGCTACCCGGCCGCCATGGGCTACGTCGAGGCCGCCGCCCGCACCGGCGAGGACGGCGGCGTGGTCGCCTCCCGGCTCGGCCGGGTCTGCCCGCCGGCCTCCGACGCCTTCCTCGACCTCACCGAGGCCGACGCCGGCAGCGAGACCGGCGGCCGCACCGCCCGCGCCCGCGGCCGGTTCACCCGCAACTTCGTCATCCAGGCCAGCGCCGCCGACTGGGCACTCGCCCTGCTGGCGGCACTGCGCCGACGGCTGGGCGAACTGCCGGTGCCCGTCCCGGCGGACCGCCCCCACCTGGTGTTCTTCCAGCACGACGAGGTGATCGTGCACACCCCGGCCAACCTGGCCGAGCAGGTGGCCACCGCCGTCGCCGAGGCCGCCGACGAAGCCCGAAGACTGGTCTTCGGCGACACCCCGGTGCGGTTCCCCCTCAGCACCGCCGTCGTGGACTGCTACGCCGACGCCAAATAACCCCCACCGAACAACCGCTACAACTTACGGAAGGACCGCGCCTCCTCCGCCGCCGCGACCACCTCGGCCAGCCCCGCCCCGGTCGAGGCCGTGACGGCGGCCGCCACCGCGCCCTCCACGAACGGCGCGTCCACCAGCCTCACCCCCGGCCTCGGCTCGTCCTCCAGCACGGTCACCGCGGTCAGCACCGAGCTGCCGAGGTCCGGCAGCACGACCACGCCCGCCCCGCCGTCCGCCTCCGCGACCGCCCCGGCGATCAGCTCGTAGCTGGTACCGAGCCCGCCGTCCTCCGTCCCGGCCGCGACCACCACCCGCACGCCGTCCGGGGCGAGCTCCCCCAGCAACTCCCGCAGCCCCTCCGCGAGCCGGGCGCTGTGCGAAACCAGAACAATGCCCACCCGTCCACTCATGCGCCCGACCCTAGACCCCACCCCACTGCTCCGGAAGGGTGAGCGGAACCGCGCGTGTCGCACCCCGTGCCCCCACCCCCCGTCTGGCGTAGCGTCGGCCCCAGGCTGTTGCGTCCCCACCGCGGTCACCAGAGGGAGCGAAGAACGTTGAAGAAACTGATCAACACCCCGGAGAGCGTCCTGGAGGACGCCCTGGCCGGAGTCGCCGCCGCCCACCCCGAGCTGACGGTCGACGTCCCCAACCGGGTGATCACCCGGGCCGCCCGCCCGACCGGCCCCAAGGTCGCGCTGATCTCCGGCGGCGGTTCCGGCCACGAACCGCTGCACGGCGGCTTCGTCGGCCCCGGCATGCTCGACGCCGCCTGCCCCGGCGAGGTGTTCACCTCCCCCGTCCCGGACCAGATGCTGGCCGCCGCGAAGGCCGTGGAGAACGGCGCCGGCGTCGTCTTCATCGTCAAGAACTACACCGGCGACGTGATGAACTTCGAGCTCGCCGCCGAACTCGCCGCCGAGGAGGGCCTGGAGGTCCGCACCGTCCTGGTCAACGACGACGTCGCGGTCGAGGACTCCACCTGGACCGCAGGCCGCCGCGGCACCGGCGCGACCGTCCTGGTCGAGAAGACCGCAGGCGCCCTCGCCGAACGCGGCGCACCGCTCGACGACGTCGCCGCCCTCGGCGAGCGCGTCAACGCCGCCTCCCGCTCCTTCGCGATCGCGCTCACCGCCGCCACCGTCCCCGCCGCCGGCAAACCCGGCTTCGACCTGCCCGAGGACGAGATCGAGGTCGGCGTCGGCATCCACGGCGAACCCGGCCGGCGCCGCGAGAAGCTCCGCCCCGCCCGCGAACTGGCCGCCGAGGTGGTCGAGACCATCCTCACCGACCACCACCTGACCCCGGGCGACGAGGTGATCGCCCTGCTCAACGGCCTCGGCGGCACCCCGCTCCTGGAGCTGTACGTGGTCTACGGCGAGGTCGCCGCCCGGCTCGCCGGGCACGGCATCACGGTGGCCCGCAGCCTGGTCGGCAACTACGTCACCAGCCTCGACATGGCGGGCTTCTCCCTCACCCTCACCAAGGCCGACGCCCAGTTGCTGGACCTCTGGGACGCCCCCGTCGACACCCCCGCCCTCAAGCGCGCCTGAAGGGAACCGGCATGGACTTCGACACCGACCTCGCCGAGACCTGGATCCGCACCATCGCCACGGCCGTCGAACAGAACCGAACCCACCTCACCGACCTCGACTCCGCCATCGGCGACGGCGACCACGGCAGCAACCTCCAACGCGGCTTCGCCGCCGTCCTCACCGCCCTCGACGACCTCCGGCCCGACACCCCCGGCGCCGTCCTCACCAAGACCGGCACCACCCTGATCTCCAAGGTCGGCGGCGCCTCCGGCCCCCTCTACGGCAAGGCCTTCCGCGCCATCGGCGCCGCCCTCCCCGGCCCCGCCACCCCGACCACCCTCGCCGAGGCCCTCGCCGCCGGCCTGGACGCGATCCGCACCCTCGGCAAGGCCGACCCCGGCGACAAAACCATCGTCGACGCCTGGACCCCGGCCGTCGCCGCCTTCCACACCGCAGCCACCACCGGAGCCCCCCTCCCCGAGGCCGCCGCAGCCGCCGCCGAAGCCGCCGAACAGGGCGCCCTCGACACCATCCCCCTCCAGGCCCGCAAGGGCCGCGCCTCCTACCTCGGCCCCCGCAGCACCGGCCACCAAGACCCCGGCGCCACCTCCACCGCCCTCATCTTCCGCGCCCTCGCCACCACCACCGCCACCTGACACCCCACCCCCAACCCACACCCACCCACCCCGCACCCCCAACCCGCACCAACCCGCACCAACCCGCACCAACCCACCCACCCCAACCCCCCACCTCCCCCTCCCCCGCCCAAGGCGAGAGGGACGCGCTGCGGGAGGGGGCGGTGGAGGGGGTGGGTGCGGAGAGGGGCGTGACGGGTGATTTTCAGACCGCCAACGGTCTCAACCCCCCTCGATGAGGGTCGGCGGTCCGAAAATCATCCAGCCCCCGGAGCACCCACCCCCGGAACCGCCCCCGGACCCACCCACCCTCCCGAAAGCCACCCACCCCACCCCAGCCCCGCGCAGCGGAACCCCTCAGCCCGTCCAAGCAATCAACAACAACAACGCGTCATCCCTCAACTCCCCACCCGTATGCGCCAGCAGATCCGCATACACCCGCCCCACCGCCGCCTCCAACTCCCCCGCCGAGCGCCCAGCCCCCCGTACCAACGGCCCCACCCGCTCCGCCAACGGATAGAACTCCCCGCTCCTGCGGTCCCGCGCCTCGATCACCCCGTCCGTGCACAGCACCAGGACGTCCTCCGCCCCGAACGGCTGCCCCCAGGTGGTCGGTTCACCGGACGCCAGCCGCCCGAGGCCCAGCGGCACCCAAGGGTCGGGCGCGTCCAGCACGTGCGCGCGCCCCTCCCCGTCCACCCTGATCGGCGCGACGTGCCCGTACTGGAGCAGTTCCATCTCCCCGGGCCGCCGGAACTCCGCGAACAGCGCCGTGGTGAACTCCCCGTCGGGCACGTGCCGCTCGACGCTGGCCTCGATCCGCGCCGCGACGCCCCGCAGCCCGGCCTCGTCGTACGCGGCCTCGCGGAAGGCGCCGAGCACCACCGCCGCGGTCTGGACGGCGGCCAGCCCCTTGCCCCGGACGTCCCCGACCGCGACCCGGGTGCCGTGCGGCGTCTCCAGCACCGAGTACAGGTCCCCGCCGATCCGTGAGGCGTCCGCCGCGGACACGTAGCGCACCGCGAGCCGCAGCGGCCCGACGACCGGCCCGGGGAGCCGCAGCAGGGCCCGCTGGGCGGCCTCGGCGACGGAGCTGACCGCCGCGAAGGCGGCCGCGCGCCGCATCCGGACCCCGGCGACCCAGGCCGAGAACAGCGTCAGGACGAGGTAGCTGACCATCGCACCGTAAAGGAAGCGGGCGTCGTTGATGTTGTCGACCTGGTCGTAGTGGCTGAGTCCGAAGACGGCGATCAGCCCGACCGCGCAGACGGCGAGCAGTTCGCCGGGTTTGAGGGTGAGCGCCGCGACGGCCGGGACGACGGTCATCAGGGGTGCGAGGTACCGGTCCTTGCCGGAGAGGAGGTCCGCGAGTGCGACCAGCAGGACGGCGAGCAGCGCCGGGGTGGCCCGCCGCCAGAGCGGCACGTCCTGGAGGTCGGCGGCCATCAGGGCGCCGCGTCGCCGGGCCGGCGGCAGCCCGGCGGCGGTGGGGGCCGAGGGCGACTGGGCACGGCGGATCGGGAACACATACCGAACATAAGGGACGATCACGCCCCCGAACCACCCGCCCACCTCACCCCCACTCCCCCCACCCCCACTCCCGCCAGTCCCAATTGCCTGATTTGTCATAAAGTTCGACCAAAGCGGCTACTCAGAGGAGGCCCTGCCCGGTGTCCGGCTACCGACCCGCTCCGCGCATCACCACACCCCCCGCCCCGACGGTCACCCTGGCCCACCACTGGGTCAAGTTCTTCCTGACCGGCCTGCTGCTCTGGGCCTGCACCGTCCTGGTCACCTTCTTCACCGACAACACCAACCTGGTCCCGACGATCGTGCTGCTCGGCAGCTTCCTCGTCCCGGCCACGGTGGTGATCTGGGCGTACGAGCGGTACGCGGCCGACCTCGGCCCGGACCGGATCCTCACCTGCTTCGGCATCGGCGGGGTGATCGGCGTCCTGGGCGCCTCGGTGCTGGAGACGTACCTGCTCTCGCCCTCGGTGTGGATGTACGTCGGGGTCGGCCTGATCGAGGAGGCCGTCAAGCTGGCCGCGCTGGTGCTGGTGTGCCGCCGGCTGCGGGGCGGCGGGCTGCGCCACGGGCTGGTGCTGGGCGCCACCGTCGGGGCCGGGTTCGCCGCGTTCGAGAGCGCCGGGTACGCGTTCAACGCGGTGCTGAGCATCCAGGGGCTGTCCCTGGACGACCTGGTGGAGACGGAGATCCTGCGCGGGGTGCTCGCCCCGGTCGGCCACATCCTGTGGACGGCGATCATCGGCGGGGTGCTGTTCCGGGAGCGGCGGGCCGGGCGCTTCCGCTTCACCGTCCCGGTACTGCTCACCTACCTGGGCGTCTCGCTGCTGCACGCGCTCTGGGACAGCATGAGCGGCATCGCCGTCTGGCTGGTCGCCCGGACCACCACGAGCGACTTCCAGCGCGCCCTGTTCGACCTGGGCTACATGCCGAACCCGTCGAGCGAGCAGGTCCACCTGTACACCGTGTACGACACGGCGGGGCTGCTCGTGGTCTCCTTGGGCGGGCTGCTCTGGCTGCGGCTGCTGGTGCGGCGCGAGCCCACCGCGCCGATCCCGGCACAGCACCCCTCCTCACCAGCCTGACCGGGCCCCACCCGGACCCGACCCGACCGGGCCCCACCCGAAAACCGCCCCGGCCGCGGCAGTCGCCTACGATGCGATCCGCGTCACCCCACCCCTCCGGGAAATACCCCGGAGGGGTATGGTGTTCGAAGAGCCGGGAAGCAGCAGAGCCAGCACCCGCACCGACCTCCAGGAGGCCCCGATGTCCAGCACCATCACCTACACCGTGTCCGGCATGAGCTGCGGCCACTGCGAGAAGGCGATCAGCGAGGAGCTGTCCGCGCTGGCCGGTGTCACCGAGGTCGCCGCCGACTCCCAGGCGGGTACCGTGACGGTCTCCTCCACCGTCCCGCTGGCGGAGGACCAGATCCGCGCCGCGATCGACGAGGCCGGCTACGAGCTGGTCGGCCCCGCCGCCTGAGCCGTCCCGGTACGGCGGGGGCCAGCACAGGCCCCCGCCGTGAGCCCCGACCAAGGAGCCTCCGCATGACCATCTCCGCCCCCGGTGTCGAGGCACGGGACCGGGTCGAGCTGTCGATCGGCGGGATGACCTGCGCCTCCTGCGCCGCCCGGATCGAGAAGAAGCTCAACCGGATGGACGGCGTCGAGGCCACGGTCAACTTCGCCACCGAGAAGGCCCGGGTCGACTACGGCCCCGGCGTCACGGTCGCGGAGCTGATCGAAACCGTCGAGCGGACCGGCTACACCGCCGAACTCCCGCCGCCCCCGGCCCCCGCCACCCCCGACCCCACCCCCGAAAACGCCGACCACCCCAGCCCGGACGAGGACCCCGGACAGCCCGCCGCCCCCGGCCGCGACCGCCTGCTGATCAGCGCCGTGCTCAGCGCCCCGGTGGTGCTGCTCTCGATGCTCCCGGCCCTCCAGTTCACCAACTGGCAGTGGCTGGCTTTCGCCCTCACCGGCCCGGTCGTCGTGTACGGCGGCCTGCCCTTCCACCGCGCCGCCTGGACCAACCTCAAGCACGGCGCCGCGACCATGGACACCCTGGTCTCGCTCGGCACCCTGGCCGCCTTCGGCTGGTCCTGCTGGGCCCTGTTCTGGGGCCACGCCGGCCTGCCCGGCATGCACCACGCGTTCTCCTTCGCGATCGGCGACACCGACCCCTCCACCACGCTCTACCTGGAGACCGCCGCCGCCGTCACCGTGCTGATCCTGCTCGGCCGCCACCTGGAGGCCCGCGCCAAGCGCCGGGCCGGCGCGGCCCTGCACGCCCTGCTGGACCTCGGCGCCAAGGACGTGGGCGTCCTCCGGGACGGTCGCGAGGTCCGCCTGCCGGTGGACCGGCTGGCCGTCGGGATGCGCTTCGTGGTGCGCCCCGGCGAGAAGGTCGCCACCGACGGCACCGTGGTCGAGGGCAGCTCCGCGGTGGACGCCTCGATGCTCACCGGCGAGTCCGTCCCGGTCGAGGTCACCGTCGGGGACACCGTCACCGGCGCCACCGTCAACGCGGGCGGCCGGCTGGTGGTCGAGGCGACCCGGGTCGGCGCGGACACCCGGCTGGCCCGGATGGCCAAGCTGGTCGAGGACGCCCAGAACGGCAAGGCCTCCGCCCAGCGGCTGGCCGACCGGATCTCCGCGGTCTTCGTCCCGACGGTCATCCTGATCGCCCTGGCCACCCTGGTCGGCCGGCTGCTGGCCACCGACAGCCCCACCGCCGCGTTCACCGCCGCCGTGGCCGTGCTGATCATCGCCTGCCCGTGCGCCCTCGGCCTGGCCACCCCGACCGCGCTCATGGTCGGCACCGGCCGCGGCGCCCAGCTCGGTATCCTGATCAAGGGCCCCGAACTGCTGGAGACCACCCGCCGGGTGGACACCGTCGTCCTGGACAAGACCGGCACCGTCACCACCGGCCGGATGACCCTGCTCGCCGTGCACACCGTCGAGGGCGTCACCGAGGCCGAGGTGCTGCGCCTGGCCGGCGCCCTGGAGCACGCCTCCGAGCACCCGATCGCCCGGGCGGTCGCCACCGCGGCCGCCGACCGCCTCGGCGGGCTGCCGCCGGTCCAGGGCTTCCGCAGCCTGCCCGGCCGGGGCGTGCGGGGCGTCGTGGACGGCCGCACGGTCACCGCCGGGCGCGCGGTCCTGCCGGCCGGCCGCGCCGAGCAGCTACCGCCCGTCCTGGCCCGCGCCGAGGCCGCCGCCGAGGCGGCCGGCCGCACCGCGATCACGGTCGGCTGGGACGGCGAGGCCCGGGCCGTCCTGGAGGTCGCCGACGCGCTCCGGCCGACCAGCGCCGAGGCCGTCGCCGAGCTGCGGGCCCTGGGCCTGACCCCGGTGCTGCTGACCGGCGACAACCGCACGGTGGCCGGGGCGGTGGCCGCCGAGCTCGGCATCGCGCCGCAGGACGTCATCGCCGAGGTGCTCCCCGAGGACAAGGTGGCGACGGTCCGGCGGCTGCAGGCCGAGGGCCGGGTCGTCGCGATGGTCGGCGACGGCGTCAACGACGCCGCCGCGCTCGCCCAGGCCGACCTCGGCCTGGCGATGGGCACCGGCACCGACGCCGCGATCGAGGCCGGCGACCTCACCCTGGTCCGCGGCGACCTGCGCGCCGCGGCCGACGCCATCCGGCTCTCCCGCCGGACCCTCGCCACCATCCGGGGCAACCTCTGCTGGGCCTTCGGCTACAACGTGGCGGCGATCCCGCTGGCCGCCGCCGGACTGCTGAACCCGATGATCGCCGGGGCCGCGATGGCCTTCTCCTCGGTCTTCGTGGTCACCAACAGCCTCCGGCTGCGCAGCTTCCGCTGACTCCCCGCCCGAGCTCAGGCAGCCCGAGGAGCCCGGACCGCGTTCGGTCCGGGCCCCTCGGCACAGCTCAACGCCCCAGCAGTTCCCCGCCGTTGCAGTGCAGGATCTCGCCGGTGATGAACCCGGCCTCGGGCGAGGCGAGGAAGGTGACCGCCGCCGCCACCTCACCGGTCTCGCCGATCCGGCCGAGCAGCGTACGGCCTGCCCGGCGGGCCACCTCGGCCTCGTCCAGCCGCGGCCCGAAGAACTCGGTGCCGGCCACCGTGCCCGGCGCGACGATGTTGGCGGTGATCCCCGAAGTGCCCAACTGCGCGGCCAGGAAGTGGTTCCAGGCGTGCAGCGAGGCCTTCGCCGCACCGTAGGAGCCGGCCCCGCGCAGGGCGGCGATGGAGCTGATGGTGACGACCCGGCCGGAGCCCGGGGTGAGCCGGTCCCGGATCGACTCGGTGAGCATCACGACGGTCAGCACGTTGCGCTCGAAGTCGCCGCGCCAGCGGGCCAGCAGGGCGTGCGGCCCGGCGCCGGCCACGGTCTCCCGGCTGCCGGCGTTGTTCACCAGCACGTCGACCCGCTCGGGCAGTTCCGCCAGCGCGGCCTCCACCGCGTCCGGGTCGGCGAGGTCGCACACCAGCGGGGTGACGTTCGGCCCGAGGTCGGCCGCGGCCTTCTCCAGGACGGCCCGACGGCGACCGACGATCACCACGTGCTCGCCCGCTTCGGCGAACCGCCGCGCGACTTCGTACCCGATTCCCGTGCCACCGCCGGTGACGACGACGTTCCTGGCCATCTGCGCACTCCCTCCCCAGTTCCGCCGTCGCACGACGAGGGGGCGCGACGGTCCGTACCGGAATGCCACGATTCCTATCACGCTCGGTTGCCGTGACTGCGGGGAGGGTGACGTCGTGCGCGAGGGAAGGTGTGGTATGGGCGCGGTACGAAGCGCCTACGGAGCGTGGCGAGAGGCAGCTCACACCCCCCGGGCGTAACTTCTCGCACCCTGATACGTCTTAGGTTGGTAGTGCGGCAGTTTTTCCGCTGGGCGGGGCACGGTCAACGGCAACGTGCCCCGCGCTTCCAGCGGCTGCCGCCGACGGGGCTCCGGCGGGCCCCGGGAACGGTCGTCGAACTCCTCGACGGCCTTCGCGCACGGCGCCGGGGTTGTGGCGGGCCAGGGACGCTTTGAGCGGCCGTCCCCGGTTGCGGCCGGCCCCGGAGTCGTGCGCCGTACGGTTCCGTCCCCGCGCCACGGGCCCTTCCGGGTCCGCGGCACGGGGACGCGAAGGGGCCCGGCCGCTCAGCAGCGGCCGGGCCCCTTTCGGTGCGGTGCGACGTCAGCGCTGCTCGAGCTCGACGTAGTCGCGGATCGCGGTGCCGGTGTAGATCTGGCGCGGGCGGCCGATCCGGCTGGTCGGGTCGTTGATCATCTCGTGCCAGTGGGCGATCCAGCCCGGCAGCCGGCCGAGGGCGAACAGCACGGTGAACATGCTGGTCGGGAAGCCCATGGCGCGGTAGATCAGGCCGGTGTAGAAGTCCACGTTCGGGTACAGCTTGCGCGAGATGAAGAAGTCGTCCTTGAGGGCGTGCTCCTCCAGCTTGAGCGCGATCTCCAGCAGCTCGTCGCTCTTGCCGAGCTGGCCGAGGACCTCGTGCGCCAGCAGCTTGACCTGCGCGGCGCGCGGGTCGAAGGCCTTGTAGACGCGGTGGCCGAAGCCCATCAGCTTGACGCCGGCTTCCTTGTTCTTCACCTTCGTGATGAACGCGTCGACGTCGCCGCCGTCCTTCTGGATGCTCTCCAGCATCTCCAGGACGGCCTGGTTGGCGCCGCCGTGCAGCGGGCCCCACAGCGCCGAGATGCCCGCCGAGATCGAGGCGAACAGGTTGGCGTGGCTGGAGCCGACCAGGCGCACGGTGGAGGTCGAGCAGTTCTGCTCGTGGTCCGCGTGCAGGATGAGCAGCTTGTCCAGCGCGTTGACGATGACCGGGTTGAGCTCGTAGTCCTCGGCGGGGACGGCGAAGGTCATCCGCAGGAGGTTCTCGACGTAGCTGAGGTCGTTGCGCGGGTAGACGAAGGGCTGGCCCATCGCCTTCTTGTACGCGTACGCGGCGATCGTCGGCAGCTTGGCCAGCAGGCGGACGGTCGACAGGTGGCGCTGGGCCGCGTCGAAGGGGTTGTGGCTCTCCGGGTAGAAGGTGGAGAGCGCGCCGACCACCGAGGACAGCATGGCCATCGGGTGGGCGTCCCGCGGGAAGCCCTGGAAGAAGCGCTTGACGTCCTCGTGCAGCAGCGTGTGCTGGGTGATCTCGCGGTTGAACTGCGCCAGCTGGTCCGCGTTGGGCAGCTCGCCGTTGATCAGGAGGTACGCGGTCTCGATGAAGCCGCCCTGCGAGGCGAGCTGCTCGATCGGGTAGCCGCGGTACCGCAGGATGCCGTTGTCGCCGTCCACGAAGGTGATCGCGGACTTGTACGCGGCGGTGTTACCGAAGCCGTTGTCCAGGGTGACCAGGCCGGTCTGCGGGAGCAGCTTCGAGATGTCGAAGCCGGAGTTGCCCGCAGTGCTCTCGACGACGGGGTACTCGTACTCGCCGTCCTGGTACCGCAGTACTACCGAGTTGTCGCTCACGTCTTCCTCACCGACGAAATGAATCCTCTTCCAAGGTGCCCTGACTGTCTCCACGATCCCCCATCCGGAGGACAGTCGCGCACCCGGGGTGGCCCGGAAGGGCCCGCCCCTACAAAACCTGCTGCCCCTGCCGGTACGAACCGGACAAGATCGGCACCACCCTAGGCTCTGCCGTAAATCTCTTCACGTCAAGAGAACATTAGAGGCAACCATCCTGTTGGATAATCATCCAGAAGCAAGTCGATGATCGAGCGCGGCGTGCCGCCGACCTGCACTGACGGCCCTCACGGCCTGCGCGATCGCCTTCCGTGACCCGACCAGCACGACGAGTTTCCTCGCCCTGGTCACAGCCGTGTAGAGCAGGTTCCGCTGGAGCATCGTCCAAGCGGACATGGTGACCGGAATCACCACCACCGGGTATTCACTTCCCTGCGATCGGTGGATCGTCACCGCGTAGGCGTGGGCCAGCTCGTCCAGCTCGTCGAAGTCGTACGGCACCTCCTCGTCCTCGTCGGTGAGCACCGTCAACCGCTGGTCGTCCACGCTGAGGGCGGTCACCACTCCCACTGTGCCGTTGAAGACCCCGTTCCGCCCCTTGTCGTAGTTGTTGCGGATCTGGGTGACCTTGTCCCCCACCCGGAACGTCCGCCCGCCGAAGCGCCGCTCCGCCAGCCCCTCCCGGGCCGGCGTCACCGCCCCCTGCAACAGGGTGTTCAGGTTCCCCGCCCCGGCCGGGCCCCGGTGCATCGGCGCCAGCACCTGGACGTCCCGGCGCGGGTCGTAGCCGAACTTCTGCGGGATCCGGCGCGCCACCACGTCCACCGTCAGACCGGCCGCCCGCTCCGTGTCCTCCTCCACGAACAGGAAGAAGTCCGCCAGATCCTCCGTCAACGGCGGCTTCCCCTCGTTGATCCGGTGCGCGTTGGTCACCACCCCGGACTGCTGCGCCTGCCGGAAGATCCGGGTCAGCCGCACCGACGGGATCGGCCCGTCCTGCGCCAGCAGGTCCCGCAGCACCTCCCCGGCACCCACCGAGGGCAGCTGGTCCACGTCCCCCACGAACAGCAGGTGCGCACCCGGCGGCACCGCCTTCACCAGCTTGTTCGCCAGGATCAGGTCCAGCATCGAGGCCTCGTCCACCACCACCAGGTCCGCGTCCAACGGCCGGTCCCGGTCGTACGCGGCATCGCCGCCCGGCTTCAACTCCAGCAGCCGGTGCACCGTCGAGGCCTCCGCCCCGGTCAGCTCCGCCAGCCGCTTGGCCGCCCGCCCGGTCGGCGCCGCCAGCACCACCTTCGCCCGCTTGGCCAGCGCCATCGTCACGATCGACTTCACCGTGAACGACTTGCCGCAGCCCGGACCACCCGTCAGCACCGCGACCTTCTCGGTCAGCGCGAGCCGCACCGACTGCTCCTGCTCCGGCGCCAGCGCCGCCCCGGTCCGCCGCGCCAGCCACTCCAGCGCCACCGGCCAGTCCACGTCCGCCGACCACGGCAACCGGTCGGAGTCCGAACGCAGCAGCCGCAGCAGCTGGTTGGCCAGCGAGATCTCCGCCCGGTGGAACGGCACCAGGTACACCGCGGTGATCGGCTCGCCCGCCTCCCCCGGCACCGTCTCGCGGACCACCCCCTCCCCCGCGACCAGCTCCGCCAGGCAGTCGATCACCAGCCCCACGTCCACCTGCAGCAGCTTCACGCCGTCCGCGATCAGCCGCTCCTCCGGCAGGTAGCAGTGGCCCTGGTCGGTGCTCTGCGACAGCGCGTACTGCAACCCCGCCTTCACCCGCTCCGGGCTGTCGTGCGGGATGCCCACCGACTGGGCGATCCGGTCCGCCGTCAGGAAGCCGATGCCCCAGACGTCCGAGGCGAGCTTGTACGGCTCGTTGCGGACCACCCCGATCGAGGCGTCGCCGTACTGCTTGTAGATCCGCACCGCCAGCGAGGTCGACACCCCGACCCCTTGCAGGAAGACCATCACCTCCTTGATGGCCTTCTGCTCCTCCCAGGCCGCGGCGATCTTCTTGGTGCGCTTCGGCCCCAGCCCCGGCACCTCGATCAGCCGGCCCGGCTCCTTCTCGATCACCTCCAGGGTGTCCACCCCGAAGCGCTCCACGATCCGCTCGGCGAACCGCGGCCCGATCCCCTTGATCAGCCCCGACCCCAGGTAGCGCTGGATGCCCTGGATCGTCGCGGGCAGCACCGTCGTGTAGTTCTCCACCGTGAACTGCCGCCCGTACTGCGGGTGCGAACCCCACCGCCCGTGCAGCCGCAGCGACTCGCCGACCTGCGCCCCCAGCAGCGCGCCCACCACCGTCAGCAGGTCGTTCCCGCCCCGCCCGGTGTCCACCCGGGCCACCGTGTAGCCGGTCTCCTCATTGGCGTAGGTGATCCGCTCCAGCACGCCCTCGACCTGCGCGAGCTGGCGGGGCACCTCCTGCCCCGACTGCGCCTGCTTGCCCACCGGAGCCCCCTTCGACCGGTACGGGTGGACCATTCCGTTACGCACCGTACCGCCCTGCGCGGACAAGTCCGGACCGCCCGCGGACCCGCCGTGCACCGCCCCCACCGAGGTGCCAGGCTGAAAGGGTCCAGGGGGTCGTCGACCGCGCCCGCGCCCGTACGGGACCCGTCCGAGGAGCAGTGCCGCCATGCTCAACACCGACTTCCGCCCCGGTTCCCCGGACTGGCTCGACCTGAGCAGCCCCGACACCCGGGCCTCCGTCGACTTCTACACCGCCCTGTTCGGCTGGACCTTCGACTCGGCCGGCCCCGAAGCCGGCGGCTACGGCTTCTTCCAGCTCGACGGCCGCACCGTCGCCGCCCTCGGCCCGCTCGCCGAGGAGGGCACGCTGCCCGGCTGGACCCTCTACTTCGCCACCGAGGACGCCGACCGCACCACCGAACTCGTCCAACAAGCGGGCGGCCGCGTACGGTTCACCCCCTTCAACGTCTTCACCGCGGGCCGGATGGCCGGCTACACCGACCCGACCGGCGCCGACTTCGCCGTCTGGCAACCGCACGACACCCGCGGCCTGGACGTCGTCAACGACCAGGTCAGCCTCTGCTGGGCCGAGTGCTACAGCGTCGACGCCGAACGGGCCAAGGCCTTCTACCGCACGGTCTTCGGCTGGCAGGAACAGGACGTCCCGCTCGGCGAGGTGCTCTACACCGTGCTCACCCCGGCCGGCGGCGGCACCGACGACGCCCACGGCGGCATCCTCCAGCTCAGCCCCGAACACACCGCCCGCGGCACCGGCTCGCACTGGCTCCCGTACTTCGAGGTCCCCAACGTGGACGCCGCCCTCGCCATCGCCGACCGGCTCGGCGCGAAGGTCCGGATCCCGGCGACGGACGTCCACGGAGTCGGCCGGCTCGCCCAGGTGCTGGACCCGCACGGAGCCGTCTTCGCCGTCATCACCAGCGCCGGGCCCGGGGACTGACCCGGCATCGGACCGGAACGGGCCGGCGAAGGACCGCAGGCGGACCGCAGAGCGGTGGCAGGAGGGCCCTGGAGGCACGCTACGGGCGTAGATAAGGCCCGGCAGCCCCTCCGGGTCTCCCTATCCTCTGATCATGACTGAAAAGGCTGTTCTGACGATCCGACGGGCCGGCGAAGGCGATCTGCCGGCGATCGTGGCCATGCTCGCGGACGACCCGCTGGGCGCGACCCGCGAGAACCCCGACGACCTCACCCCCTACCGCACCGCCTTCACCCGCATCGACCAGGACCCGCACCAGCACCTGGTCGTCGCCGAACGCGCCGGCCGCGTCATCGGCACCCTGCAGCTCACGGTGATCCCGTGCCTCTCCCGGGCGGGCTCCACCCGCGCGATCATCGAGGCCGTCCGCATCCACTCCGACGAACGCGGCAGCGGACTCGGCACCGAGCTGATCGAGTGGGCCGTCGAGCGCGCCCGCGAACTCGGCGTCGACCTCGTCCAACTCACCTCGGACGCGACGCGCACGGATGCGCACCGGTTCTACGAGCGGCTCGGTTTCACGGCCTCGCACATCGGATTCAAGCTGAAGCTCTGAAAACGCGAAAAGGCCCACCCGGTAACCCGGGTGGGCCTTTTCTGAATGATTGTTCGGCGGCGTCCTACTCTCCCACAGGGTCCCCCCTGCAGTACCATCGGCGCTGTGAGGCTTAGCTTCCGGGTTCGGAA
>NZ_JBHVUS010000030.1:0-108600 GCF_042884005.1 Kitasatospora sp. NPDC058162
ATCATCCAGCCCCCGGAGCGCCCACCCCCGGAACCGCCCCCGGACCCACCCACCCTCCCGAAAGCCCCCCACCCCACCCCAGCCCCGCGCAGCGGCCCCCCTCTTTTGCCCCACCCCACGACAAGGCGCACGCTGGGTCCGGAGGAACCCCCATGACCACCCTTGAGGAACAGATCGACATCACCGCCCCCGTCCTCGCCGCCTGGGAGCAGCTCCACCGGGTCCACGAGTACCCCCAGTTCGTCGACGGGGTCCGCAGCGCCCACCCCCGCGGCCGCAACCTCGCCCACCTCGGCGTCCGGATCGGAACCGCCGAGCGGTCCGTGGACACCGAGATCACCGACCGCGGACGGGGCCGGGTGATGGCCTGGCGGACCCTGGACTCCGTCCACCTGAGCGGCGCCTTCGCCCTCCTTCCGCTGGACGCCCGGCACACCCGCCTGCAGATCCGGGTGGAGTACGACCCGGAGGCCGTCCACCGCGAGTTCGGCGGACCACGCGGCTTCGCCCAAGCAGGAGCGATCGAACGCACCGTGCGCGAGGACCTCGAACACTTCCGCGACCTCCTGGAGACCCGCATAGCGACCTCCGACGGCGCTCCCCACGACTCCCCCCACACCCCATAAGAACCACATAAGCCCAGCTCAGCACGGGTGGTGAAGCTGTTCACAGCCCCCCGTCCACCCGACCGTTCCAGTTTCAACCTGTGGCAGACTCGGATGCCATGGACATCGGCCCGGTCACCAGGACGCTCCGCGCGGCGGTCTTCGCCGCGCTGGTCGTGCTGCTCGCCGGGCTCGGCCAGGTACTGGTCACCGGCCGTACGCTGCCGGTCGGAACGATGGGCCTGGCCTCGGCGGCCGTCTTCGTCGTCGCCCTCGCCCTGGCCGGTCGCGAACGCGGCTACCCGGCGATCGCGGCGGCCTTCCTGCCCCTGCAGCTCGGCGTCAGCGCCCTGTTCGACCTGGCCCAGCGCTCCTGCCCCTCGCTGCCGCCCGACGCCGGGCAAGGTCTCCGCCCGCTGCTCTGCGGCGGCGGCTCGCTCGGCGGTTTCCTGCTCGGCCACGGCGTGTCCGAGCAGACCGGCGTCCTGGTCCTCCTTCTCCTGCACACGGTGATCGCACTGGTCGGAGCCTTCTGGCTCCGCCGCGCCGACGCCGCCCTCGCCGGCCTCGCCCAGGCGGTCCGGATGCTCGGCGAGTTCCTGCACCTGCACCTCCCGGCGGCAGCCCGCTGGCTGCGCCTGCTGACCGCGCCCGTCCCAGCCCGTCCGGTGCTCCGGGTGCCGTTCCCCCCGGCCAGCCGCCCGCTGGTCCCGGCCGAGGACGTCGTGGTACGTCCGGCCGTCCGGCGCGGTCCGCCGGTGTTCGCCCTGGCCGTCTGAGCATCCTTCCCTCAGCGGTCGTCTCTCCCTCGCGCCGACCCGATCGCCGGTCGCGCCGACCTTCCGCACGCCCGAAATCAAGGGCGCTCAGAGCACAGGACGACACCCCATGAGCAACACCCGCAAGGCCGACCAGAAGACCAACGCCACCGAGCGGATGCGCTCCGCCCGAGCCCAGGCCGAGCGCTCGGACCGGATCCGCCGCCGGGTGGTGGTCGGCGCCGCCTCCGCCGCCGTGCTAGCCCTCGCGGCCGGCGTCGCCTTCGCCGTCGGCGGCACCTCCGACTCCTCCTCCTCGAACGCCGCCGCGAACGGCCCGCTGGTCGTCCCGGCCAACGCCACCGGCCCGAACGGCACCGTGATCAGCTACGGCAAGGCCGACGCCCCGCACACCCTGGAGGTCTACGAGGACTTCCGCTGCCCGTTCTGCGAGCAGCTGGAGACGACCACCGGCAAGACCATCCAGCAGCTCGCCGACAACGGCACCTACAAGGTCGAGTACCACCTGGCGACGTTCCTGGACAAGAACCTCGGCGGCAAGGGCTCGCGCACCGCGCTGGCCGCCGCCGGCGCCGCGCTGAACGAGGGCGTGGACAAGTTCAAGGCCTTCCACGACGTGCTCTACGCCAACCAGCCCGACGAGCGCAGCGACGCCTTCGGCGACGTCAACCACATCCTGGACCTGGCCGGCCAGGTGCCCGGCCTCAAGACCGACGGCTTCGTCAAGGCCGTCCAGGAGGGCACCTACGCACCGTGGGCGGCCAAGGTGAACGAGGAGTTCAACAAGAGCGACGTCACCGGCACCCCGACCGTCAAGCTCGACGGCAAGAAGCTGGACGTCCTGACCAACGGCAAGGCCGTCTCGCCCGAGCAGTTCACCGCCCTGGTCAAGCAGGTGACCGGGTGACAACCACGCCCGCCCCCGCCCCCACACAAACCTTCCCCGCCGGCCGCCCCTTCGCCTGGCTCCTGCTGATCACCGGCGCAGTCGGCCTGTTCGCCTCGACCGTCCTCACCCTGGACAAGCTCCGGCTCCTCAAGGACCCGTCGTACGTCCCCAGCTGCAACATCAACCCGATCATCAGCTGCGGCTCGATCATGCGCAGCGACCAGGCGGAAGCCTTCGGCTTCCCCAACTCGCTGATCGGCCTGGTGGCGTTCGGGGTGGTGGTCGCGATCGGTGCCGGGCTGCTCGCCGGGGCGTCCTACCGGCGCTGGTTCTGGCTCGGCCTGCAGGCCGGGACGGTGTTCGGAATCGGCTTCGTGACCTGGCTGATGTACCAGGCGCTGTACCGGATCAGCGCGCTCTGCCCGTACTGCATGGTGGTCTGGGCCGCGATGATCCCGCTGTTCTGGTACACCACCCTGCACAACCTCCGCTCCGGGGTGATCCCGGTCGGCCCGCGGCTGCGGACGGTCGTACGGGAGGCCGCGCGCTACCACTGGGTCGTTCCGGCGCTCTGGTACGCAGTGATCGCGCTGCTGGTGCTCAACCGGTTCTGGTACTACTGGAGCACCCTGATCTGACGCCCGTTCGCCGCCCCCGTCCTGATGCCGGGGGCGGCGGCCCCTCCTCCGCGCGGGAATCTGGCACGTGACCGTCTTCTCCCGCACCATTCCTGGGCAGTGAGCAGGAGCGAGCCCGCGCACCGGCACGCCCCGAACGGTCTTGGGCGCACTGGTCCCCGGCATACTCGACCCCGTTGGGCGACACGCATCCCGTGCGTGGTCCGTCCCGGGAGGCCGGTTCCCTCACGACCTGGCCACACGGACGCGGTCAGCGGCGACGGGGAGGCCCTGAACCATCACTCCGGTGGAGCAGGGGCCCCGCACGCCGACGCGCAACCCGACGTCCAGATCGCACTCCGAGCGTAGGTGGCTCTCCACCCGCCCCGCAGGCTACCAACGGGACATCACCCGATCGGCCTGCAACGACTTCCCGTGCGCTGCATAGCTCGCATCTATGAACCCCGTCGTCCTCGGCCGCGGCACCCTGCTGTTCCGCCCCACCGCCCACCCCGTCCCGCTCACCCTCGTCGAGACCCTGCACTTCACCAACGGCGTCACCCTGCTGCACTACGCCCGGGACCGCGGCGCTACTTCGGCACCCCGGTGAGCTGGGCGAACGCGGCGGTGCCCGAGTAGCCGACCAGGAAGCCCACCAGCACGCCGCCCCAGAAGTCCTCGACCGTGACGAAGGACGGCGCCTCCGACTTCCGCGCGGCGAACACGATCGCCGCGCCACTGAGGATGACGGCCAGCACGAGCGAGCCGATCGCCGTCCCCAGGTGCTGCTCGACCAGCGCGCCGAGGCTCTGCGCCTCCTGGAGCGAGCGGGCCACGCTGCCGACCAGGCCGCCCGCGACCCCGCCGGTCATCACGTTCCACAGCGCGGCCTTGAGCGGCACGGTCAGCGCGGTGGTGTTGGAGAGCACCCTGCGGCGCTCCGCCCCGGGCGGCGGTGCGGCGTCCTGCCGCGGGGTCAGCCCGTAGACGACGGTGAACTGCAGGCGGTAGCTGGCCGGGACGAAGAACGGGCTGCGGCCGGTGCCCAGGCGGATGGTCCACACGTCGGTGGATCCGGGTTCCAGCGCCGCCCCCTGCGGGAGGGAGCCGATCAGCGGGACGCGCTCCTGCTCGGCCGGCCGGTCCAGGTACATGGTCAGGGTCGTCCGGTCGTAGGCGTGGACGTTGGTCTGCCCGGCCCGCCCGTGCAGGAACACCGTCGAGTTGCCGTAGGCGTGGAGGTTGAGCTGATCGTCGGCTCCGTCGAGGCGTGCCTGGTCGCGAGCGATCGCCTCGTCCAGCACCGCGATCTCGTCCTCGACCGCCAGCCGTTCCGCGAGCGGCGGATCCGGCGACAGGCGCTGCACCAACTGCCGTCTCCGGCTCCGGAGTTCCAGGATGGAGGCCCGCAACCGTTCGAGCTCCTCCTCCGGAACCACCGGGACCGCAGCCTCCGACGGTTTCTCGGGCCGCTCCGGCGCCCGCCACTCCAACTGGGTCGGCAGGCTCAGCTCGACCGCGTCGAGCCACACCGGCACCGAGAACGGGTTCTTGACGTGCAGGTAGACCGTGAAGTCCGTGCCCGAGTACACCTGCGGGACGGAGAGGTCGACCGCGAGGTCCAGCAGACCGAACTGGGCCGGGTGCTCCGGCAGTGGGGTGGTCACCCGGACAGGCTAGTGAGACCAGCCTGTCCGGATCAGGGATTCGGCCGGATCCGCTCAGCCCTCGATTCAGCCCTCGATCGGGTCGAAGGTGAACCGCTCGACCTCGGCGAGGAGTTCGGCGCGGCGGTGGTCGTCGAGGAAGGAGGCCCGGAAGGAGTTGGCGGCCAGTCGGCGCAGGGTCTCCTGGTCGAGGGCGAGGGCCTGGCGGACGGCGCGGAAGTTGTCCTCGACGTAGCCGCCGAAGTACGCCGGGTCGTCGGAATTGACGGTGACCAGCAGGCCGGCGTCCAGCATCTCGCGCAGCGGGTGGTCGGCGAGGGTGTCGATGCAGCGCAGCCGGACGTTGGAGAGCGGGCAGAGGGTGAGCGGGACCTGCTCGCGGACCAGTCGGGCGACCAGCTCGCCGTCCTCCAGGCAGCGCAGGCCGTGGTCGATCCGCTCGACGCCGAGGACGTCCAGCGCCTCGGTGATGTACGAGGCCGGGCCCTCCTCGCCCGCGTGGGCGACCCGGCGCAGCCCGGCCTCGGCGGCCCGGCGGTAGACCTCGCGGAACTTCGCGGGCGGGTTGCCGACCTCGGCGGAGTCCAGGCCGATGCCGGAGATCCGGTCGAAGTACGGGCGGGCGGCCTCGAAGGTCTCCAGCGCGGAGTCGGCGGACTCGTCGCGCAGGAAGCACATGATCAGCTGGGTGCTGATGCCGTACCGCTCCTCGCTGCGCGACAGCGCGAGGGCCAGCCCGTCGACGACGACGCCGAGCGGCACCCCGCGCGCGGTGTGCGCCTGGGGGTCGAAGAAGATCTCGGCGTGCCGCACGCCCTGCTCGGCGGCCCGGGCCAGGTAGGCGTCCGCGAGGTCGGCGAAGTCCTGCTCGGTGCGCAGCACGGCCATCAGCGCGTAGTAGAGGTCGAGGAAGGACTGCAGGTCGCTGAAGGAGTACGCCTTCCGCAGTTCCTCGGTGTCGGCGTACGGCAGCGCGACGGAGTTGCGGGCGGCGAGGGCGAAGGCGAGCTCGGGCTCGAGGGTGCCTTCGATGTGCAGGTGGAGTTCGGCCTTGGGGAGCGGCATGTGCGATCTGTCCGAGCTGTCGGGGATTGGGCCTGAAGGTACGAAATTCATCCTATGATCTTTGCGATCTGCAGGGGTGCCGTGGGCAGCTCCCGGAGGGTGCGCAGCGGCGAGAACAGCGGCAGTGCGGCCGCCACCACCAGCAGACCGGCCATCACCCACATGGTCGCCCGCAGGCCGATCGCCGCGCCCAGCGCACCGCCGGCCAGGGCGCCGAGCGGGATGGTGGCGTGGACGGCGAACATCGAGCCGGCCGTCACCCGGGCGAGCAGTTCGGGCGGGGTGTAGGACTGCCGGAAGCTGCCGAGCACCACGTTGCAGAGGACCACCGCCGCGACGACGCCGATCGCGCCGAGGACGTACAGCGCCGTCCCGACCCCCGGTCCGGCCAGCGGCATCAGCAGCCCGAGCGGGACGGCGCCGAGCAGTACGACCCGCACCGCGCGGGCCGTCCCCAGCCGTCCGCACAGCGGTCGGGCCGCCGCCGCGCCGAGCACCCCGCCGACCGCCGCGGCCGAGGCCAGGGCGCCGACCCAGCCGGGGGCGATCCCGGCCGACCGGACCAGGAACAGCGCCAGGATCGACTGGTAGCCCATCAGTGCGAAGTTCGCGGCCGCGCCGAAGCACAGGAAGGCGCGCAGGTACGGGTCGCCCAGCAGGAAGGACAGCCCCTCGCGGACCTGCCCGCGCAGGCCCGCCCGCGCCCGGACCACCGGCTCCGACTCCGACTCCGGCTCCGGCTCCGACTCCGGCTCCGGCTGCGGCTCCGGCTCCGGCTCCGGCTCCGGCCGGGAGCGGATCCGCAGCAGGGTGCCGGCCGCGACCAGGAAGCTCACCGCGTCGAAGAGCAATCCGCTTGCAGCGCCGAGGAGTTGGACGGTCAGACCGGCCAGTCCTCGGCCCGCGACCTCGGCCGCCGAGCCGCTGCCCTGCAGCTTGGCATTGCCCTCGATCAAGTCCTCCGGGGCCACCAGTTCGGGCAGGTACGCCTGGTCGGCGGCGTCGAAGAACACCGAGCAGGCCCCGCCGAGGAAGGCCACGGCGAGCAGCTGCACCATGGTGAGCACACCGAACCACCCCGCCACCGGCACGCTGGCGAACAGCGCGGCGGAGCCGAGGTTGCAGGCGATCATCACGGTCCGCCGGGGCACCCGGCCGACCCACACCCCGGCCGGCAGGCCGAACAGCAGCCAGGGCAGCCAGATCGCACTGGTCAGCAGGCCCGAGGCGAGCGGCCCGGCGTCCAGGGTGAGCACCGCGACCAGCGGCAGCGCGACGGTGGTGACGCTGCTGCCCAGCCGGCTGACGGTCTGGCCGGCCCACAGCAGCCGGAAGTCCCGCTGGGCGAACAGGCCCCGGCGCGACCGGAGTTCGGGGCCCCGGGCGGACGGGGCGAGGGTGGCGGTCACGGCCTGGCCGGGACGCTGTGGGCGAAGGCCAGGACGGTCTCGCGCTCCTGCCCGTCCTCGGGCACCAGCCGCCGCGCCCACTTCTGGATCACCTCGTGGAGGTCGGCGGCCAGCTCCCGGGCCTCCTCGGGGGTGAGCCGCAGCCAGGCCTGGGTGGCCACCGAGCAGCCGTCCCGCCAGTCGGGCCCGTACCCGCCGCGCCGCGCGGACCACTCGCGGACCAGCTCGACCTGGCGTTCCAGCAGGATCGACCCGGCGGCGTCGGCGACCGCCTCGGTGACCGGGTCACCGTCGAAGTCGGCCCTGGTCCAGCTGAGTTCGCGGTCGGCCAGCCGCCACCACCGCTCGCGCCGGTCCCGGGCGAGCTCGGCCGCCTCCTCGATCAGTCCGCTCTCGGCCAGCACCTTGAGGTGGTGGCTGACGTTGCCGACCGCCTGCCCGGTGCGCTCGGCCAGCCGCCCGACGGTGGCCGGGCCGTCGACCTTGAGCAGGTCGATCAGCCGGCGGCGCAGTGGGTGGGTGAGGGCGGCGAGCACCCGGGAGTCCTGGATCTCCCGGGCGCCGCGCGGTTCGTCCGTCGTCTCGTCCATGCCGGGAGGATATCCACAAGAGCTCTTGTACGACATCTCTTTTGCAATTCCTCTTGTCCATCTCCCGGCCGCCACAGACGATCGGGTGCACCCGCGGCGGTCGGCGGGCACCCTGGAGGAAGGGGACTTCCGCCGAGGAGGCACCGCGATGCAGCACGCCGACGACCCGCACATCCGGCCCGCGGGCATCTCCCCGCACGCGCTGGGCAACGACACCCTGCTGCACGAGCTGGAGCAGCTGCACCGCACCCGCCACGAGACCTTCCTGTACGGCTCGGAGGAGGCGCTGAAGCGCCACACCCTGCGCACCGGCCAACTGGAGGCCGAGTACCTGCACCGCTTCCCGCTCCGCCAAGTGACCGCGGCCCGGACCAGGGCCGGCGCCCGGGCCCGGGAGGCGGCGGCCCGGGTGGAGTCGCTTCCGGAGTGACGGACGGGCCGGAGTGACGGACGGGCCCCAGTGACGGACGGCCGCCGCCCGGCGGGACACGCCGGGCGGCGGTGGCGCCCCCGGGGGCGGGGCGTCGGGGAGGGTGTGAGGGCAGACGCACCGGACCCGACCCCCTCTGGGAGCCCCGCATGCCCATCGCCAGCGTCAACCCCGCGACCGGCGAGATCATCCAGACCTTCGAACCGCTCGACGCGGCCGGGATCGAGCGGCGACTGGCCCGCGCCGAAGCCGCCTTCCACGGCTACCGCTCCACCCCCTTCGCCGCCCGCGCCGAGCTGATGCACCGCGCGGCCGACCTACTGGACCGGGACCAGGACGCGCTGGCCCGGACCATGACCGAGGAGATGGGCAAGCCGCTGGCCGCCGCCCGGGCCGAGGCCGCCAAGTGCGCCAAGGCGATGCGCTGGTACGCCGACCACGCCGAGGCGCTGCTCGCCGACGAGCACCCGGCCCCCGCCGACGTGGCCGACAGCGGGGCCTCCCGCGCGTACGTCCGCTACCGGCCGATCGGCCCGGTGCTCGCCGTGATGCCGTGGAACTTCCCGTTCTGGCAGGTGATCCGCTTCGCCGCACCGGCGTTGATGGCGGGCAACGTCGGCCTGCTCAAGCACGCCTCCAACGTGCCGCGCACCGCGCTGGCGATCGAGGAGCTGTTCCGGCGGGCCGGCTTCCCCGAGGGCTGCTTCCAGACCCTGCTGATCGGCTCGGGCGCGGTCGAGGGCGTGGTGCGGGACCGCCGGGTCGCCGCCGTCACCCTCACCGGCAGCGAGCCGGCCGGGCGGGCGGTCGCGGCCGCCGCCGCGGACGAGGTGAAGAAGGCGGTGCTGGAGCTGGGCGGCAGCGACCCGTACGTCGTCCTGCCGAGCGCCGACCTGGACGCTGCGGTGGCCACCGCCGTCCGGGCCCGGGTGCAGAACAACGGCCAGTCCTGCATCGCCGCCAAGCGCTTCATCGTGCACACGGACGTCTACGACCGCTTCACCGCCGCCTTCACCGAGGCGATGCGCGGGCTGCGGATCGGCGACCCGATGGACGAGGCCACCGACGTCGGCCCGCTGGCCAGCCGCCAGGGCCGGGACGACCTGGAGGAGCTGGTCGAGGACGCCCGCACCCACGGCGCCCGGGTCGAGTGCGGCGGCGACCGCCCGATGGGGTGGGACACCGGCTGGTTCTACGAGCCGACCGTGCTGACCGGCATCACCCCGGCGATGCGGATCCACCAGGAGGAGACCTTCGGGCCGGTGGCCACCGTCTACCGGGTCGCCGACCTGGACGAGGCGGTGGCGCTGGCCAACGACACCCCGTTCGGGCTCAGTTCCAACGTCTGGACCACCGACCAGGGCGAGCAGGAGCGCTTCGTCCGCGACATCCAGGCCGGCGGGGTGTTCTTCAACGGCATGACCGCCTCCCACCCGGCGCTGCCCTTCGGCGGGGTCAAGCGCTCGGGCTTCGGACGGGAGCTGTCCGGGCACGGCATCCGGGAGTTCTGCAACGTCACCACGGTGTGGGTCGGCTGAGCCCTCCCGGAGCCGCGACGTCTCCGGTGCGGTGGCGGGCCGGTCGGGTCAGGAGGCCGCCATCCGGTGCTTGCCCCGGCCGGGCGTCGCCCAGCGGGCGACCACGCCGACCAGCGCGATGAAGGTCAGGAACCAGAAGAAGGCCATCAGCCCGATCATCGGATCCCACTCGGTCTGGACCTCGACCATGAGCAGGCCGATCGAGAGCGCGACCATGAAGGTCACCACGGTGGGGCTCAGGCTGAGCAGCCAGTGCCAGGCCCGGTGGCCCAGACTCGGGTTCCGCTCGGCGTCGGGGCCGGTGTCGAGTTCCTTGTAGGTGAGCAGGTCCATGGGGACCGCCTCCAGTGCTGGAAGAGAAGAGGGGAGGGCCCGGCCCGCGCGGTCAGGAGGCCTTGCGCGGAGCCGGGGACTTGCGGGTGGTGGTCTTCTTCGCCGCCGGAGTCTTCTCGGCGGCGGCGTGCGCGGCGGCAGCGGTGGTCTTCTTGGCAGCGGCGGCGGTCTTCTTCGCCGGGGCGCGCTTGCGGGGCGGCGGTTCCTGCTCCTGCTCCCCCTGCTCCGGTGCGGTCGGCGCCCGCCCGCCCCTGGCCTGCTTGAGGCTGCTGCGCAGCGCCTCCATCAGGTCGATCACGTTGTCCGGCGCCTCGCCGGACTCCTCCTCGTGCGGGAGCTCGACGCCCTCCAGCCGGGCGGTGATCACCTGCTGGAGCGCCTGCTGGTAGTCGTCGTGGAGCTGGGAGAGGTCGAAGTCCTCGGAGAGGGTGTCCATCAGCGACCGCGCCATCTTGAGCTCCTGCGGGCGCACCGTCACGTCCTCCTCGGGCGCGATCCCGGCCGCCGGGCGGACCTCGTCCGGCCAGATGCAGGTCTGCAGCACCAGCGTCCCGTCGTGCACCCGCAGCACCGCGGGCGACTCCCGGGTGCGCAGCGCGATCTTGGTGACGGCGATCTGCCCGGAGTCCACCAGCGCGTCGCGCAGCAGGGCGTACGGCTTGGCGGCGGCCTTGTCGGCGACGCCCACGTAGTAGGCCTTGGAGAACATCAGCGGGTCGATCTCGGTGGCGTCCACGAAGGCCAGCACGTCGATGATCTTCTTGCTGGGCAGCGGCAGGTCGGCGAGGTCCTCGTCGCTGAGGGTGACCGTCCGGCCGTCGGGCGACTCGTAGCCCTTGGCGATCTCGGCGTACGGGACCTCCTTCTCCTCCTGCTCGCAGTACCGCTTCATCCGCACCCGGCCGCCGTCCTTGGCGTGCACCTGGTGCAGCGGGACGTCGTGCTCCTGGGTCGCGGAGTAGAGGTGGACGGGGATGCTGACCAGCCCGAAGCTGATCGTCCCCTTCCAGGTGGTCTGCATGGGGTGGCTCCGAGAGACGTCCGAGAATGCCCCGAGACTCCCACTGTGCCCGGGTTCGCCGTGATCGGCCACACCGCGCCCGGGCGGGGGCCCGACGACCGGCCGACTTGAGCCTCCGCAGAGCTCCACGACCGGCCCATATCCTGATGATGCGTCAGATCTGAGCTTTCCATGACACCACTGCACCCGGCCTGACCTGGGCTTTTGCGTTCGGTGAGCGAACAGTTATCAAAGCATTGTTCCGATACTCGGGCGTAGAAGTTAGGTTGCACCGCAATGCGCGGATCTGTCCCCCACCCTGCGGCGCGACGAGCCGAGGGTCATGCCGCGCCGGAAAGGCAGAGGACTCCCCCATGAGTGCGGACACCACCAAGCAGGTGGCGGACACCACCCAGGTCCCCCACCAGCTCGGCCCGGTCGGACACGGTGGCGACGGCCACCTGAAGGCCGGGCTCAAGAACCGCCACCTGTCGATGATCGCCATCGGCGGCGTGATCGGCGCCGGCCTCTTCGTCGGCTCCGGCGCGGGCATCGCGAGCACCGGTCCGGGCATCCTGCTCTCCTACGCCCTGGCCGGCGCGCTGGTCGTGCTGGTGATGCGGATGCTCGGCGAGATGGCCGCGGCCGACCCGCAGAGCGGCTCCTTCTCGGCGTACGCGGACCGCGCGCTGGGCCGCTGGGCCGGCTTCACCATCGGCTGGCTGTACTGGTTCTTCTGGGTCGTGGTGCTCGCGGTCGAGGCGACGGCCGGCGCGAAGATCCTCCACAACTGGGTGCCCGGCGTCCCGCAGTGGGGCTGGGCACTGATCGTGATGGCGGTGCTGACCGCCACCAACCTCTTCTCGGTGTCCTCGTACGGCGAGTTCGAGTTCTGGTTCGCCGGGATCAAGGTGGTCGCGATCGCCGCGTTCCTGGTGATCGGCGCCCTCGCCGTCTTCGGCGGGCTGCCCGACACCCACGCGGTCGGCCTCAGCAACCTGACCGGCCACGGCGGCTTCCTGCCGCACGGCGTGGGCGCGGTGTTCACCGGCATGCTGACCGTCGTCTTCGCCTTCATGGGCAGCGAGATCGTCACGCTCGCCGCCGGCGAGTCGGAGGACCCGCAGAAGGCGGTCACCAAGGCCACCAACAGCGTGATCTGGCGGATCGGCGTCTTCTACCTGGGCTCGATCCTGCTCGTGGTCACCCTGCTGCCCTGGGACTCCGCCGAGGTCAAGGCCAGCGGCCCGTACGTGGCGGTCCTGAACCACGTGGGCATCCCGCACGCGGGCCAGGTGATGGACGTGATCGTGCTGACGGCCGTGCTGTCCTGCCTCAACTCCGGCATGTACACCGCCTCCCGGATGGCCTTCTCGCTCGGCCAGCGCGGGGACGCGCCGAAGGCCTTCGCGACCGTGACCTCGCGCGGCGTGCCGCGGGTGGCGATCCTGTGCTCGGTGGTCTTCGGCTTCATCGCCGTCTTCCTCAACTACTACTCGCCGGACACCATCTTCGCCTTCCTGCTGAACTCCTCCGGCGCGGTCGCGCTGTTCGTCTGGCTGGTGATCTGCGCAACCCAGCTGCGGATGCGCCGGATCCTCGAGCGGGAGACGCCCGAGCGCCTGACCGTGCGGATGTGGCTGTTCCCGTACCTGACCTGGACCGCGATGGGCATGATCGGGTTCGTGATGGCGTACATGTTCACCACCAAGGACGGCCGCGACCAGATGTACCTCTCGCTGGTCGCCGCGGCGGTCGTGCTCGCCGCCTCGGCCGTGGTGGGCCGGCGACGGCGGGCGGCGGTGGCGGCGGGGTCCTGAACCCGTCCGCCCCGCGCGGGAACGCCGGGCCCGGGAGCCGTTGCGGAGGCTCCCGGGCCCGGTGCCGTTGTGCCCCGGCACCACCCCGGCACCACCCCGGCACCGGGCCCGGCACCAGGCGGGCCGCCGGACGGGTCCCGGCGGTCCGACCGGCGTGACCGGCCGGTCGCGCTGCGTCGATGTCCGTGCCGTGAACGTGTGAGCCCGCCCACAGGGGGTTTCGCATCTACTGCCCCGGATAGTTGTCACGGCCGGCGCTTCCGGCCCGCGACGCCGGTCGCCGCGCCCCGGCGGCCCGCCCCGGCGCCGGATCCGCCCCGAAGAACGCAGGCCACCGACCCTTCCGGCCCCGCTTTCCGTCGGCGCCCCCGATCCGCGACCCCCGAACACCAAAACCGGACAAATCCCTGCAAAAACCTTGGCGCGCCCGGTCCCACCCACCGCTGAGCCACTACTCCGCGTAGTAGCGAGCGCCTTTGCCACCCGTCCTCGGCCCTGCCAAGAATGGCCCGTCGCCAGGCAGCGCCGGCCGGCCCCGTCCGCCGTGCGCAGCCCGCCCGCCCCGCCGCTCACCGCCGGGGCGCCACGACCGTCCCGGACGGCCGCGCGGGCCCCGCTCACCCGGAGCCCGTGCGATGCCCCGCGCCCAGTGCCCCGGCACGGTCCCCGACGGAAAAGGATTGTCCGCTCCATGCAGCTCAGCCATGCCCGCCGCAACTCCCTGATCACCGGCGTCGCCACCCTCGTGGTCGCGAGCGCCGCCACCGCCGCGCTCGCCATCCCGCAGGTCGGGAACACCGCCGAGGCCGCCGCCCCGGCAGCCGCCGTGGTGGTGGACGGCAAGCCGGTGGCGGACCAGGGACAGGCCGACACCGCTGCCGCTGCCCAGCAGGCCGCCCAGGACGCCCAGGCGGCCCAGGCGAAGGCCGAGGCGGACGCCAAGGCCCAGGCCGACGCCCAGGCCCAGGCCGCGGCCGACGCGAAGGCCCAGGCGGACGCCAAGGCGCAGGCCGACGCCGCCGCCTCCCGCTCCCAGCAGCGCCAGGCCCTCGCCGCCCCGAGCGGCACCCCGCAGCAGATCGCCGCCCAGATCGTCCCGGCCGGCCAGCTGCAGTGCTTCAGCAACATCGTGTCCCGCGAGAGCAGCTGGAACCCGATGGCCGTCAACGCCTCCTCCGGCGCCTACGGCCTGGTCCAGGCGCTGCCGGGCTCCAAGATGGCCTCCGCCGGCTCGGACTGGAAGACCAACCCGGCCACCCAGATCAAGTGGGGCCTGGACTACATGAACTCCCGCTACGGCAGCCCCTGCGGCGCCTGGGCGTTCTGGCAGAGCCACCACTGGTACTAGGCCGACCCGGCTCCGCCCCCTCCGTACACGCCCTGGGCCCGCGACGCACCCGCGTCGCGGGCCCAGGGCGTGTCTTGTGGGTTTTGGCCCCGGCAACGACCCGCAGGACACGCCCTAAGCGCATGGCCACCTGGCGTGGACGCGTCCGGAAGGCGGCGTGAAGATATGGCGCACGCTCGTACGATTTGACCTGATTGCTCGTCATTACGCACCGTCAGCCCTTTGCCACGGTTCGCCCGCCCTCTTACGCTCCCGCGTCATGGCCTCACCCCTGATCAGCGTCGTGCTCCCCGCCTACGACCAGCACGGACAGCTCGCCGACTGCCTGGACTCGCTGCTCGCCCAGACCCTGGCGGACGTCGAGGTGATCGTGGTCGCCGACCGCTCCCCCGAGACCGCGGGCGGGCTGGCCGACGCCTACGCGGCCCGGCACCCGCGGGTGTCCGTGCTGCACCTCAACGCGGCCGTCGGGGTCGGGGTGAGCCGGAACGCGGGTGCGGCGCGGGCCACCGGCGAGCACCTGCTGTTCCTCGACGCCGACCACCTGCTGCCCCGGGACGCCCTCCAGGCGCTCGCCGACCGGCTCCAGCAGACCGGCCAGGTCGACGTCCTGCTGTTCGGCCACTCCCGCCGCCACAACGACCGCGACTGGCCCGGCGGCGCCGAGGCGCTGCTCGCCGAGACCGGCCCCGAGCCCTTCGCGCCCTTCGACCGGCCCGAGCTGTTCGGCGCGCCGCCGCTGATCTGGGACCGGCTGATCCGCCGCGGCCACTGGGAGGAGCTCGGGCTCACCTTCCCCGACGGCCGCTACGAGGAGATCCCGGTGGTGCACGCGGCCCTGCTCGGCGCCCGCAAGGCCGCCGTCCTGGCCCGCGAGTGCGTCCAGCTGCGCCGCCGGGAGACCGTCCACCCGGCCGGCGGACCGGGCAGCAGCGTGTTCGACCTCTTCGACCAGTACGAGCGCAGCTTCGCCCTGCTGGAGGACCAGCCCCACCTGTACTCGGTCCGCGACGCCCTGTTCATCCGGATGATCCGGCACTACCTCTTCGTCTTCGACCTCGCCGGCTGCGTCACCCGGGCGGAGCGCCCCCAGTTCTTCCACCGCGCCGCCGAGCACCACCGCCGCTTCCTGCCGCCCGGCCACCGCAAGCCGGCCGGCCGCGAGGGCATCAAGTTCTCCCTCCTGGCCGGCGGCGCCTACCCGGCCTTCGAGGTCGCCAAGCTCTCCCACATCGCCCGCGGCACCCTCACCGGGCGGAAGTAACCCGGCTCAGACGTGCGCCGTACCGCCCTCCGCCGCCATCGCGGCGGCGATCCGGCGGGCCCGCTCGGCCCACACCCCGGCGGGCAGCGGCGGCAGCACGTCCATCCACAGCGGCAGGGTGGAACCGCGCAGCTGCGTCAGGCCCTCGGGCCGGGCGATCAGCCACAGGTGCAGATGGGCGCCGCCGTCGCCCCAGCGGTTCACATGGACCCGGCCGATGCCGCCCAGCGACAACACAGCCCGCTCGACGCGCTGGAGCATCGGCCCGAGCCGGGCGGACAGCTCGGCCGGCAGGTCCAGCAGGTCGTGGTGGGCGCGCGGCTGGAGCAGCACGGTGGCGGGCAGGCCGCCGGGGGTGTCGGCGCCGCTCAGCCGCCAGTGCTCGTCGGTCCAGAGGAAGTCGGAGTCCGGGCGGGCGCACTGCCCGCAGCTCTCCGGGCCGTCCTCGCCGTGGCGGGGCGGCTCGGGCAGGACCGGCGGCTGGAGCACCCGGACGGTCAGCTCGCCCTCGTACGGGAAGACGTCCCAGGACGGCGCGCCGTCGGTCGGGACGGCCGGGCGCTCGCCGATCGGCAGCCGGGCGAGGTAGGCGTCGGGACCGGCCGGGTCCGCGGAGTCGTCGATCACGACGGCCGAGCCTGTCACATGACACCCCGTCGGCGGTAGCCCGGTCGCGCCCCGGCCCGGTGCGGCGCCCCGGCTGCGATCATCGGCGGAGTCCACTTCCTGGGAGGCCATGGTGAGCCGTCCGTCCGCCGCGCCCGGGGCCGAACTGGCCCGCGAGCTGGCCGCCGTGCTGCGCGGGGAGGTCCGGTTCGGCGCCGCCGAGCGCACGGTGTACAGCCAGGACGCCTCCAACTACCGGCAGTTGCCGCTCGGGGTGGTCAAGCCCGCCGACCTGGACGACGTGCGCACCGCGCTGGCGCTGTGCCGGCAGTACGGCGTGCCGGTGGTGCCGCGCGGGGCCGGGACGAGCGTCGGCGGGCAGGCCATCGGCCCGGGCGCGGTGGTGCTGGACTTCCGCCGCCACCTCGGCGCGGTGCTGGAGGTCGACCCGCAGACCCGCACCGCACGCGTCCAGCCCGGCACCGTGCTCGACGACCTCCAGCGCGCCGCCCGGCCGTACGGGCTGCGCTTCGGCCCGGACCCGTCCACCCACAGCCGTTGCACGCTTGGCGGCATGATCGGCAACGACTCCTGCGGCTCCCACTCGCTCGCCTGGGGCCGCACCTCGGACAACGTGGAGCGGCTGGAGCTGCTGCTCGCCGACGGCACCGAACTGACCGTCGGCGGCCGGCTCACCGCGGCCGAGCGGGCGGCGCTCCGCTCGACCCCCGGGCCGGTCGGCCAACTCCACACCCGGCTGCAGGACTTCACCGACCGCAACCTGGCCGTCATCCGGCAGGGCATGCCGCAGCTGCCCCGCCGCACCTCCGGCTACCCGCTGGACGCGCTGCTGCCCGAGCACGGCCACCACCTGGCCCGGACCCTGACCGGCACCGAGGGCACCTGCGCGCTGCTGCTGGGCGCCACCGTCCGGCTGGTCGAGGACCCGCCGGCCCGCGCCCTGGTGGTGGCCGGCTACCCCGACGAGGGCGCCGCCGCCGACGCCGTCCCCGCGCTGCTGCCGTACGGTCCGCTGACCGCCGAGGGCATGGCCGCCGACCTGATCGCCGCACTGCTCGCCGCCGGCCCGCGCCCGCCCGCCCTGGACCGGCTGCCCGCGGGCGAGTGCTGGCTGTTCCTGGAGACCGGCGGCGCCACCGCGCTGGCGGCCTACCAGGCGGCCCGCCGACTGGCCGACGCGGTGCGCCGGGAGCCCGCGGCCCGTGTCTCCCTGGTCACCGACCCGGTCGAGCAGCGCCAGCTGTGGGCCGTCCGGGAGGCCGGCGCCGGGATCGTCACCCGGCTGCCGGGAGGCGGGGAGGCCTGGCCCGGCTGGGAGGACTCCGCCGTCCCGCCCGAGCGGCTCGGCGACTACCTGCGCGGGCTGCGCGCCCTGCTGCGCCGGCACGGCCTGCGCGGCGTCCCGTACGGGCACTTCGGCGACGGCTGCGTGCACCTGCGGATCGACTTCCCGCTGGACCGGCCCCAAGGCGCCCCGGTCTTCCGGGAGTTCCTGGAACAGGCGGCCGATCTGGCGGTCTCGTACGGCGGTTCGCTCTCCGGCGAGCACGGCGACGGACAGGCCCGCGCCGAACTGCTGCCGCGCATGTACCCGGCCGAAGTCATCGCCCTGTTCGGCGAGTTCAAACGGATCTGGGACCCGGAGAACCTGCTCAACCCCGGCGCCCTGGTGGACCCGCGCCCGCTCGACACCGACCTGCGCTTCGTCACCGCCCCACGCCGCCCGCTGCCGCTCGCCCTGCCGTACGAGCAGGACGGCGGCAGCCTGATCAAGGCGGTGCACCGCTGCGTGGGCGTCGCCAAGTGCGTGGACCCGAGCACCGGGGTGATGTGCCCCAGCTACATGGCCACCGGCGAGGAGCGGCACTCCACCCGGGGCCGGGCCCGGCTGCTCGCCGAGATGCTGCGCGGGGACGCCGTCCCGGACGGCTGGCGCTCGGCGGAGGTGCGGGAGGCCCTCGACCTCTGCCTGAGCTGCAAGGGCTGCGCGAGCGACTGCCCGGTGCACGTCGACATGGCGACCTACAAGACCGAGTTCCTGCACCAGCACTACCGGCACCGGCCGCGCCCGCTAGCCCACTACTCGATGGGGTGGCTGCCGCTGTGGCTGCGCGCGGTCGCACTGGCACCGGCGGCGGCCAACACGCTGGTCCGCTCCCCGGTTGGCACCCTGCTCAAGCGGGTCGGCGGGATCGACCGGCGCCGGGTGCTGCCGGTCTTCCCGCCCGAGACCTTCACCCGCTGGTACCGGCGCCACCGCGCCGGCAGCGTCAACTCGGACGGGCCGTCCCCGGCGGGTGCCCGGCCGGTGCTGCTCTGGCCGGACACCTTCACCGACCACCTCCAGCCGGAGGTGGCGCGCTCGGCCGTCGAGGTACTGGAGCACCTCGGCTTCGACGTCCGGCTGCCGGACGGGCCGGTGTGCTGCGGCCTCACCTGGTACTCCACCGGCCAACTCGGCGCCGCACGCCGGGTGTTGCGGCGCAGCCTGGCAGCGCTGGCGGCCACCGGGCTCCCGGCCGACACCCCCGTGATCGGCCTGGAGCCCAGCTGCACCGCCACCCTGCGCGAGGACTTGCCCCGACTGCTCGGCGCCGACGGCCGCCCGCTCTCCGAACGGACCCGCACCTTCGCCGAGTTCATCGACGAGTACGCCCCGGACGCCCCGCTCCCCCGGGTCCGGCCGGCCGCCGTCACCCAGACCCACTGCCACCAGCACGCGGTGCTCGGCAGCGCCGCCGACCGCCGGGTCGAGGCCCGACTCGGCCTGGACAACCGGGTGTTGGACTCCGGCTGCTGCGGGCTGGCGGGCAACTTCGGCTTCGAACAGGGGCACTTCGAGGTGTCCGAGGCGATCGCCGAACGCGTCCTGCTGCCCGAAGTCCGGGCGGCCGGGCCCGACACCGCGATCCTGGCCGACGGCTTCAGCTGCCGCACCCAGATCGCCCAACTCGCCGACGGCCGCCGCGCCTTGCACCTGGCCGAGCTGATCGCCCGGGAGCTGCGGGAGCAGCGGGAGCTTCGGGCCGAGCGGGCCGAGTGAGCCAGGCGTGCTCGGCGAGGAACGCCCCGGCGTGAGCGGCGGCCTCGTCCCGGGTCGGGTGACCGGCGGGGCCTGGTCCGCGGCCGACTCGACCGTTCCGCCGAACAGTCGAGCGGGCCGGGCCCAGTCGATGCCGTAGGAGCCGGCGGTGGCGCGCGGATCGAGCACGCCGAGGAGGGCATCGACCCACGCATCGACCCAGGCGCCCTCACCGCCCCGATCGATCCGACCCGAGCGGCGACTTCCAGCCCTGCCTCTCGGGCGCGAACGGAGTCCCGGAGGTCAGTCCGCGGTAGCCGACCACCAGTGCCTCCCCCAGGAAGCCCACACCGATGGACAGTTGGACCGGCCGGGCGTCCGCCGCCAGGCCGCTGTGCTCGGCGAGCACTGCGAAGCCCGCCATCACGGCGAGCGAGAGCGCGGCGACCAGGAAGGTCCGCCCGGTGTAGCGCTGCCACAGCACGCCCTCCCGCTCGTAGACCCGGATGGTGGCGCCGCGCAGCGCTCCGAAGGCGACGCCGAGCGCGGCGCCGGCGCCGATCCAGACGCAGTCCCCCACCCCGAGGCCGTGCCGCTGCGACAGCGCCCACAGCCCGAGGCCGGTGAGCACCACCGGCGGCGCGAAGAGGTCCCGCGCGTTGAGCGGTTCGCCGCGCAGCCGCCGGACCACCACCACGACCACCACGGCGGCGATCAGCGCCACGTGCACCCAGTTGTTCATCCCCGCTCCCCGAGTTTTTATAGCTTGCCCGTGCTAAATCAGCACAGCGGCAATTTAGCTCGCTCGTGCTATAACGGCAACATGCCGAAGATCGTCGACCCCGTCGAACGCCGCCAGGCCGTCGCCGACGCCGTCCTGCGCGTCGCCGCCCGGGAGGGCCTGGAGCACGCCTCCCTGCGCAACGTCGCCGACGAGGCCGGACTCGCCATCGGCTCGGTCCGCCACTACTTCGCCGGCAGCTCCGAGTTGATGCTCTTCGCGATGCAGGAGCTGGCCCGTCGGATCGACGCCCGGATCCACACCCGTGCCCGCGATCTGCTCGACCCGGACCCCGCCCCCGGCACCGACCGGCGCGAGCAGACCGTCCGGCTGCTCGCCGAGACCCTCCCGCTGGACGCCGAGCGCCGGGAGGAGTCCGCGCTCTGGCTCTCCTTCGTCACCGCCGCCCGCACCCGGCCCGAACTACGGCCCCGCGCCGCCGAGTTGCAAGCCGGCCTGGACGCACTGGTGCGACGCGTCCTGGCCGAGTCGGAGCGCTGCGGCGCCCTGCTCCCCGGTCTCGACCTCGACCTCGAGACCCGCCGCCTCTCCGCGCTCCTGGACGGCCTCACCCTGCAAGCCGTCCAGCACCCCCACCTGGTCGGCCCGGACGACCTGCGCGCCGTGCTCCGCCGCCACCTGGACACCCTGGCAACCGCCTGACAGCACGCCGACGCCCTCGACACAATGGCGCCATGACCCTCACCCCCGCCGAGGCGGACGCGATCCTGGCCGAGAACTTCGCCCCCTGGGTGCTGGACCTCGGCCTCAGCACCACCGAGACCGGCGAGCGGCACGCCGTGCTGCGGCTGCCCTGGTCCGAGCGGCTCGCCCGCGAGGGCGGCGGACTGTCCGGTCAGGCCCTGATGGCCGCCGCCGACACCGCCTGCGTGATCGCGCTGTCCGCGGCCCGGGGCGGCTTCGCGCCGATGGCCACCGTCCAGCAGTCCAGCAGCTTCCAGCGCGCCGTGGCCGGTCAGGACGTCCTCGTCCACGCCCAGGTGACCAAGCTCGGCCGCCGGATCGCCTTCCTCGACGTCACCCTCACCGCCGAGGGTGCCGAGGGTGCCGAGGGCACCGAGGAGCCCGCCGCCCGGGCGACCTCGGTCTACGCCCTGGGCTGACGCGCCCGCCGGGCTGATCCGCCCGCGACCTCCCAGCCGGGAGCCGGGTCAGCCCTGCAACGCCTCCTTCTTCGGCGGCTGGTCGGCGCAGACCGCCGAGACGAACTCCGCGAGCCGGGCCTGCGGCAGCCCGCGCGCGATGTCGGCCTCGCTGATCATGCCGACCAGCTTGTGCTCCGGGTGGTTGATCACCGGCAGCCGCCGCACCTGGTACTGCTCCATCACCCGCAGCACCTGCTCGCAGTCCTCGTCCGCCTCCACCGTCATCGGCCGCCCCTGGGCCAGTTCACCCGCTGTCATCCCGGCCGGGTCGCGGCCCTCCGCGACGCACCGCAGCACGATGTCGCGGTCGGTCACGATGCCCAGCAGCCGGTCGTTCTCCCCGCAGATGGGCAGCGCGCCCACGTGTCGTTCCCGCATGATCCGGGCGGCGGCGGCGAGCGTCTCGTGCTCGCGGATGCACTCCGCCCCCGGGTGCATGATGTCGCTGGCGATGGTCATGGTCCGCCTCCTGGCCTGGCTTCCAGCCCCTCGTCCATCCTGGTCCGACCGGGTGAGGCACGCCACCGGGCAGGCCCCGGCCGGACAGCGCTCAGGAGGACGTCTTCGGTTCGGTGCGCTCCCCGGCCCCGAGCTCCGGGTCCGGGCCGTCCGGGTCCGTGCCGTCCAGGCCCGTGCCGTCCAGCGGCGACCTGGTCAACAGCTCTTCCAGCGGCGGCAGTTCGTGCTTGGGCTGCTCGTGCGGAAGCTCCGCCTCCGGCACCTCCCCGCGCGCCACCGCCTGCTCCGCGGACTTCGCGGCGGCGGCGACCGCGGCGGCCGCCAGCAGGTCCCGCTGCTGGGACTCCGTCGCGCTGTCCAGGAACCGCAGCAGCTCCACCGGGAACGGCAGCACCAGCGTCGAGTTCTTCTCCGCCGCCACCTCCACCACGGTCTGCAGCAACCGCAGTTGGAGGGCAGCCGGGGTCGCGCTCATCACCGCTGCCGCCTCCGACAGCCGGGCCGAGGCCTGGAACTCGCCGTCCGCCGTGATGATCCGCGCCCGCCGCTCGCGCTCGGCCTCCGCCTGGCGGGCGATCGAGCGCTTCATCGACTCCGGCAGGGCGACGTCCTTGATCTCCACCCGGTCGATCTGGATGCCCCAGCCCAGCGCCGGGCTGTCGATCATCAACTCCAGCCCCTGGTTGATCGGTTCGCGGTTGGCCAGCAGGTCGTCCAGCTCGCTCTTGCCGATGATGGAGCGCAGCGAGGTCTGCGCGACCTGGGAGATCGCGAAGTTGTAGTCCTGCACGTTGACCGTCGCCTTCACCGGGTCCTCGACCCGGTAGTAGACCACCGCGTCCACCCGCACGGTCACGTTGTCCCGGGTGATGCCCTCCTGTGCCGGGATCGGCATCGTCACGATCTGCACGTTCACCCGGCGCAGCCGGTCCGCGACCGGCATCAGCGCGACCAGGCCCGGCTCCCGGACCTCCTCGCGCACCTTGCCGAAGCGGAACACCACGCCCTTCTGGAACTGCTGGACCACCCGGATGCTCAGCCCCGCCCACAGCGCCCCCAACCCGGCCAGCCCCCCGAGTGCACCCAGCACCGCATCGACGATCATCGCGGCCTCCTCGCGGCCTCCGCGCACACCGGCGCGCCCGGCCACCGCCGACCCGGCGAGGACCGGGGGCCACCGGAGCAACTGCTTCCAACGCTACGCCTGCGCGGATCCCGCCGGAGCGGACGGACCGGACGCCGGACACGCCCTAGGATCGGGCCCATGCAGCCGGCCCCCGCCGATGACCCCGGCGACCCCCGTCACCCGGCCGAGGCCGCCGCCCGCGCCACCGGGCTCACCGTCCTCGACCGGGTCGTCACCGACTGCCGGGCCTGCCCGCGCCTGGTCGCCTGGCGCGAGGAGACCGCCCGCACCAAGCGCGCCGCCTACCGGGACTGGGACTACTGGGCCCGCCCCATCCCCGGCTTCGGCCCACCCGACGCCCCGCTCGTCCTGGTCGGCCTCGCCCCCGCCGCCCACGGCGCCAACCGCACCGGCCGGATCTTCACCGGCGACCCGTCCGGCGACCTCCTCTACGCGGCCCTGCACGAGCTCGGGCTCGCCAACCGCGCGGAGTCCGTCCGCCACGGCGACGGCCTGGAGCTGTACGGCGTCCGGATCACCGACCCGGTCCGCTGCGCCCCGCCCGACAACAAGCCCAGCACCGCCGAACGCGACACCTGCCGCCCCTGGATCACCCGCGAACTGCAGCTGCTGCGCCCCACCGTACGGACGGTCGTCGCCCTCGGCGGCTTCGCCTGGCAGGCGATGCTGCCGGTGATCGCCGACGCCGGCTGGCTCGTCCCCCGCCCCCGCCCGGCCTTCGGCCACGCCTCGCAGGTCACCCTCCCGGCCCGTGACGGCGGCCCCGCCCTGCGGCTCTACGGCTGCTACCACGTCAGCCCGCGCAACACGAACACCGGCCGGCTGACCACCGCGATGCTGCACGACCTGCTCCGCGAGGCGGCCCGCTCGGCGGGGCTCAGCCCCCGCTAGGGTCCCTCGCCGGGCGCCGTTCAGTCTCCGGGCGCCGCTCAGTCGAACCGCCGGGTGGCCGTGATCCCGCCGTCCACCGGCAGGGTCACGCCCGCCACGTACGAGGCCCGGTCGCTCAGCAGCCAGGCCGCCGCCTCCGCCACCTCGGCCTCCAGGCCCGGGCGGCCCAGCGGCGTGGAGCGGGCGACCAGGGCGGCGAAGTCCGGACCGGCCGCGAAGTACGCCTCCGTCCCGGGCGTGCGGACCACGCCGGGGGCGACGGCGTTGACCCGGATCCCGTGCCGGGCGTAGTCGGCGGTGGCCGCCTTCACCAGGCCGGTCAGGCCGTGCTTGGCGGCCTGCTGGGCGCCATCGCCGAAGCCCCCGACCAGCGCGCCCACCCCGGAGTTGAGCACCACCGAGCCGCCGCGCCCGGCCGCCGCCATCGCCCGCAGCTGGGCGCGCAGGCAGAGCCAGTTGCCCCGCAGGTTGAGCGCGTGGGTGTCGTCCCACTCGGCCTCCGTGCGCTCGGCGAGCGGGGCGGGCACCAGGCCGTTGCCCGCGTTGTCGAAGGCCGCGTCCAGCCGGCCGAAGGCCTCCAGCGCGGCGTCCACCGTGCGCTGGGCGCCGTCGGCGGTGGTCAGGTCGGCGGCCACCGCGACCGCCCGGGCGCCGTCGGAGCGCAGTTCGGCGGCCAGTGCCTCCACCTCGGGGGCGGAGCGGGCGGCCAGCACCAGCAGCGCACCCTCCCGGGCGAATAACCGGGCGGCGGTGGCGCCGATGCCCCGCCCGGCACCGGTGACGATCGTGACCTTGTCCTCGAGGAGTCCCATGCGCCGAGCCTGCCGCCGGGCCCGTCGACCCACCAGCGGCCGGTCCTTCCCCGGACCGCCCGACCGACGGACCACCCGACCCCCGGACCGCCCGACCAGGGACAACCAGGTCCTGGTTGCCCCGGCCCGGCTGTGGCAACCTGGCGCGCATGCCCGAGACCCCGCTGGGCGCCTTCCTGCGCGCCCGCCGTGCCCGACTCGCGCCCGCCGACGCGGGCCTGCCCGCGGCCGGCCGCCGCCGCGCCCCGGGGCTGCGCCGCGAGGAGGTCGCCGCCCGCGCCGGGATCTCGGCCGACTACTACGCCCGGCTGGAACAGGGCCGCCAACGGGTGCCCACCGGGCCGGTCCTGGACGGCCTCGCCGAGGCCCTGCACCTGAGCGCCCCGGAACGCGCCTACCTGCACCGACTGGCCGCCCGGCGCGACCGCCCGGCCGCACCACCCGCCGAGGCCCCGGCCGTCCCGGCGGCCACCCTGGCCCTGCTGGACACCCTGGACGCCGCCCCCGCCTTCGTCACCGGTCCGACCTTCGACCTGCTGGCCTGGAACCGACCGGCCGCGCTGCTGCTGGCCCGGCCCGAACGGCGTCCGGCGCACGAGCGCAACCTGCTCTGGCAGGTCTTCTGCTGCCCGTACCGGGACCGCTCGCCGGGCAACACCGCCGCCGACCGGTCGATCGGCGCCGACCTGGTCGCCTCCCTGCGCGCCCACCACGCCGACCGCCCCCGCGATCGGGGGCTCCTCGCACTGGTCCAGCAACTCTCCACGGCCAGCCCGGACTTCGCCGCCCGCTGGGACGACCACCGCGCCGAGCCGCCCCGCCCCGGCCGGCTCCACGTCCGCCACCCAGCGCTGGACACCCGCGTCCTCGACTACACCGTCCTGCCCCTCCCCGAGGAGGGCCGCCACGTCTTCGCCTTCCTCGCCCCGCCGGACAGCCCCACCCGCCGCGCCTTCGCCGCCGCACGCGGGAGCACCAGCACCGCCCCCGCGCGCTGAGCCGACGCTTGATGCCTGGCGCGCCCTAGCCGAACCGCGCCAGCTTGCGCCCCGCGGCCCCCGCCCACACCTCCGGCAGCCGCTCCCGGGCCGTCTCCGCCGCCGCCAGCTGGCCCGCGTAGAGCACGCCGTAGGCGAAGGGCTCCCCCGCCGCAACGGGCCTACCGGCCAGGGCCGCGGCGGCGACCACCGCGTCCTGGTGTTCGCCCAGCACCTCCTGGACGGCCTTCATCCGCTCCGCGTAGCGCTCCGCCGCCGCGCCGACCGCGGGAACCGCCGCCTCACCGGCGTACCGGGCGCGCTTGGCGGCCTTGCGGGCCTCGTGCAGGGCGCCGTCGCGCTCCGCGGGCCCGGCCGCGAGGGCGGTGTGGACCCGGGCGGCGGTGCGGCGCTGTTCCCGGGCCGCGATCCGGGAGAGCTCGGGGACGGCGGCGCGGGCGGCGCGCGGGCGCAGCGGCGGGTCGGCGAGCAGGGTGGTCAGGGCTTCGCCCAGGGCCCGGCGGCGGGGGCTGTCGAGGGCGGCGACCACCTCGGGCCGCGCCCGGCGGTACTCGGCCTCGCCCCAGTGCCGCAGCGCCACCGCGACCCGCTCCGGTCCGCAGGCGGCGGGCAGCTCGCGGGCCCGGGCGGCCAGCCGTTCGGCGAGCACCTCGCCGTCCCGGGCCCGGCCCAGGGCGGCGCCCAGCCAGCGCAGGTCGGCGACCAGGGTGTCGGTGGCGCCGGGGTCGAGGAGGCGCCGGAAGGTCCGAAGCGCGCTGCGCAGCCGTCGGCAGGCGACCCGCATCCGGTGGACCGCGTCGGGTTCGTCAACCCGGACGGCGTCGTCCAGCCCGGCCAGCACCACCGCCTGGGCCTCGACGCGGTCGAGCAGCACTTGTCCGACCGTGGTCTCGGGCCTCGCCATGGACGCGCACCCCCTCGTCGGGGTCACCGGCTCGTCGGGGTCACCGGTGATGCCTTCCAGGGTAGGCACCGGGCGGCGGCTGTCGACCCCGCACGGTCGCGGCCGACCGCCCCCGGAGGTCAAGGGCCGTACGCACCCTCGTGCCCGGTGCGAGGGGCATGGCATACTCCGGAGCGTGCTGACCTCCACCCATGCGACCAGGGCCCTGCGGGCCGCGGTGTTCACCGCGCTCGCCGTGCCGATGGCCGCGTTGGGCCAGGTGGTCATCACCGGTCGCCCGCTGTCGCTGTCGCTGGTGGCCACCGCGAGCGCCGTCGTCTTCCTGCTCGCGGCCGCGCTGGCCGGCGGGGAGCGCCGGCTGCTGCACATCACCGCGGTGATGGTGCCGGTCGAGCTACTGCTGAACACCACCTTCAACCTGGGTCAGACCGCCTGTGGGCCGGTGCTGTCCGAGCACGTGTCCGCGCGCGGGGTGAACCTGCTGGTCTGCGGCGGCGGTTCGGTGGACGGCTCGCTGCTCGGCGGGCCGCTGGGCCACGCCGGGGAGCTGGCGCCCGCCGCGACCCAGCTGCTGCTCCTGGTGGTGCACCTGGCGATCGCGCTGGCCGCCTCCGCCTGGCTGCGGCTGGGCGATGCGGCGCTGTCCGGCCTGGCCCGGGCGCTGCGCGCGCTGCACCACTCGCTGGCCCGCCCGCTGCGGGCCCTGCTCCTGCTGCTGGTCCCCGCCCCGGTGCGCCCGGTGCTGCGGGTGCCGCTGCCGGTGTCGGACCACGAGCGGCCGCGCCGCGAGGACGTGGTGCTGAGCCCGGCCCCCCGGCGTGGTCCGCCGGTCCTCGCGCCTGCCTGCTGAGCGCGTACCCCTTTTCCGTACGTTCTCCGTACGTTCCGTGCGTTTTCCGTACGTTCCGTACGCCCGCAGGCAGTGCGCCCGACTCCCGCGTTCACCGCCCCCGCCGCACCCGTGCGTGCGGCTCCCCGCGCGCACCCGCGCGCCGCGTACAGGAGTTGACTTCCCCATGGCCCAGAACCCCACCAAGCGCGAGGCCCAGCGCATCAGTGCCCGCGAGCGGATCCAGGAAGCGCAGCGCCGCGAGCAGCAGGCCGCCAAGCGCCGTCAGCTGATCGTCGTGTCGGTCTCCGCCGTCGTCGTGCTGGCCCTCGCCGGCGGTGTCGCGCTTGCTATCAACACCGGTTCGAAGAACGACGACAAGGCGTCCTCGGCGGCCTCCTCGGCCCCGCTGGTCGTCCCGGCCAACGCCACCGGCCAGGACGGCACGGTGATCACCTACGGCAAGGCCGACGCCCCGCACACCATGGAGGTCTACGAGGACTTCCGCTGCCCGGTCTGCAAGCACTTCGAGGCGGCGAACGGCCAGACCGTCAAGGAGCTCACCCAGGACGGCCAGATCAAGGTGGAGTTCCACCTGGCCGCCTTCCTGGACAAGAACCTCGGCGGCAAGGGCTCGCGCACCGCGCTGGCCGCCGCCGGGGCCGCGCTGAACGAGGGCGTGGACAAGTTCAAGGCCTTCCACGACGTGCTGTACGCCAACCAGCCGGACGAGCGCGAGGACGGCTTCGGCGACGTCAACCACCTGCTGGACCTGGCCGGCCAGGTGCCCGGGCTGAAGACGGACGCCTTCGTGAAGGCGGTCACCGACAAGACCTACGCGCCCTGGGCGGCGAAGGTGGCCGAGGCGTTCAACAACAGCCAGGTGACCGGCACCCCGACGGTCAAGGTGGACGGCAAGACCATCAACCTGTTCACGGGCAACGCCACCGCGACGCCGGAGCAGTTCACCGCCCAGGTCAAGCAGGCCGCCGGCCTGCAGTAGGCCGCAGCGTCCCGCACCGCCCCGTCCCGCCCCCGCACCGCACGGCACCACCGGCCCGGCCGAACTCCCGGCCGGGCCGGCCCCTCCCAGCCAGCCACCGGAGTGAGCTGCCATGACCGCCGCGACCACCGTGCACCCCTCCCCGCCCGCCCCCGACGCCACCGGCCGGGGCCCGATCGGCGCGAGCCGGGCCCTCGCCCTCCTGCTGTTCCTCGGCGGGCTGGTCGGCCTGGCCGCCTCGGCGGTCCTGACCTTCGACAAGCTCCGCATCCTGGAGAACCCGTCGTACGTCCCCAGCTGCAACATCAATCCGGTGATCAGCTGCGGCTCGGTGATGCGCACCGAGCAGGCGGAGGTGTTCGGCTTCCCGAACCCGCTGATCGGCCTGGCCGCGTTCGGCGCGCTGGCGGCGATCGGGGCGGGGCTGCTGGCGGGCGCCGCCTACCGGCGCTGGTTCTGGCTGGGCCTGCACGCCGGGACGGCGCTGGGCGTGGTGTTCGTGCACTGGCTGGTCGACCAGGCGCTGTACGAGATCGGCGCGCTGTGCCCGTACTGCATGGTGGTGTGGGCGACGGTGGTGGCGCTGTTCTGGTACACCACGCTGCACAACCTGCGCACCGGGGTGATCCCGGCGGGGCCGCGGCTGCGGACGGTGGTGCGGGAGGCGGCGCGCTACCACTGGGCGCTGCCGGTGCTGTGGGCGGCGGTGATCGCGCTGATGGTCCTCAACCGGTTCTGGTACTACTGGAGCACCCTGCTCTGACGGACCGTCAGCCCACGTACCCCGCCGAGTGCAGCAGCGCGGCGGCGCCGGTCCGCCGGGCCTCCAGGGCCCCGGTGAGCCGGCGCGCCGCGCAGGGGTTCAGCAGGGCGGCCGCCCGGGCGGGGGTGAAGTAGCCGTGGTCGGCGACCTCCTCCGCCTGCAAGCGGATCGCCGTACCCGGCGCGACCGCGCCGCCGTCGAACATGAAGTGCACGGCCGGGTGGGCGTGCCGGCCCTGGTCGGGGATCGCCTCGCGCCACTCCACCACCAGCAGCCGCAGCTCGCCCGCCAACAGCCCGGTCTCCTCCCGCAGTTCGCGGGCCGCGCACTCGGCGGGCCCCTCCCCCGGGTCCATCCCGCCGCCGGGGAACTGCCACTGGTCGAGGTAACTGGCCTTCAGCAGCAGAACCTTGTCGTCCTCGTCGGTCAGCAGCACGCTGCAGCCGATGTAGGCGCGCACTATCCGGGCGAGCCACTCCTCCTCCGAGAGTGCCCAGGTCTCCGTCATCGCGCCTCCTCCGCCGGCCGCTGCCCGTCGCAGCCACTCTGCCCCAATCGCCGCCGCACCGAAGGTGGTTCGTACCTAATCCACCCGATCGGGTGCCGCCCCGGACAGGCCGAGAACATCGGCTACCCGAAGACCGCCCGCCGGAAGGCGTTGCGCAGGTCGGTCAACGGCTGGACGGTCCGGTCGTAGTGCACCTTGTTGGTGAGCAGCAGGGCCCAGCGGCCCTGCCGGCGGGACACCCAGAAGCCGGTGCCGGTGAAGCCGTAGTGGACGAAGGTGCCCTCGGCCGGGTCGGTGCCGGCCGCGAACAGCCAGGACAGGCCGCGCGCGGGGGCCAGGCCGCCGGTCTGCTCGCGCAGCGATTCGGTGATCCACGGCCCGCCCCAGGGGAGTTCGGCCGGCGGGGCGAGCACGGCGGCGAGGAAGCGGGCGAGGTCGCGGGCGGTGGAGAAGGCGCCGGCGTTGCCGGAGACGCCGCCGAGCAGCCGGGCCGACGGGTCGTGCACGACACCGCACAGGTGGGCGCCGGTCGGCTCGTGGTACTCGGTGGGCGCGGTGCGGGCGGCTTCCGCCGCACCGAGCGGCCCGTACCGGGTGTCGGCCATGCCGAGCGGCCGCCAGGTCCAGCGCGCGGCGAGCACGTCCAGCGGCGCGCCGCCGAGGTCCTCGACCAGGTAGCCGAGCAGCACGGCGGCGCGGTCGGTGTACTCCACGGCCGCCCCCGGTGCGCGGTCCAGCGGGGCGGCGAGCACCCCGGCCCGGATCGCGGCCGGCTCCCGCCCGTAGAGCTGCTCGAAGCGGGTGTACGGGAGCATCCCGGCGGTGTGGGCCAGGAGTTGACGGACCGTCACCGCACCGACCGGCCGCCCGGCGGCGGGCGGCCACCAGCGGCCGAGCGGTTCGTCCAGCGGCAGCCGCCCGGACTGCCACAGCACTCCGGCGCAGGGCCAGAGCGCCACGACCTTGGTGAGGCTGGCGAGGTCGTACCGGGTGTCCGGCCCGGGTGCGAGCCGCGCGTACCGGCCCTGCCCGAGCGTGCCGTGGCTGCCGCCGCCGAGCGTGCCCCCGGCGTCGCCGACGGCCCAGACGGCGCCCGCGCCCACGGTGCGCGCGCCGTCCCGGACCAGCCGGTCCAGTTCCCCGCCCGGCGCGGCCAGCGCGGGGAGGTGTTCCGCTTCGGGTGCTCGTTGGCTCACCAGGGGTGTCTACCCGGCGCGCCCGCCGCTCAGACCGTCGCCGGAGCTTCCGGGAGCTCCTTGCCGAGGCAGATGCTCAGCGGGTGGTCCTTGTAGATGCCGAACTTGCGGATCGCCGTGTAGCCCTCGGAGCCGTACAGCGCGATGGCCTCGGGCTGCTCGCTGCCGGTCTCCAGGATGACGCGGGTGTGCCCGGCCTCGACCGCGGTCTCCTCCAGCCGGTGCAGCACCGCCCGGGCCAGGCCCCGGCCGCGGGCGGCGGGGACCACGAACATCCGCTTGAGCTCGACGTCGCCGTCGCGCAGCCCGTTCGGGCCGGCCTGCTTGGCCCGCCAGCCGCCGCAGGCGACCGGTCGGCCGTCCAGGTAGGCGATCATGAACAGGCCGGCCGGGGCCTCGAAGTCCTCGGGGTGCATCACGGTCTCGTCCGGGTCGCCGTAGCGGCGGACGTACTCCTGCTGCACCTCCGCCGACAGGGCCTGCGCGTCGGGGTGGGCGTACCCGGTGATGCGGAACTCGACGGTGCTGGCGGCCTGCTCGGCGGTGCTCTCCATGGTGGAAAAGCCTACGGCCCGTCCCTACTGGGCCTCGAACCGGGCGAGCAGCTCGGCCTTGCCGAACATCGCGGCGGCGTCGACGGCGGAGGGGACGCCGGCCCTCGGGTCGGCGCCGCCGGCCAGCAGGGCGTCGACGACGTCCGCACCGCCCTTGAAGACGGCGCCGGCGAGCGGGGTCTGGCCCTTGTCGTTGGCGCGGTTCGGGTCGGCGCCGCGCTGGAGCAGGGCTTCGACGGTGGCCGCATGGCCGTGGTAGGCGGCCAGCATGACGAGGGTGTCGCCGCTGCCGTTGGTGAGGTCCGCGGAGACGCCCGCGTCGAGCGCGGTGGCCAGGGTGGCGGTGTCACCGGCCCGGGCGGCGTCGAAGAGCTTCCCGGCGAGCGCGATCACCTCGGCGTCGGGGGCATCGGTCATGGCGGACTGCCTTTCCTGAGGGAGGGCTGGTGCGTACCGCACCGTAGCGGCCGGTGCCGCCGCCGGACCAGCGGGCGTCCGGAATCCGGACGGCCCCACCACCCCGGGACGCGGTACGACGAGCGGCGGCGCGGGTCGCGCCGCCATTCGAGCGAACTTCCGGGACCCCCCGGAAACTTCCCGCCCACCCCCCGGGAATGCCTCGCTGCACCGATTCCACCCGGCTTCCGCGCGACCCCAGGCCCCCACCCCGGCCGGTTCGCACACCGCCGTCCGGCTCACCCGACGGCAATGAACGGCAGAACCACCCGTTTGCACCGTTCCATCATCTATTACTTTTTGTCACGATTAGGGCACTTTCGGTAACACTGCCCCTGTCCCCCTCCCCGAGGAGCAGAAGTGATCCTCTCGATTTCCGGCATCGTCCTGTTCGGCACCATCGCCTTTCTGTTCTTCCGCAGGGACGGACTAAAGGTCTCCCACGCCATCGTCTGCGCCCTCCTCGGCTTCTACATCGCCGGTTCCTCGATCGCCCCCAGCATCACCGCCGGCGGCGCCAGCCTGGCCAGCCTGCTCGGCGGCATTCGGTTCTAGGCGCCGTCACTCCCCCACCGGCCCGGGCGCGGATCCCACCGCCCCGGGCCCCGTCGTACCACGAGCAGTCCCCCCTCACCCCACCCGTCCCACTCGTCCGGGGAGTCAAGGAATGCCGCTCCACCGCCAGCTCGGCAAGGGCCGCGAGATCGCCCGAACCGCCGGGGACCACGCCACCGACATGTTCGCCCCGCTCACCGTGATCGGCCGCGGGCTGCGCCACCACGCCGGCTGGGCCAAGGGCCGCTGGCAGGCCACCCCGAAGGAGCGCCGCGGGCCCACGCTGTTCCTGTCCGCCGCGATGCTGATCGGGATCTACCTGCTGCCGCACGGACTGCTGTTCGCGCTGATCGCCCTGATGGCCAGCGCCGCCTGGGCCGGCCGCGCCCCCAAGGCGGCCCCCGCCCCGCCCGCGCCCGACGTCGCCGACGTCAAGCTCAGCGCCCTCTACTCCGCGCTCACGCCGTACCTGTGCGGCCCCGAGGACGCCAACCCGCTGTACCACTTCGAGGGCAGCTACAAGAGCGCCTTCGGCTCCTGGGAGTTCGACGGCGAGGGCCGGCTCTCCCGGCTGGAGCTCAGCTACCCCGCGTACTTCACCGACACCGAGCCCACCGCCCGGGCCCGGATCGAGCAGGTCGTCCAGGGCAAGGCCGGGCGGGCCCGGGAGTACCGCTTCGACTGGGACGAGGAGTCCAACCGGCTGCGGATCACCGCGCTGGCCCCGCTGCCCACCGACATCGCCGCCCAGCGCTTCGTCGCGGCCCCCGGCGAGATCGTGCTCGGCTTCACCGACGAGGACGGCACCGCCCGCACCATCCCGGTCCACCAGGGCGGGGCCACCGCCCAGCAGCCGCCGGTGGTCTGGCGCACCGGCCCGCGCTCCTCCGAGCCGCACCTGCTGGCCCTCGGCGTCGCCGGCTACGGCACCTCCAGCCTGATCCGCTCGATCGCGCTCCAGGCGCTCCCGTACGGCGACCTGGTGGTGGTCGACGGCGCCGGCACCGGGGAGCACGCCTGCCTGGTCAACCGGCCCGGCGTGCACACCGTGGAGACCAGCCTGCACGGCGCGCTGGCCGCGCTGGAGTGGGCCGCCCAGGAGACCGAGCGCCGGCTCGCCGCGCTGAACGCCGCCCGGCACAGCGGCGCCACCCTGCCCGAGGACCTCACCCGGCCGCTGTGGCTGCTGCTGGACCACCCGACCGAGCTGGGCGAGCTCGCCCACGCCGAGGGCCGCCCCGACCCGCAGGAGCTGCTGGAACTGCCGCTGCGGCACGGCCGGGCCGCCCGGGTCACCGTGGTGATCGCGGACGACGTCGAGGCCCGGGACCGGATCACCCCGACCGTCCGGGCCACCACCCGGGCCCGGGTGCTGCTCGGCCCGGCCGGGCCCGAGGAGGGCCACGCCGCGCTCGGCGCGCCGCTGGACATCGTGCCCGCCGCCCTGGCGCCGGTCGGCCGCGGCTACGCCCGGATCGGCAACGGGGCCCCGGTCCGGCTCCAGGTGCCGGCCACCGTCGACCCGCTGGACGAGGACGCCCCGGCCCAGCTGCGGGACGCGGTGATCGCCCTGCTGCCGCACCGCGACAGCCGGACCGAACCCGCCTCCGACACGCCGCCCCGCCCGGACCGCCCCCCGGTGGTCCCGGCCGACGCCCCGCCCGTCCGACCGGTCGACCTGGGCAAGACCGAGCCGATGATCCGTTCCCGACCGATCTCCTGAACGCGCGGGAAGCGGGGGCGGCGGGCGCCGCGGAATCCCCTCCCGGTACGCTCGTCACAGAAAGTCCGCACGCTCACCAGATGTGAAATAGGTGACACCTGGGGTGATATCACCGGCCAGATGTGACAAATCGGGCGACGGTGGGTACAAACAGGGGCGGCACGACAGACGACGCATGTCCCCGGACGGGAATCTTCGTCGGAAGCCGAGCGTTGACCGAACGACGAAGAACAGCGACCACTAGTCCTGTGGGCCATAAGCCCGGGAGGCACGATTCATGAGCGAGCGAGCTCTCCGCGGCACGCGACTCGGGGCCACTAGCTACGAGACCGACCGTGGTATCGATCTGGCTCCCCGCCAGACCGTCGAGTACGCATGTCAGAACGGACACCGATTCGAGGTTCCATTCTCGGTCGAGGCGGAGATCCCTCAGGCCTGGGAATGCCGCTTCTGCGGTCAGGAGGCGGTTCTCCTCGACGGTGACGAGCCTGAGGAGAAGAAGACCAAGCCCACGCGCACCCATTGGGACATGCTGATGGAGCGCCGGACGCGCGAGGAGTTGGAGGAGGTGCTGGCCGAACGGCTGGCCGTGCTCCGCTCCGGCGGGATGAACCTCGCGGTGCACCCGCGGGACACCCGCAAGAGCGCCTGACACATCTCGCTCCCGCCACGAGCGGGAGGACGCGAAAAGGGACCCTGGTCACCAGGGTCCCTTTCGCGTTGTCGGAGGTGGGCGGCCCGGTCAGCCGTTGATCGGCGGCCGGTAGGTGGTGTCCGGGCCCTGCGGGCCGCGCGGACCGGCCTCCGGGTCGACCACCTCGCCCTGGACGACCTTGCCGTCCGGGCGGTGGATGCGCAGCTGCTCCTGCAGCCGCATCGCGTCCGCGAACGCGTCGGTGCCCACGGTGGAGGTGCTGCGCATCGCCTTGTCCGCGACCCTGCGCCCGGCCACCCGCCACAGCGCCCGGGTCGGCGGGAACAGCAGCGTCAGGGCGACCAGGTCGGACAGGAAGCCGGGGACGATCAGCAGCAGCCCGGCCAGCACGGTCATGCTGGTGCCGGTCTGCGGCTGCTGGGACTGCGGGTTCTTGCTCTGCTCGACCGCCGCCGACAGCGCCTTCAGGCCGGCCCGCTTGATCAGCGAGCCGCCGATCACCCCGCCGGCGATGAGCAGCAGCAGGACGGCGAGGCCGCCCAGCCACGAACCCACCAGGACCAGCAGCCAGATCTCCAGCACCAGCCAGGCGGTGATCAGCAACGGCAGCACCCGGCGGAGCCTTCCGCGCGGAACCGGACGGGTCGGGGTAGCTTGCTGGGTCACGGTACGAATCCACTCCAAGCGGTGCAATGCGCGCCGCACGGGAGGTCCGGGCCGGCTACGGCACCACCTGGTCCAACGATTCCCCGGCGGCCGGTGTTCCGCCCGCCGGCTTCCGGCGACGGCCGACCAGCAGGGCGGCGCCGCAGGCCAGCAGGCCGCCGACGGCCAGCGTCCACTCCGGGAGGGCACCGACCCGGTCGGCCACCGTGGTGCCGTCGCGCAGCGGGACGGTGGCGGACAGCTCGGCCGGGGTCAGCTCGGCAGTGCGCTGCTCGACGGTGCCGTCCGGGGCGATCACGGCGCTGATGCCGCTGGTGGCGGCGATCAACACGGCCCGGCCGTGCTCGACCGCGCGCAGCCGGCTCATCGCCAGCTGCTGCTCGGGCTGACCGGTCTCGGCGTAGGTCGCGTTGTTGGTCTGGACCACCAGGACGCGGGCGCCGCTGTCCACGGTGTCCCGGACGATCTCGTCGTAGGCCACCTCGAAGCAGATCACGTCGCCGATCTTCGCCGGGCCAAGCTGCATCACGCCGTTGTGGTCGCCCGGGTAGAAGTCGCGGGCGACCCGCTGGAGGCGGGTGACCACCTTCATCAGCTGGGCGCGGAACGGCACGTACTCGCCGAACGGGACGGGGTGCTGCTTGGTGTAGGAGGCGCCGGGGCCGGTGACCGGGTCCCAGACGATGCCCTCGTTCTGGACGTGCTGCGCGTCCGGGCCGTCCACCAGGGTGCCGACCAGGGTGGGCACGCCGACCGCCTTGACCGCCTCGTCGATGCGCTGGCGGGCCAGCGGGTCGCTGAACGGGTCCAGGTCGGAGGAGTTCTCCGGCCAGATCACCACGTCGGGGCGCGGCACCTTGCCGGCCTGGACGTCCGCGGCGAGGCGCTCGGTGGCCGAGGCGTGGTTGTTGAGCACCATCATCGGGCGGCCCAGGAAGTCCATGCCCGGGTTGGGCACGTTGCCCTGGACGATGGCGACCTTCACGGTGTCGGCCGCGGCCGTGGGCACCGGGACGAGGTAGCCGACCAGCAGCGTGGCCACCGCGCCGAGCGCCGCCAGGGCGGCGGCCTTCGGGGCCCGGCCCGGCCCGCGCAGGCGCAGCGCCGCCCAGGCGAGCAGGGTGCCGGACAGGGCGACCGCGAAGGTCACCAGCGGTGCGCCGCCGAGGGCGGCCAGCGGGGTGTACGGGGTCGCGGTGTTGGCGAAGGCGAGCCGGCCCCAGGGGAAGCCGCCGAGCGGCAGCCGGTCGCGCGCCCACTCCTGGGTGACCCACAGGGCGGCCGCCCAGAGCGCCCAGCCGGGCAGTCGGGAGGTGAGCGCCAGCGCCCCGCCGAGCAGGGCCAGGAACAGCGCCTCGACGACCGACAGGCCGACCGTGGCGTCCCAGCCGACCACCCGCAGCCAGCTGAGCAGCATCAGGAAGAACGGGAAGCCGAAGGCGAAGCCCGTCCAGGCGCCCTGGCGGAAGGTGCGGCCGCGGGTGAGCAGCGACAGCGCGGCGACGCCCAGCAGCGACAGCGGCCACAGGTCGTACGGCGGGAAGGCGAAGGCGAGCAGCAGGCCGGACAGCGCGGCGAGGCCGGTGCGCGGCAGGCCGGCCCGGACCTTGGCGAGCGCGCGGGCGAGGCGGCCGGGGGCCTGGGCCGGTTCCTGTGGCTCGGGAGCGGTCCCGGACCGCTCCTGGGTGACGGGCATGGCCACCGGCGCACCATCTTCCTGGGGCTTGCTGTTCGGACGCTGTGCGAAGAAGGTACCCCGGAACGTCGAGGGCGCGTGAGGTCAGGGTGCTGGGGCCCGTCCTGGGCGGATCAGCGCTCCGAGTAGCGGAAGCGCCCCAGCGGCCAGTGGTCGGTGAGCCAGGCGGAGACGGCGCGGTACAGCGGGGCGTCCAGCTCGGCGCGGTCGGCGCGGACCCAGGAGCTGACCGAGACCGCGGACGGGTCCTCGCGGTCCGGGTAGATGTACAGGCAGCCGATCACCTCGTCCCGGTCCGGCTCCAGGACGGTGTAGGTGAAGCCGCGGCGGGCCTCGAAGTCGGCGGCGTGCCGGCGCAGGTCGGCGAGGTTGTCCTCCGGGGTCATGCCGTCGACGGGCGGCCAACCGCGGCCGGCCCAGCCGGGGGTGGCGCTGATGTGCTCAATACTGCCTGTCCAGGCGGCGTGGTCGGAGGCGTTGTGCTGCTCGCCCAGGGGTTCCAGGCGGAACTCCGGGGCGAGCAGCTCGCGCGGGACGGTGAAGTCGGCGGGGACGAGTTCGGTCATGGCCCGCACCCTATGAGGGTGATCGCCCGCCGTTCATCCGAATTACCGCTCGTACACGGTGCGGCCGCGGACCACCGTCCGCAGGCAGACCGGGAGTTCGTGGCCCGGGGTGAGGTCGGGCAGGCCGGGGGTGCCGGAGCGCGGGTCGGTGGACCAGCCCGCCACCCGGGAGTCCGGGGCCTGGACGACCAGCTCGTCGGCGGCCCAGAGCGCGTAGTTGGCGACCGCGCCGGGCACCAGCACGCCGTCGTGGTCGCGGCCGATCGCGCGCCAGCCGCCGCGGGTGTGGGCGGTGAAGGCGGCACGGACCGAGATCCGGTGCTCCAGCGTCCGGTGGAAGGCCGCGGCGCGCACGGTGCCCCACGGGTCGAGCGGGGTGACCGGGGCGTCCGAGCCGAAGGCCAGCGGGACGCCGGCCCGCAGCAGCGCGGCGTACGGGTTGAGGCCGGCCGCCCGCTCGGCACCCAGGCGCTGCGCGTACATGCCGTCCGGGCCGCCCCAGGCGGCGTCGAAGGCGGGCTGGACGGAGGCGGTCAGGCCGAGTTCGGCGAAGGCCGCGATGGCCTCGTCGTCCAGGGCCTCGGCGTGCTCGACGCGGTGGCGCAGCGCCTTGACCCGGGCGGCGCCGACCCGCTCGCCGGCCGTGCGCACGCCCTCGATGACGGCGGCGAGCGCCGCGTCGCCGATCGCGTGGAAGCCGGCCTGCAGCCCGGCCTCGGTGCAGGCGGCGACGTGGTCGGCGACCTGCCCGGCGGTCAGGTAGGCGGTGCCGGTGTGCTCGGCGTCGGAGTAGGGGGCGTGCAGGCAGGCGGTGTGCGAGCCGAGCGCGCCGTCCACGAAGAGGTCGCCGCCGGCGCCCACCGCGCCGAGCCGGCGGGCCGTCTCGACTCCGCCCAGCTCGCCCCAGTAGCCGAAGACCTCGGGGCCCTCGCCCTCGGCGGCCAGCTCCAGCAGGGCGGCCAGGTCGGCCTCGGCGGAGATCTCCGGGCCGGCGCACTCGTGCAGGGCGCCGATGCCGAGCTCGGCGGCGCGGGCCAGGGTGGCCCGCTGGGCGCGGCGGCGCTGCTCGGGGGTGAGCTGCGCCAGCGCGGTCTGCCGGACGGCGTGGTGGGCGTCCTTGGTGAGCGGGCCCTCGGCGTCGTGGCCGGGGCGCTCGGCGAGGCCCTCGGTGAGGGTGCGCAGCGCGGTGGTGGCGAGCGCGGAGTGCACGTCGGTGCGGGAGAGGTAGAGCGCGGCGCCCCGGGCGGCCGCGTCGAGTTCGGCGAGCGTGGGCGGGCGGCCCTCGGGCCAGCCGGTCTCGTCCCAGCCGTGGCCGATCAGCACCCCGCCGGTCTCCGGCTGCGCCTCGACGAAGGCGGTGACGGCGGCCAGGGCGGCGGCCAGCGAGGGGCTGCCGGTGAGGTCGAGGCCGGTGAGCGCCAGTCCGGTGGCGGTGGCGTGCACGTGGGCGTCGACGAAGGCGGGGGTGACCAGGGCGCCGTCCAGCTCGACGATCTCGTCGGCGGTCGCGGCGTACGCCTCGGCGGCGCCGTCGCTGCCGACCCAGGCGATCTGCCCGCCTTCCACGAGCATCGCGGTGGCGAAGGGGTCGGCGGGGCTGTAGACGGCGCCGCCGCGCAGCAGGACGGTCCGGAGGGTGCGTTCGGTCATGCGGCTAAGTCTGCCCCTTGCTTTTCCCCCCGGGGAGCCGGCCCGGCCTTCAGAGCTTCGGGGGTCGGGCCTCGTACGGGGTGGAGAGCACCACGGTGGTGCGGGTGGAGACTCCGGCGGCGCTGCGGATCCGGGCCAGCAGGTCCTCCAGGTCACCGGGGGCGCCGACCCGCACCTTGAGGATGTAGTTCTCGTCGCCGGCGACGCTGTGACAGGCCTCGATCTCGGGCAGGCCGGCCAGTCTCTCCGGGGTGTCGTCCGGGGCGCTGGGGTCGAAGGGCTTGACCGAGATGAACGCGGTCAGCGCCAGGTCGACGGCGTCGGGGTCGATGATCGCGGTGTAGCCGCGGATCACCCCGCGCTGTTCGAGGCGGCGCACCCGTTGGTGCACCGCCGAGGTGGACAGGCCGGTGGCCTTGCCCAGGTCCGTGTAGCTCATCCGGCCGTCCTCCAGGAGCAGCTGGACGATGCGTTGGTCTAGATCCTCCACAGTCGGCAAACCTACCCGGTCGGGGGCACGGGGGGCGCACGGTGGTTGCACGGGGTAGGACCACAGGTGTCACATGGGCATGTGCCGGGTGAATGTGGCGGGCGGTGTGGCCAAGGACACACCCGGTGCATCACGGTGCACAACTCCGCAGGGTTATGAGCCCGAGTCGGAGGGAAGTGCTGGTTGTGGCCCCAGAGCGACCACGCCGGGCCCGATCCTAGGGGGATCCCCATGCCTGCTACTGACCAGCGTGTGCTGGCCGTCGACGAGACCGACGATCTGACCGGCCGCGACGGCCTCGCGGCCGACCACGCGCCGGGTACCGACCCCGGCGAGGCCGAGACCTGGGACATCTTCCGGGTCCACTGCCCCGAGTGCCGTCGTCCGATCGCCCTGGTGGCGGACGAGGAGCGGCTGCCACAGCACGCACTGCTGCCCACCGCCTGGAACCCCTTCGCCCCCGCGATCTGCCCCGGCTCGGGCACCCTGACCGACGACCTGGCCGAGGTCGAGACCCCGGAGGACGACGAACCGACCGGGTTCGAGGCGCTGTTCAAGCTCCCGAGCGGACTCGACTGGCGCACCCAGCCGTTCTCGCACGCGCTGGTGCACCGCCCGGTGCGCGGTGCGGGCAGCACCGTCGGCGCTCAGGCCAAGGCCGTGCGGCCGATCGCCGCGGCCGTCCCGCTCGCCACCATCCCGGAGCAGCGCCGACGGCTCGCACGGCGCTGACTCCCGCCGTGCGCCGATGAGTTGACGTCCAGTCAGAGAATTGCCCCCGGCTGTCACTCCGCACCCTGGAGTGGCGGCCGGGGGCCGTATCGGGGAGGGCTCCCGCCCTCGTGCCGGACCTCGCGCCGGACGTCGTGCCGGACCTCGGTCCGGCCCTCGGCTCAGCCCTTGGTGAGGTGGCGGCCGATCACCAGGCGCTGGATCTGGTTGGTGCCCTCGACGATCTGCAGCACCTTGGCCTCGCGCATGTAGCGCTCGGCCGGGAAGTCCTGGGTGTAGCCGTAGCCGCCGAGCACCTGGACGGCGTCGGTGGTCACCCGCATCACGGTGTCGGTGCAGAACAGCTTGGCCATCGCCGCCTCCTTGGAGAACGGCCGACCCGCGTCGCGCAGCCGCGCGGCGGCGAGGTAGAGCGAGCGCCCGGCCTCGATCTGGGTCGCCATGTCGGCGAGCATGAAGGACAGGCCCTGGAAGTCGGCGATCGGGCGGCCGAACTGGCGCCGGGTGCGCGCGTAGTCGACCGCGAGGTCGAGCGCGGCCTGGGCGACGCCGATCGCACAGGCGGCGATGCCGAGGCGACCGGAGTCCAGTGCGGCGAGCGCGATCTGGAAGCCCTGACCCTCCTCGCCGATCAGCCGCTCGCGGGCCACCCGGGCGCCGTCGAAGTGCAGCTGGGCGGTCGGCGAGGAGCGCATGCCCATCTTGTGCTCCGGCGGCGCGGCCGACAGGCCCTGCTGGTCGCCGGGGACGAGCAGGCAGCTGATGCCCTTGGGGCCGTCGACGCCGGTACGCACCAGGGCGCTGTAGAAGTCGGCCTGGCCGCCGTGGGTGATCCACGCCTTGGTGCCGTTGACGACGTACTCGTCCCCGTCGAGGTCGGCACGGGTGCGCAGGGCCGCCGCGTCCGAGCCGGACTGCGGCTCGGAGAGGCAGTAGGCGCCGAGCTGCTCGCCGGAGAGCATGCCGGGCAGCCACTTGGCGCGCTGCTCGTCACTGCCGAAGGTGGCCAGCGCGTGGCAGGACAGGGTGTGCACGCTGACGCCGAGGCCGACCGCGAGCCAGCCGGACGCGAGCTCCTCGAGCACCTGGAGGTACACCTCGTAGGGCTGCTCGCCGCCGCCGTACTCCTCGCCGTACGGGAGGGAGAGCAGGCCGGCCTCGCCCAGGGTGCGGAAGACCTCCCGGGGGAAGCGGTCCGCGGCCTCGTCCTCCGCCGCGCGCGGCTGGAGCTCGCGCTGGACCAGGTCCCGGGTGAGGCTCAGCAGCTCGCGGGCCTCCTCGCTGGGCAGCTGGCGCTCCACGGCTTTCACGGGGGAGGGGGTCATGGCGAGGGTCGCCTCCTCGATCGGGCGCCGGGCCCGGGTGGCGGGTGGTCCGGCGCGGGTGTGGCAGGTCGGCCCGACCGGCACCGGGTTGCGGTGAACGGCCGTTCACATGCGTAGCGAAGGCGAGTATGCCCGAAACCCGCGCTGCCGTCACGACCTGCACAGATGATCTGTCCGCAGTGGTGGGCTACGGCACCGTAGGGTTGACGTTGTGGCTGCATCCGAAACCGTCTCCTCCCCCCGTCCGCCGGCTCCGGTCGACCCGCTGACCGGGCGCGACGCGGCAGACGCGGTCGGCGGGGCCGATGCGCTGACCGGGCGCGATGCGGCAGACGCGGCCAACGGGCGCGACGCGGTGGCCGGGCGCGACGCGGTGGCCGGGCTGGCGGCGGAGCTGCGGGAGCTGCCGCCCTCCTGCGGGCCGGTGCGGCTGGTCGCGGTGGACGGGCACGCGGGCTCCGGCAAGACGACCTTCGCCGGGCGGCTGGCAGCGGCGCTCGGCGGGGCCCCGGTGGTCCACCTCGACGACCTGGCCACCCACACCGAGCTCTTCGGCTGGACCGGGCGGCTGCGCGAGCAGGTGCTGGAGCCGCTGGCGGCCGGCCGGGACGCCGAGCACCGGGTGTACGACTGGACGCTGCGCCGCTTCACGGGCACCGCCCGGGTGCCGCTCGCGCCGGTGGTGCTGGTGGAGGGGGTCGGGGCCGGGCGCCGGGAGGTGCGGCCGTGGCTGGCCCGGGTGATCTGGATGGAGTTGGACGCCGCCGCGGCCCGTCGGCGCGGCGAGGAGCGGGACGGGCCGGAACTCGCCGGATTCTGGGCCGGTTGGGCCCGCGCGGAGGCGGCGCACTTCGCCGCCGACCCGAGCCGTCCGCACGCCGCCACGAGGGTCGACGGGGTGACCGGACGGATCGTGCCGAGCACCGTCGGTGAACCTTCAACTAGCCCCTTGACCTGCGACATCACCAGGATTTAGGTTCTCCTCAGTCGCCGGAACCCACCGTTCCGGCCGCTTCGGACCCGGCGCCCCCGGCTTGTTCCCCCGTGAGCCGGGGGCGCCGTCCGGTCCCCTCCCCCAGCCCGCCCGGCCAGCGGTTTTTCGGCCATCCGGCCGCTCAACCACCCTGTGCGCGATCGTATTTGACCCTGTGCGGCACCCTTCCGGATCAGCCCCGCGCCGGTACGATTCCCGGTAGGCGCATATGCGCCCCGGGGGCTCGACGACCACCGGCCCGGCTGCGCACGGGCGATCCGCCGGCCGACCCCCGGGCCACACCGCGGGGGGCGTGAGTGACGACGGTGGACAGTTCCGACAGCACGGCGGGCGGCCCGGACCGGCTCGCCGACCGGGCCTGGCTGCGGGCCATGGACGCCTACACGGCCGGCGCCTACGCCCGGGCCGAGGAGGAGTTCCGGGCGGCCGTCCGACTGGACCCCGGCATGGCCGACGCCTGGCTCGGCCTGCACGCCCTGCGCAGCGACACCTCGGCGGCCCTGCTCGCCATGTACCGCAACCAGGCCCGCTTCGGCGAGCAGCGCAGGCTGCACCGCCGCCCGCTCAGTTCCTGGTACTGGCTGGGCTGGTGGGTCCAGCCGGTGCTGGAGGACGCCCGCGACCTCGCGCTGGCGCACGCCTCGCACTGGCTGGACGGCCGCCATCTGGCCGAGCTGGACCGGGCGTTGGAGCAGTGCCCGGCGCCCAGCGAGGATCCGTCCGCCCAGTTCCTGTACGCCTGCCGGTCCTACCTGCTCAAGGACTGGGAGCAGTTGATCCGGGACACCGACCGGCTGCTGGACGACCCGCTGCTGGGCATCGAGGCCGGGCTCTTCGCCGGCATGGCCCGGGTGCGGCTGGACATGTGCGCCCAGGCGCAGGGCCCGCTGGCCGCCTCGCTGGCCCGCTGCCGCTCCGAGCAGCCGCAGCGCAAGGAGCTGCGGTACTGGCTGGCCCGGGCCTACGAGGGGGCCGGGCGCAGTGCGGCGGCGCTGCCGCTGTACCGGGCGGTGCACCGGGCGGATCCGGCCTTCATGGACACCTCGGCCCGGTTGGCGGCGATCTCGGCGGAGGACGCGCTCGCGGACGGGCTGCTCGCGGACGGGCGCTCGGGCGGGCTGGACGGGGTCGGACTCGACAGCGCCGGACTGGACGGGGCCGGACTCGACGGCACCGGCCTGGACGGTGTGGGTCTGGACGGGGCCGGGCCGGGCGGTGAGACGGGCTACCAGGAGGACCCCGGCTACGCCGAAAGCCCGCTCTATGACGCCGAGTTCGGCACCGGCGCCGGCGCCGGACCCGGCACCGCCCCGGCCGGCGGCGGGCCCTCGGTGGACGCGACGCTGATGGACGGCCCGCTCGCCGGACCGGCCCCGGACACCGCCCCCACGGACGGCGCGCCGCAGACGGCCGGCGAACGCTCCGGCTCGGGCGCCCCGGCCGGCCCCGTCGCGCCGCCTCCGCCGCTGCCGGTGCGCGGCGAGGCCCAGCCCCGGACCGCCGCCGCCCCGGTGCCCCAAACTGCGGGCGGCGAACGGGAGTTGGACGCGGCCCTGGCGGAACTCTCGCTGATGGTCGGCCTGGAGCCGGTCAAGCGCCAAGTCCGGGCGCTGTCCGCCCAGTTGAGAATGTCGAGGCTGCGGGCCGAGCAGGGGCTGCCGGTTCAGCCGCCGAAGCGGCACTTCGTCTTCTCCGGCCCGTCCGGCACCGGCAAGACCACCGTGGCGCGGATCCTCGGCCGGGTCTTCCACGCCCTCGGCCTGCTCTCCGGCGACCACCTGGTGGAGGCCCAACGAGCAGACCTGGTGGGCGAGTTCCTCGGCCAGACCGCCGTCAAGGCGAACGAGCTGATCGACTCCGCGCTGGACGGTGTGCTGTTCATCGACGAGGCGTACAGCCTCTCCAACTCCGGCTACACCAAGGGCGACGCGTACGGCGACGAGGCGCTCCAGGTGCTGCTCAAGCGGGCCGAGGACAACCGGGACCGGCTGGTGGTGATCCTGGCCGGCTACCCCGAGGGGATGAACCGGCTGCTCGCCACCAACCCCGGCCTCAACTCCCGCTTCACCACCCGGGTCGACTTCCCCAGCTACCGGCCGAACGAGCTGACCGCGATCGGCGCCGCCCTGGCCGGCCGGGACGGCGACGGCTGGGACGAGGACGCGGCCGAGGAGCTGGCCAGCATCTGCGTCCACGTGGTGCGCGAGGGCTGGATCGACGAGTTGGGCAACGGCCGGTTCATCCGTACCCTGTACGAGAAGTCCTGCGCCTACCGGGACCTGCGGCTGTCGCTGCTGCGCGAGCCGCCGGGCCGGGAGGACCTGGCGACGCTGCGGCTGCCGGACCTGGTGCAGGCGTACGGGGAGCTGATCGACGGCCGGGGCTGACGACCGGCTCCCCCTCCGGGCCTCCAGGCCTCAGCCCTCGAGCAGCCTCGCCTCGCGCTCGGGGTCGAGCCCGACGTTCGGCCGGTCGGCGCGCTGCGGGGCCTCGCCGCCGATCGACCGCAGCCAGGCCCAGGTGTCCTCGACCGTCTCGGCGACCGGGCGGCAGCGCAGCCCGGCGTCGACGGCGCGGGCGACCGAGGCGCCGTGCAGGAAGTCGTAGAGCTCGCCGGGCGCCAGCCAGATCGGCAGCTCCGTCCACGGCTCCACGCCGGCCGCCGTGATCCGCTCCGGGTCGGTCCAGCGCAGCTCGGCGTCCGAGCCGGTGGTCCGGACGCAGGCCTCCAGCAGCCCGCCCATGGTGGTGTGGCCGGCCGGGCTGACCACGTTGTACGGGCCGCTCAGCCGGGCCGCCACCGCGTCCAGGGTCCACCCGGCGAGGTCGCGGCCGTCGATGTACTGGAGGGGCAGCTCGCGCGGGCCGGGGGCGAGCACCGGGCCGCCGCGGGCGATCCGGTTGAGCCACCAGGGCAGTCGGCCGATGTTCTCGTACGGGCCGAGGATCAGTCCGGCGCGGACCAGCAGGGCGCGCCCGCCGTACTCCGCCTCCAGGGCCAGTTCGGCGCCACGCTTGGCCTCGGCGTAGCCCACCTCGCCGGTGAGGTCCGGTGCGGAGTCGACCACCGGTGCCGTCTCGTCGGCCCCGGCGCGCAGCGGGTAGTCGTACACCGAGCGGCTGGAGACGTACGCGTAGTGGCCGACCCGGCCGTTCAGCCGCCGGGCGCTGTCACGCACGGCCGCCGGGGCCCAGGACCAGGTGTCCACCACGGCGTCCCACTCCCCCGTGCCGAGCGCGGCCAGGCCGTCCTCGGCGGTGCGGTCGCCCAGCAGCACCCGGACGCCCTCGGGCGCGGGCTGCGTGCCGCGATTGAGGGCCGTCACCTCCCACCCCCTGGCCAGCGCCTCCTCGGCGACGGCCCGTCCGACGAACTTCGTTCCACCCAGCAGCAGGAGTCTCATGCCGACCACCCTCCTCCGAGGGTGGTCGGCCTGGGAACCGCTGCATGCTGTGGGCAGAATCGCCCTCGGCGAACGGTGTTTTCCGGTGGCTAGGCGGTCGTCCGGTGGTCCGGGTCGTGCATCTCGCCGACCAGTTCCTCCAGGACGTCCTCCAGCATCACCACGCCGATCGTGCGGCCGTCCTGGTCCAGCACGGCGGCCAGGTGGCAGGTGGCGCGGCGCATCGCGCCGAGGGCGTCGTCCAGCGGGAGGCTGCCGCGCAGCACCGTGATCGGCCGCCACAGCCGGGCCGGGACGGGCGCCGACGGGTCGTCCACGTCGAGGATGTCCTTGAGGTGGAGGTAGCCCAGGTAGCCGTGGCCGGCCGGGTCCCCGTCGGTGACCGGGAAGCGCGAGAAGCCGGTGCGCAGGGCGAGCTCCTCGACCTCGGCGGCGGTCGCCTTCGGGTCCACGGTGACCAACTGCTCGGGCCGCAGCAGGACCTCGGTGACCGGGCGGCGGCCCAGCTCCAGCGCGTCCTCCAGGCGCTCCTGGCGGTCCTCGTCGAGCAGGCCGGCGTCCCGGGAGTCGACCAGCAGGTACATCAGCTGCTCGGTGGTGAACACCGACTCGACCTCGTCCTTGGCCTCGACCCGGAACAGCCGCAGCACGCCGTTGGCGCAGGCGTTGAGCGCCCGGATCACCGGCGCGAGCCAGCGGGCCAGCCGGTCCAGCGGCGGGCCGAGCAGCAGCGCGGCCCGCTCCGGGCCGGCCATCGCCATGTTCTTCGGCACCATCTCGCCCATCACCATGTGCAGGAAGACCACGAGGGCCAGCGAGATCCCGTACGAGAGCGGGTGCATCAGGCCGGACGGGACGCCGATCGCGTGGAACGGGCCCTCCAGCAGGGCGGCGATGGTCGGCTCGGCGAGCGCACCGAGGCCCAGCGAGCAGACGGTGATGCCGAGTTGGGCGGCGGCCAGCATCGCGGAGACGTTGGACAGCGCGTGCAGCACGGTGCGGGCGCGCTTGTGCCCGGCCTCGGCGAGCGGCTCGATCTGGCTGCGGCGCACCGAGACGACGGCGAACTCGGCGCCGACGAAGAAGGCGTTGCCGAGCAGGAGCAGGACGGCGACGGCGAGTTGGAGGACGGTCATCGGACGTCATCCCCGCTCTCGCCGAACAGGCCGGGCGCGCTGGTGCGCTGCACCCGGACCTGGCTGGTGCGGTGCCGGTCGACGCCGGTCACGGTGAACCGCCAGCCGGGCAGCTCGGCCTGCTCGCCCACCACGGGCAGCTTGCCGAGCAGGTCGGAGACCAGGCCGGCCAGGGTCTCGTACGGGCCGTCCGGGGCGTTCAGGCCGATCGCCTCCAGCTGGTCGAGCCGGGCGCGGCCGTCGGCCTCCCAGGCGGGCAGGCCGTCGACGGCCGGCAGCGGGAGCAGGTCGGGGTGGTCGGCCGGGTCGTGCTCGTCCTGCACCTCGCCGACGATCTCCTCGACGATGTCCTCGACGGTGACGACACCGGCGGTGCCGCCGTACTCGTCGACCACGATGGCCATCGGCTGGAGGCGGCGCAGCTGGTCGAGCAGCCGCTCGGCGGGCAGGGTCTCGGGCACCAGCAGCGGCGGCGAGGACAGCTCGGCGACCCGGACCAGGCCGCGGCGGGCGGCCGGGACGGCGAGGGCGTCCTTGAGCGTCACGATGCCGGTGATCTCGTCCACGGTGTCGGTGTAGACCGGGAAGCGGGACAGGCCGGTGGCCCGGGTCAGGTTGATGACGTCGGAGGCGGTGGCGTCGCGCTGGAGGGCGGCGACGTCGATCCGCGGGGTCATCACCGACTCGGCGGTGAGCTCGCCGAGGCCGAGGGTGCGGACGAACAGCGTCGCCGACTCCTCGTCTATCGCGCCGGCCCTGGCCGAGTGCCGGGCCAGCGAGACCAGCTCGGCCGGGGTGCGGGCGTGGTCCAGCTCCTCCTGCGGCTCGATGCCGAAGGCGCGGACGGTGCGGTCCGCGGCGCCGTTCAGGAAGCTGATCAGCGGGCGGCAGGCGAAGGAGAAGGCCATGTGCGGGGCGGCGACCGCGCGGGCCACCTGGAGCGGGCGGGAGATCGCCCAGTTCTTCGGGACCAGCTCGCCGATCACCATCTGCACGACGGTGGCCAGCACCATGCCGACCACCACGGCGACGCCGCGGGCGGCCGAGTCCGGCACCCCGATGCCCGACATCACGGGCTGGAGCAGGGTCGACAGGGCCGGCTCCGCGAGCATGCCGACCACCAGCGAGGTGACGGTGATGCCCAGCTGGGCGCCGGAGAGTTCGAACGAGAGGTGCCGCAGCGCCCGGGAGACCCGGCGGGACTTGGCGTCGCCGGTCTCGGCGGAACGTTCCACCGCGCCCCGGTCGGCGGTCACGAAGGCGAATTCGGCGGCCACGAAGAGGCCGTTGGCGAGGATCAGGAGCAGGGCGGCGAGCAACAGCAGCCAGGCGGTGATCACAGTGCCGCCTGCCTTCCGGGGGTCGGAAGCGAGGCGGCGCGGGTACTACCGGACGGATCGTCCATCGAGGGGGAGTGTCACTCCTCAGGTCGTTTCGGTGCAGGTCGTTCTGGGGTGGGACCGGCGGGGCCGAAGTTTTGCCCCGCTTTTACCAGCGTAGACCATATCGGCCCGACGGTCGGAGGTGTGTTCGGGCCGGCGGGTACACCGGCTCACCGGTCCGCCGCGCTCCGCCGCCGCGCCCTCCCGCGCCGGCCGCCGTCAGACCTGGGCGTGGTGTTCGACCAGGTCGCGCAGGGCGCGGGCGTCCGCGATCGCCTGGTCCTTGCCGACGCCGGACTGGATGCCGACCGCCGCGAGCGAGGTGCCGTCGGCGAGGTCGAGGGTGGCCCACGGGTCGCCCTGACGGAAGTTGACCCGGACGATCTCCGGCCAGGACAGCCGGCGGCTGCGGACGAAGTTGACCACCGTCACACCCTCGGCGTCGGCGCTCACCCGGGGGCGGGCCAGCATCAGGCCCACGGTGGCGAACAGCACGCCGCTGGCGACCATCGCGATCCGGTCGTTGAGCTGCCAGTTCGCGGGGAGCAGCACCGCCAGCACCACGAACAGCGCCACGAGCATGGCGCAGACCGGCAGCAGCACCGCGCGGGTGCGGCGGGGCGCCCAGGTGACGGGGAACTCGACGGGCGGCGTGGACACGTGGGGTCTCCGGTGGTTCTGGGTTGCGACGGTCGCGACAGCACGAGGGCGGGGACGCCGGTCGGCGTCCCCGCCCCATTGAACCGTTCTTTACTCTTCGCCGTGCACGCAGGTCAGCGCCGTGCGAGCGGTTCGGAGGCGTGCACGCAGGTCAGCGGCGTGCGGTGGGCCGGCGGCGTGGTGGGTCAGAGGCGTGCGGTGGGTCAGAGGCGGCAGGCGTGGATGTTGGTGACCAGGATCGCCCGGGCGCCGATGCCCCACAGGTCGTCCATGATCTGCTGGGCCTCCTTGCGGAGCACCATCGACCGGACGGCCACCCAGCCCTCGGTGTGCAACGGGGAGACGGTCGGCGACTCCAGGCCGGGGGTGAGCGCCACGGCGGCGCCGACCTTCTCGGCCCGGATGTCGTAGTCCATCAGCACGTAGCGACGGGCCACCAGCACGCCCTGGAGGCGGCGCAGGAACTGCTCGACCCGGGCGTCCTCGCCCGCGCCCTTGGGGCGGATCACCACGGAGTCCGAGACCAGGATCGGCTCGCCGAAGACCTCCAGGCCGGCGTTACGCAGGCTGGTGCCGGTCTCCACCACGTCGGCGATCACGTCGGCCACGCCCAGCTGCACCGCGGTCTCGACCGCGCCGTCCAGCTTGGTGACCGTCGCCGTCACGCCGTGGTCGGCCAGGTGCTGCTCGACCAGGCCGGTGTAGGAGGTCGCGATCCGCAGCCCCTCCAGGCCCTGCACGTCCTTGACGTCCACGCCCTCGGGGCGGGCGAAGCGGAAGGTCGACCCGGCGAAGCCGAGGGCGAGCACCTCCTCCGCGTTGGAGTGCGAGTCCAGCAGCAGGTCGCGGCCGGTGATGCCGACGTCGAGGCGGCCGGAGCCGACGTAGACGGCGATGTCGCGCGGGCGGAGGAAGAAGAACTCGACCTCGTTGTTCGGGTCGACGAGGACGAGCTCCTTCGGGTCCTTCCGCTGGCGGTAGCCGGCCTCATGGAGCATCTCCGCCGCGGGACCCGAGAGCGAACCCTTGTTGGGGACGGCGATGCGCAGCATGGGAAGTCGGTTCCTTACCTGTTGGGGAGGGGTGCTGTCGGGAGCGGTTAGAGGTACTTGTAGACGTCGTCGAGCGTCAGCCCACGGGCGATCATCATCACCTGAAGGTGGTAGAGGAGCTGCGAGATCTCCTCAGCCGTCTGCTCGTCCGACTGGAACTCGGCGGCCATCCAGACCTCGGCGGCCTCCTCGACGACCTTCTTGCCGATCGAATGGACGCCCTGCTGGACGAGCTGGGCGGTACGGGAGGACGAGGGGTCGCCGGTGGCGGCCTTCTGCTGGAGCTCGGCGAAGAGCTCCTCGAATGTCTTCGAAGCCATGATGGGGCCACCTTACGGCGTGCGGGCGGACGGACGGTAAACGGTCCCGGACCGTGGACAGTCCGATGGACGTCCACGGTCCGGGACCGTACGGCCTGCCGTCAGCGGGCGTCGCGCAGGACGACGACGGTGGCGACGGCGGCGGTGAAGGCCTGCCGTCAGCGGGCGTCGCGCAGCACGACGGCGGTGGCGACGGCGGCCGTGACGGCCTCGTGGCCCTTGTCCTCGGCGGAGCCCGGCAGGCCGGCCCGGTCGAGCGCCTGCTCCTCGTTGTCGCAGGTCAGCACGCCGAAGCCGACCGGCACGCCGGTGTCCACGCTGACCTGGGTGAGGCCGGAGGTGGCCGCCTGGCAGACGTAGTCGAAGTGCGGGGTGCCGCCGCGGATGACCACGCCGAGGGCGATCACGGCGTCGTAGCCGCGGTCGGCGAGGCGCTTGGCGGCGACCGGCAGCTCGAAGGTGCCGGGCACGCGCAGCACGGTCGGCTCGGCGACGCCCAGCTCCTTGAGCGCCCGGTGGGCGCCGTCCAGCAGGCCGTTCATCACCTTGTCGTGCCACTGGGCGGCGATGACCGCGACCTTGAGGTCGGCGGCGCCGTCGATGGTCAGCTCGGGGGCTCCGTGGCCGCTCATGTCGCTACTTCCTGTCCTTGGGAGGGGGGTTCGGGTGTTCAGCGGGTGGTTCGGCGGGTGGCTCAGGAGCCGAGGCCGGGCAGGTCGTGGCCCATCCGGTCGCGCTTGGTGCGCAGGTAGCGCAGGTTGTGCTCGCCGGGCGCGATCTCGACCGCCTCGCGCCCCTTGACCTTGAGGCCGTGGTCGGTGAGCGCGGTCAGCTTCTGCGGGTTGTTGGTCAGCAGGGTGAGCGAGCGGACGCCGAGGTCCACCAGCATCTGCGCCGCGATGCTGTAGTCGCGGGCGTCGGCGGGCAGGCCCAGGTCCAGGTTGGCGTCGACGGTGTCGCGGCCCTGCTCCTGCAGCTCGTACGCGCGCAGCTTGTGGGCCAGGCCGATCCCCCGGCCCTCGTGGCCGCGCAGGTAGAGCACCACGCCGCGGCCGGCCTCGGCGACCCGCTGGAGCGAGGCCTCCAACTGCGGGCCGCAGTCGCAGCGCAGCGAACCGAAGACGTCGCCGGTCAGGCACTCGGAGTGCACCCGCACCAGCACGTCCTCGCCGTCCGGCAGCCGGCCGTCGGCCCCGAGGCCGCCGGCCACCAGCGCGATGTGCTCGACGCCGTCGATGGTGCCCTGGTAGCCGACGGCGGTGAACTCGCCGTGCACGGTGGGCAGGCCGGTGGTGGCGGCCCGGTCGACGTGCAGCTCGGTGCGGCGGCGGTAGGCGATCAGGTCCTCGATGGAGATGATCGCCAGGCCGTGCTCGCGGGCGAAGGCGACCAGCTCGGGCAGCCGGGCCATGGTGCCGTCGTCGTTGACCACCTCGGCGATCGCACCGGCCGGCGCCAGCCCGGCCAGCCGGGCCAGGTCGACGGCGGCCTCGGTGTGCCCGGGGCGGACCAGCACGCCGCCCTCGACGGCGCGCAGCGGGAAGACGTGGCCGGGCCGGGTGAGGTCCCCCGGCTCGGTGCCGGGCGAGGAGAGCAGCCGGACCGTACGGGCGCGGTCGGCGGCGGAGATGCCGGTGTCCACCCCCTCGCGGGCGTCCACCGAGACGGTGTACGCGGTGCCCTTGCGGTCCTCGTTGACCTGGGTCATCGGCGGGAGCTTGAGGCGGTCCAGCTCCTCCCCGGTCATCGGGGCGCAGATCACGCCGGAGCTGTAGCGGATGGTGAAGGCCATCAGCTCGGGGGTCGCGGCGGAGGCGGCGAAGACGATGTCGCCCTCGTTCTCCCGGTCCTCGTCGTCGACCACGATCACCGCGCGGCCGACCGCGATGTCGGCGATCGCCCGCTCGACCGGGTCGAGGACGAGCTCGTCACCGTCGCTGCCGGGCCGGGCGCCGGGCTGGGTCTGGTTCTCGGTCATGCCGTGACTCCCTGCGGGACGTTGGAGGACGTGACTCGCGGCTCACGGGTGCTCAGCCACCAGGAGCGCAGGCCGAGCAGCACCAGGACGAAGTAGACGGAGTAGGTGAGGCCGGAGAAGGTGTAGCCGCTGTTGAAGGCGAGCGGGACGCCGACCACGTCGACCGCGATCCAGGCGAACCAGAACTCCAGCCAGCCGCGCGCCTGGGCGACCATCGCGGCGAGCGTGCCGACGAAGATGTAGGCGTCCGACCAGGGGCTCCAGGACAGGCTGGGGTAGGCGGAGAACAGCGACGCCAGCGCGACGGTGCCGACCGCGGTGCCGGCCACCAGCGCGGCCCGCTCGGGCCAGTTGGCGAACCGGACGGAGATCGTGCCGGTGTCGCGGCGCCCGCGCCGCCACTGCGACCAGCCCCAGGCGGCGGTGACGATGACGATCAGCTGCTTGCCGATCAGGCCGGGGACGTGGCCCCCGAGGTAGGCGGCGATCAGGACGGCGCCGGACAGGAGTTGGACCGGCCAGCTCCACACCGAGCGGCGCCAGCCGAGTGCCAGGCCGCCGAAGCCGAGCAGGTTGCCGATCATGTCGGCCCACTTCACGTGTTCACCGAGGACGGTGAACGCCTCTCCGCTGAGCCAGCTCATTCGTTGTCCCCCGTGCTGTGCGTGGTGTGTGCGGTGTCCGCGGTGGTCTCTGCGGTGTGGGGCAGGTTCGGGAGGTTCGGGAGGTTCGGGAGGGTGCGCGATTCGAGCAGCCGCTCCACGTACTTGGCGAGTACGTCCACCTCCAGGTTGACGCTCTCGCCGAGGGTCTTCGCGCCGAGCGTGGTCAGCGCCAGGGTGGCCGGGATGAGGCTGACGGTGAAGCTGTCGCGGGCCGCCTCCACCACGGTGAGGCTGACGCCGTCGACCGTGATCGAGCCCTTCTCCACCAGGTAGCGGGAGATGGACTCCGGCAGCGAGAAGCGCAGCACCTCCCAGCGCAGGTTGCCGGCCGCGTCCCGCTCGCCGGGCTCGCGGCTCAACAGCCGTCCGGTGGCGTCGACATGGCCCTGGACCAGGTGTCCGCCGAGCCGGGCGCCGAGCGCCATCGCGCGCTCCAGGTTGACCGGGGAGCCGGGCTTCAACTCGCCCAGGCTGGAACGGTGCAGCGTCTCGGCCATCACGTCGGCGCTGAACTCGGCCGTCTCTGCGGCCAGTTCCTCGGCACTGTCGACCACGGTCAGACAGACGCCGTTGACCGCGATGGAGTCCCCGTGCCGCGCGCCGGCACGAACCACCGGGCCACGCAGGCGAATGCGCGAGGAGTCGCCGATCTCCTCGATCGACACGACCTCGCCGAGCTCTTCGATGATGCCGGTGAACACCCGGGTTCTCCTCGCGCTTGGGGCGCGGACTCCGGGGCGGCATGGGGAGATGACACGGACGGGCAACGGTGCACAGAACTGTCGACACGACCCGTCGCCGGGATGCCGGAGCCGTCGGGAGATCGCTCGCCCGACCCGGGAGACACCTCTCCCGCCGTTCACCTGACCGTGGTCCGGTCCGGTTCGTGATGGACCACGGGTACTGCTCTTCGTCCGCCCGCGCACGCCTCCCATCCGGACTTTAACCGTCGGTCCAGGAATTTCACCTGGTCAACCGGCCGCTGGCTGCGGACGGGTCGCGGACTGTAACCGCCGGTTCGGATTTTCACCGACCCCGGAGTGCGCTGAACGTCACTGCTGTTGACGTCATTGTGCCACGCGGGGCGCAAGCCCAGGGAGAGGGTTCCGCTGTGGCCTGTTTCACGGACTTGCGGGGAATGCGCGGCGGGGCGGTACGGCGTCGGTGGCGGCGGCGGTGGCGGGGCTGCGGCGGTGGCGGGGCCGTACGCGCAGGGTGACCCTGGTGGTGGGGCCGGAAAGGCCCGGGAGGGGTCGGCGGGGGTTCGGGCGCGAGCGCGGTTTCGGAGTCGGAGGCGAGCGCGATGAAGTTCATGGACATCCACCACGGGATGACCGGCATCACGGCGGAGCAGCTCAGGGCGGCCCACGCGGCCGACCTGGCGGTCGAGGGCGAGGAGGGCGTGCACTTCGAGCAGGCCTGGGCGGACCCGGAGTCGGGGACGGTGTACTGCCTGTCCGAGGCGCCGACCAAGGAAGCGGTGCAGCGGGTGCACGACCGGACCGGGCACCCGGCGGACGAGATCCACCCGGTGCCGCTGTCGGTGTGACCGGACGGAGGCGGTCGGGCCCGGCCGGGCGTTCAGGCTTGGCCGGACGTTCCGGACCGGCCGGGCGTTCAGGCTCAGCCGGGCGTTCAGGCCCGGCCGGGCTCAGAGCGTGGCGGGTGCGGCGATCGGTGTGAAGTGGCTGACCTCCGGGGGGTGCAGGAGGTAGTGCAGCTCACCCTCCGACCAGACCGGCCGGATCCGCCACATCGGCCCGGCGTACCCGCGCAGGGCCTCCTCGTCGCGCCAGCGGCTCACCACGAGCACCCGGTGCCCGCCCTCGGTCACCGAGCGCAGCAGTTCACCGCCGAGGCAGCCGTCCGTCCGCCCGAGCTGCGGGATCACCTGGCTGAGCAGGTGCGCGCAGAACTCCTCGATGCGATCGGCCGTGACCTGCCCGGCCCAGATTCTGACGATCACGGCCACCACCTCCGGCTGGCTGGAGTCCTTGGCCCCATTATCAGCGGAAACCCGCTGGTGGGGAGGGGTGGAGCGACTCTTTCACGGAGAGTTGGGGAACTCGCGGGAAGCGGTGCGGGGAGGGGCCTCCGTTAGATTCCCGGTATGACCCTCATACCGGAAGCCCCCGCGTCGTCGTCGTCCTCCGCGCAGGCCCCGAACGGCCTGTTCGCCGCCCTCAGCGCGGGCGCCCTCACCGAGCCGGCCCAGCTGCGCGAGGTCTACGAGCAGCCGGGCGACCACGCCCGCCGCAAGCAGGTGGACCACCTCCACGAGGTCGCCCAACGGCTCATCGCCTGCTCCTCGTTGGTGTTCGTCGCCAGCTCCGACGCCGCCGGCCGCTGCGACGTCTCCCCGCGCGGCGGCCCGGCCGGGCTGGTCTCGGTGCTCGACGAGCACACCCTGGCCATTCCGGACGCCACCGGCAACAAGCGCCTGGACACCCTGCACAACATCCTGGAGAACGGCCGGGTCGGCCTGCTCTTCGTCGTCCCGGGCCGGGACACCACGCTGCGGGTCAACGGGCGGGCCTGCGTCTCCACCGACCCGGAGCTGCTGCGGCAGCTGACGGCGGTCGGCAAGCCGCCGCGCAGCGCGATCGTGGTGGCCGTCGAGGAGGTGTACGCGCACTGCCCGAAGTCGCTGATGCGCGGGTCCGCGTGGAAGCCGGAGAACTGGCTGGCCAAGGACGCGCAGCCGACGTCGGCGGAGGTCACGCTGTCGCACCTGCGGGACGACTCGCTGACCGTCGAGATGATCGAGCAGACGGAGCGCGAGGCGCTGCTGTACCGGTACGAGTAGGGGCGGTGGCCGGTGGTGGCCGATGGTGGCCGGCGACGCCCCGCGGCCGGTGGTGCCCCGCGGCCTGCCGGGTGTCGGCCCGGCCGCGGGGCTTCCGCCCGTCCCGGGCCGGGTCAGGCGGCCTTCGGGACGTCGATCACCGGTGCGCCGTCGGCCGCCCGCTGGACGGCCTCGACGCCCTTGTGGGCGGCGTCCTTGCTGACGTAGCCCTGGCCGGTGGCGACGATCTCGCCGTTGCCCGCCTTGAGTCGGAACCGGTACTTGCCGCCGGCGTCCTGGTAGACCTCGAACTTGCCCGACATCCGGGCCACCTCCTCGTGCGGCGCGGGTGCGCCACGTCGGTCCGTCCCCCTCCCCCTCGCAGCACCGTGCGCCCGCTGCCGGGCCGGGCGCACGCGGTCGGCCGCCGGACGGGTGAAGCCGGGCGGATCCGGGTTTGCGGAGGTGCCGGGGACGCCGCCGGTGGTTTGAATGGACGGATGGACTGCGTGTTCTGTGCGGTGGTGGCGGGCGAGGAGCCCGCGCACCGGGTGCTGGACGACGAGGCGGCGGTGGCCTTCCTGGACCGCCGGCCGCTGTTCCCCGGCCACGTGCTGGTCGTGCCGCGCACCCACCACCGGACCCTGCCGGACCTGCCGGCCGAGGAGGTCGGGCCGTTCTTCCTGCGGGTGCAGCGGGTGGCGGCGGCGGTGGAGCGGGGCCTCGGCGCGGCGGGCAGCTTCGTCGCGGCGAACAACCGGATCAGCCAGTCGGTGCCGCACCTGCACGTCCATGTGGTGCCCCGCAATCCCAAGGACGGGCTGCGCGGGTTCTTCTGGCCCCGCGGGAAGTACCCGGACGAGGCGGGGGCGGCGGAGGTCGCGGCGCGGTTGCGGGCGGCGCTCGGGGAGGGGTAGGGGCGTTGCGGGGGGACTGGGGCGGTAACGGGGTCGACTGGCAAGGGGGTTGGGCGGCAGGGGTTGGGCACTGGGAGCGTTGCGGGGGGATTGGGGCGTACGGGGGCGTACACCCGTGGGAGCATCCGGGGTGGGCGAAATCATTTCCCAGGCGGACGACTTCGCAGGTCGTGGGCGCCTAGGCTCGCACACATGGACGAACTAGCCCGCCTCGTGCAGCAGACCGCCGACCGCCTCGCCGGCCGGTGCGTCGGCGTGGTGGTCGCCGGGCTGGCCGGTGACGCCGTGGCGGTCCACGGCGCCGGGCGGACGGGGCCGGGGGGCCAAGTACCCGGGGCCCGAACCCTGTTCGACATCGGCTCCGTCACCAAGGTGTTCACTTCGCTCACGCTCGCCAAGCTGGCGCTCGACGGCGCCGTACGCCTCGACGAGCCGCTCGCGGAGCCGCTCGCGGACGTGCTCCCCCGCCCGGCGGCCGTGCCGACCCGGGGCGGGGAGGCGATCACCCTGCGGCACCTCGCCACCCACACCTCGGGGCTCCCCCGGTTGCCCCGGGGCATGCTGCTGCGCGGACTGCTCCGGCCCAACCGGCCCGACCCGTACGCCCATTGCACGACCGAGCGAATACTCTCCGGGCTCGCGCGGACGCGGCTTCACTCCACTCCCGGGCGCGCCTTCCGCTACTCCAACCTCGGCGCCGGGCTGCTCGGACTGGCCCTCGCCCACCGGGCCGACGCCGGGTACGGGGAGTTGGTGGCGCGCGAGGTCTGCGCGCCGCTGGGGCTGACCGACACCTGTCTGCGGCCGGACGCCGAACAGTCCGCACGGCTGGCGACCGGCCACGCGCCGGGCGGGCGCCCGGTGCCGTCCTGGGACTTCGCGGCGCTCCCGGGCATGGGCGGGCTCCGCTCCACGGCGGCCGACCTCGCGGCCTTCCTGCGGGCGCAGTTGGCCGCCGAGCGCGAGCCTGACGCGCCGTTGGCGCCCGCGATGCTGCTCACCCGGGAGACCCGCCACCGGGTCAACCCGTGCGCGTGGACGCACCTCGGCTGGCTCGGGCACCGGCTGCACGCCCAGCAGGGCAGGCACCTGCAGCTGTGGCACAACGGGGGGACGGGCGGGTCCAGTTCCTTCCTGGCGTTCGACCCGGAGCAGCGGGTGGGGGTGGTGGTGCTGGCCAACAGTCGGCGGCCGGTGGACGCGGCGGGCACGGCGCTGCTGCGGCGGCTGCAGGTGGGGCTCGGCGCGGCCGGACGCTGAGCGGGGGGTCTGCTGCTTGGCGGCCGTCCATTGGCTGCTTGGCGGCCGCCCGTCGACCACCCCAGAGCCCCTATGGGCCGAACGGCACCCCTGCTCCGGACACAGTCCGGCTGTTTCGGGCCAAAAGGTGTCGATTGGCACTGTCCCCGAAGGCGGCGGGCGATCGATCCTGGTGATCCGACAGCCGCAGTTCCGGTTGGGGACGGTTGCGGAGACCGCCGAGGGCAAGGAGGCCGAAGTGGCGATGGTGTGGTCGCCCGCATGGGCGCAGTCGTTCATGGAGAACGGCCAGGCCCGGTGCGGGCCGACCGGTCCGCTCGGGCCGGTGGTGCGGGTGCACCGGGCGTTCCGGCCGGTGCCGTGGCGGGCGCGGACGTGGCTGGACGCGGCCGCGGCGGCCCTGGCACTGGCGCTCTGCCTGGCGCTCGGTGAGTGGTGGCCCGCGCCCGTGGTGGCGGCCGTGGCGGTGGTGGCCGTGAGCGGGTACGGCGTGCTGCGGCCCGCGCCCGGCCTGCACTCCGTGCGGGTCCACGAGGGCGGGCTGGCGCTGGTCCGGGCGGACGGCGGCGAGCGGCTGCTGCCCTGGGCGGGCATCGAGGCCGTGGAGTACTCCCCCGGCGGGCACCGCCGGGGGCCCGAGCTGGGTCGAATATGGCCCACCGGCATGGACGGGCCCCTGGTACTGACCCAGCTGCACGGCTTGGAGGGGCTGGTGCGGGAGGTGGACGAGCGCCTCTCCCCCGGCCTCCGGGCCGACCTGCACGAGGCGCTGCGCACCGAGGGGAGCGTCCGGTTCGCCCGGGGGCGGCTGACCGTGACGGCCGCCGGTCTGGTGCACCGGCCCGCGCATCACCTGGCCCCGACGGAGGCCCACCGGTGGGCGGAGGTGCACTCGGTCCGGGCGTCCGGCCTCGGGGAGCTGGAGATCCGGACGCGGTCGGTCGGACTGCCGCTCACCCTCCCGGTGTCCAATGCCCGCGCGGCGGCGGAGTTCCTGGAGGAGCTCCGCTCCCGGCCCGAGCCCCGGTCTCAGCCCCGGTCCGAGCTCCGGCCCCGGTCTGAGCTCCGGTCTCAGCCCCAGCCCCGGAGCGCCATGGCGAACACCTAGCGGGTCGGATTGGGTTGGATTCCCAAACTCACCGACCTATAGTGAGTTTGCTTTTCCAATTCACCCCAGAGGAGAGGCGGCCCGCCATGCGCGATGCCGTGATCGTCGAAGCCGTCCGCACGCCCGTCGGGAAGGGCAAGCCAGGAGGATCGCTCTCGGGCGTCCACCCGGTCGAACTGCTCTCCCACACCCTCCAGGCCCTGATCGGGCGCAGCGGCGTCGACCCGGCCCTGGTCGACGACGTGATCGGCGGCTGTGTCGACCAGGTCGCGGAGCAGGCGATGAACACCACCCGCTACGCCTGGCTGGCGGCCGGGTTCCCGGAGTCCGTTCCGGCGACCACCATCGACCGGCAGTGCGGCTCCTCCCAGCAGGCGGTGCACTTCGCGGCCCAGGGGGTGATCTCCGGGGCGTACGACCTCGTGGTGGCCTGCGGGATCGAGTCGATGAGCCGGGTGCCGATGTGGTCGAACGTCCCGCCGGGGGCGGACCCGTTCGGCGCCTCGGTCGCGGCCCGCTACCCGGGCGGGCTGATCCCGCAGGGCGTCAGCGCCGAGCTGATCGCCGCCAAGTGGTCGATCAGCCGGGAGGCGATGGACGAGTTCGCGGCCGGTTCCCACGCCAAGGCCGCCCGGGCCCACGCGGAGGGCCGGTTCGCGGCCGAGCTGGTCCCGGTGCCGACGCCCGACGGCCTGGTGGCCATGGACGAGTCGGTGCGCCCGGGCACCTCGCCCGAGGTGCTCGCGGGGCTCCGGCCGGCCTTCGCCGACCCGTCCTTCGCCGAGCGCTTCCCGCAGATCGACTGGTCGGTGACGGCGGGCAACAGCAGCCCGATCAACGACGGGGCCTCCGCCGTCCTGATCACCAGCAGCGAGACCGCCGCCCGGCTCGGGCTGCGTCCGCTGGCCCGACTGCACTCCTTCGCGGTCACCGGATCGGACCCGCTGCTGATGCTCACCGGCGTCCTGCCCGCCACCGAGAAGGTGCTGCGCCGGGCCGGCCTGTCGCTCGCCGACATCGACCTGTTCGAGGTCAACGAGGCCTTCGCCAGCGTGGTCCTGGCCTGGCTGCAGGAGACCGGCGCCGACCCGGCCCGGCTCAACGTCAACGGCGGCGCCATCGCCCTCGGCCACCCGCTGGGCGCCAGCGGCACCCGCCTGATGACCACCCTGGTGCACGAACTGCGCCGCAGCGGCGGCCGGTTCGCCCTGCAGACCATGTGCGAGGCCGGCGGCCTGGCCAACGCCACCGTCCTGGAGGCGCTCGACTGATCCACACCTTCCCCTAGGGGCCGCCGAGGGCCCATCCCGCAAGGGATCAGTACACCGCTGAGCGGACGTCAGTTCCCTTGTCCGCGACCTACCGTCGGTCTCATGAGCCGACACACGAACCGCCTTCGCACCACCGCGGCCGCGGCCGCCCTGCTGCTCGCGCTTCCCCTGTCCGTCGCCGCGGCCGCACCGGCCCTGGCGGCGCCCGCCACCCCGGCCGCCGCCACCGCTTCCGCCACCGGCGCCACCACCGCCCCGAACGCCGTCCACGTCGAACTCCCGCGCCCGACCGGGCCGTACGCGGTCGGGCAGGAGGTCCTGCACCTGGTCGACCAGAACCGCCCCGACCCGTGGGTCCCCTCCGCCGGGCCGCGTCAGCTGATGGTCACCATGTACTACCCCGCGCACGCCGGAACCGGCAGCCCGGCCCCGTACATGACCGCCGCGGCCGCCCGGATGCTGCTGGACGGCAAGCTCCCGGGCAACACCCTCCCGACCGAGGACGTGACCAACACCCGCACCTGGTCGGCGACGGACGCGCAGCCGAAGGGCGGCCACTACCCGCTGGTGGTGCTGTCGCCCGGCTTCACCATGCCGCGCGCCTCGCTCACCAGCCTCGCCGAGGACCTGGGCAGCCGCGGGTACGTGGTGGCCCTGGTCGACCACACCTACGAGAACACCGGCACCACCTTCCCGGACGGGCAGACGCTGCCCTGCGTGGTGTGCGGCACGCTCAAGACCCCCGAGGCCTGGCAGGGCCTGGACGAGAGCCGGGCGAAGGACGTCTCCTTCGTCATCGACCAGTTGACCGTCCGCCCCCACCCCGCCTGGCGCTACGCCCGCATGATCGACCGCGACCGGATCGGCATGGCCGGGCACTCGGCCGGCGGCGCGTCCGCCGTCCCGGCGCTGGTGACCGACGACCGCATCAAGGCCGGGGCGGACCTGGACGGCAGCATGGACTACCTGGTGCCCGAGTCCGGCATCGGCGGAAAGCCGTTCCTGATGATGGGCCACCCGCTGCCCGGCGGCGACGAGGACACCAGCTGGATCAAGAGCTGGCCCCGGCTCGACGGCTGGAAGCAGTGGCTGACCGTCGACGGTTCCGACCACGGCAGCTTCACCGACTTCCCGCTGTTCTTCGAGGCGCTCGGCATGCCCCAGGGGCCGGACACCACCCTGTCGGGCCAGCGGGCCGTCCAGCTCACCCGCCAGTACGTCGGGGCGTTCTTCGACCTCCAGTTGAAGGGCATCGACCAGCCGCTGCTCGACGGGCCGACCGCCGCCAACCCGGAGGTGCGGTTCCACTCCTGACCGGCAGCACCCCCTGAGGTGCCGCATCCCGAGGCCGTCGGCGACCTGCCGGCGGCCTCCTCGGCCTGCCCACCTTGCGGCGCTCGGCAGAAAACGGTCTAAGCCGCGGCGGCCGAGGCGATCGGTTCGAGCAGCGGGTGCGGGCGGACCAGAGCGCGGGAGACCGGGTCCTCGCGGTGGCCACCGGTGTGGGCGGGGTTGGGGCACATGGCGACCTCGGCCGGGGGGACGGGCCCGCCGCCGCAGGCGGGGCAGGCGCCGATGAGGTCCAGGTCGGTGCCGCAGGCGAGGTGCGAGAACAGATGGTGCGGGCCGCCCGGGGTGGCGTGCCGGCCGCCCCAGCGGCTCAACTGGTAGAGCGGGCCCCAGAGTTCGAGGCCGACGTCGGTGAGCAGGTAGCCGTGGCGCAGCGGCGCCTGCTGGTACGGCTCCTTGCGCAGCACCCCGGCCGCGACCAGGGCGTTGAGGCGCGCGGTGAGTACGGCGCGCGGGATGCCGAGGTGGGCGAGGAAGTCGTTGAAGCGCTGCACGCCGTAGAACGCGTCGCGGACGATCAGCAGGCTCCAGCGTTCGCCGACCACCTCCAGGGCGCGGGCCAGTGCGCAGTCCTGCAGTTCGTAGTCGATTCCCAGCGCCATGCGGGCCAGCGTAGTCCACGGTCGAGGTGGGTTCAATGAACAGACTGGCAGTGGTAGCGTGCTGCCCGAGACGAAGGTTCATTCACCAGACCCACAAGTCCGGCCCTCCGGAGGGAACACCCATGTCCCCCGCACCACCCGCCGCGCCCGCCCCGCCTGTTCGGCCCGTCCGCCCCGTTCGGCCCGTTCGGCCCGTTCGGCCCGGTGCCACGCTGGCCGTCACGGCAGCCGCGACCGCCCTGGTCACCGTCGCCTACACCGCCCCCACCGCCTCGCTCGCCGCCACCGCCCAGGCAGCCCACCTCGGCGCCTCGGGTCGCACCTGGATCCTCACCGGCACCCTCGTCGGCATCTCGGCGCTCCTGCTCACGGCCGGCAGCGCCGCCGACGACCACGGCCGCAAGCGGGTCTTCACCTTCGGCGTGCTGCTGTTCGCCGTCGCCGAGGCCCTGGCCGCGCTCGCCCCCGGCGGCGTCGTCTACCTGGCCGCCCGGGTGCTGCTCGGCGTCGCCTCGGCCGCCGTCCTCGCACCCGCGCTCGGCCTGATCAGCCACTCCCACCCCGCCGGACCCGAACGGATCAGGGCGCTCGGCATCTGGGGCGCGGCCGTCGGCCTCGGCATCGCGGTCGGACCGGTGTACGGCGCGCTCGTCCAGCAGTGGGCCGGCTGGCGCGCGGTCGGCGGCGGACTCGCCGTCGTCTCCGCCGCCGTGGCCGCCTGCGCCGCCGCCTGCCTCACCGAATCCCGGGCCGAACGGCCCCGCGCGCTCGACCCGTACGGTGTGCTCACCCTCGCCGCCGGAACCACCCTGCTCATCGCCGGACTCGCCGAAGGCCGCAGCGGCTGGGGGCGACCGTCGGTGGTGGTGCTGCTGGTCGGCGGAGTCGCGCTGCTCGCGGCCTTCGCGGTGGTCGAGGCGAGGGTCCGCGAGCCGATGCTCGACCTGGCCCTGTTCCGCAACCCCGGCTTCATCGCTGCAACCGGCGGCGCCCTGTTCACCGGGCTCTCGCTGGTCGGCTTCATGAGCTACCTGCCCACCCTGCTGCAGGGCGTGCTCGGGCTCTCCGGCCTGGCGGCGGGCGGCGTGCTGGCCCTCTGGTCCGGCCTCTCCGTGGTCGCCGCCCTCCAGGCCCGACGGCTGGCCGCCCACCTCGCGGCCACCACCCAGGTCGCCCTCGGCCTGCTCGTCTGCGGCCTCGGCGAAGCCGGCCTGTACGGGCTCACCCCCGGCTCCTCCTGGCCCCGACTGGCCCCCGGCCTGGCCGTGGCCGGTCTCGGCAGCGGCGTCCTCAACGCCGCCCTCGCCCGGCTGGCGGTCAGCAGCGTCCCCGCCCACCGCGCGGCCATGGGCTCGGGCGCCAACAACACCTCCCGCTACCTCGGCTCCGCCCTCGGCGTCGCCGTGACGGTCACCGTCGCCACCTCCGCCCACCCCCACACCCCCGACCCCGAAGCCACCGCCCGCGCCCTCGCCACGGGCACCGACCGCGCCGTCCTGGTCGCCGCCACCCTCTGCCTCCTCGGAGCCACCCTCGCCCTGGCAGCCCACCGCGCCGCCCGCCACCCCGCCCCCGCCCCGGCCCGATGACCAGCCGCGAGCACACCAGAAGTCGCCCCGGCCGACTTCCCACGCGGAGCAGCTCCCGAACGCGAACCAACCAGCCACAAGAGGTCGAACCCGCCGACTTCCGGGCACCCTCTGCGCCCACCCCAGCCGCACAGAAAGTCGACCCAGCCAACTTCCTGCGCACCGCGGCGACCGGCCGCCCGCACCAGGAAGGGCCACTCGGCCTCGGTTCGAGCCGACGCAGGAAGTCGACCCAGCCGACTTCCGGCGCAATGTCGGCAACGGGTGAAACGAGGACCACGGACAGCGGATCAAAAGCGGGTCACTTCGTGATCTCTTGATCATCCTGACTTCACTGGTACGGGAGTCAGGAGGGAAGAGGTGATCGGGGTGGAGGACTGGGCTGAGATCCGTCGGCTGCATCGGGCCGAGGGGTTTGTCGGCGCGGGCTGTGGCCCGGCAGCTGGGGATCTCTCGGGGCACGGTGGCGCGGGCCCTGGGCTCGGACCGGCCGCCGGTCTACCAGCGGCCGTTGAAGGGCTCGGCGGTGGACGCCGTGGAGCCGGCGGTCCGCGAGCTGCTGCAGCGGACGCCGACGATGCCGACCACGGTGATCGCCGAGCGGATCGGCTGGGATCGGGGGCTGACGATCCTGCGGGAGCGGGTGCGGGAGCTGCGGCCGGCCTATCTGCCTGTCGATCCGGTCTCGCGGACGGTCTACGAACCCGGCGAGCTCGCACAGTGCGATCTGTGGTTCCCGGAGGTGGACATCCCGCTCGGCTACGGTCAGAGCGGTCGTCCGCCGGTGCTGGTCGTCGTCTCCGGTTACTCCAGGATGATCACCGCCAGGATGCTGCCCTCGCGGCAGACCAACGATCTGATCGACGGACACTGGCGGCTGCTGACCGGCTGGGGCGCCGTCCCGAAGACGCTGGTCTGGGACAACGAGCCGGGCGTCGGCAGGGGCCGGCCGACCAGCGAGTTCGCCGCTTTGGCGGGCCTGCTCGCCATCAGGATCCACTTCTGTCGGCCCCGGGATCCGGAGGCGAAGGGCCTGGTCGAGCGGGCGAACGGCTACCTGGAGACCAGCTTTCTGCCCGGGCGGACCTTCGCCGGCCCGGGCGACTTCAACACCCAGCTGACCGCCTGGCTGCAGAACGCCAACCGTCGCCGGCACCGCACGATCGACGCCCGGCCCCTCGACCGTTGGGAGACGGACCGGGCTGCCATGCTGGCCATCCCTCCCGTCGACCCGCCGACCTGGTGGCCGCTTCGCACCCGTCTGGGCCGCGACCACTACATCCGCGTGGACACCAACGACTACTCCGTCCATCCCCGTGCGATCGGCCGGCTCGTCACCGTCCGCGCCGACACCGAGGAGATCAGCGTGACCTGCGGCGAGGACGTGGTGGCCCGCCATGCCCGCTGCTGGGCCCGCCACCAGTCGATCACCGACCCCGAGCACGCCGTCGCGGCCCGGCACCTGCGCGAGGAGGTCTGGCAGCAACGGGCCGCCAGCGCGCGCACCGCCGCGCCCCTGGCGCCCGACGGCCTCGGTGTCGAGGTCGAGCAGCGCGAGCTGGCCACCTATGACCGCATCTTCACCCTCATCGAGGGCGGAGCCGGCAAGGAGGATCCCTGATGACCCCGACCACCGCCCCTGCCAAGCAGAGCACCACCACCGCCAGGAGTGACCGTCCACCCGAGGCACGCGCCGCCCGCACCGGTCGGCAGACCGCCGCCGACCTGGCCTTCCTCGCCCGCGCGATGAAGGCCCCCGCCCTGCTGGACGCCGCCGAGCGCCTGGCCGAACGCGCCCAGGCCGAGTCCTGGACCCACCTCGAATACCTCGTCGCCTGCCTGCAACGCGAGGTCGCCGCCCGCGACAGCCACGGCGGCGAGGGCCGCATCCGCGCCGCTCATTTCCCCGCCGTCAAGACCCTCGAGGAACTCGACCTCGCCCACCTACGCGGGCTGACGCGCCAGCAACTCGCCCATCTGGGAACATTGGACTTCATAGCCGCCCGGGAGAACGCGATCTTTCTGGGCCCGCCCGGGACGGGCAAGACGCACCTGGCCACCGGACTCGCCATCCGCGCCTGCCAGGCCGGCCACCGGGTCGCGTTCGCCACCGCGGCCCAATGGGTCGACCGCCTGGCCGCCGCCCACCACGCCGGCCGGCTCCAAGACGAACTGGTCAAGCTCGGCCGCTACCCGCTGATCGTGGTTGATGAAGTGGGCTACATCCCGTTCGAATCCGAGGCAGCGAACCTGTTCTTCCAGCTGATCTCGAACAGATACGAACGAGCGAGCGTGATCGTCACCTCGAACAAACCGTTCGGGCGCTGGGGAGAGGTCTTCGGCGACGAGACCGTCGCCGCAGCAATGATCGACCGACTCGTCCACCACGCCGAGGTCCACTCTCTCAAAGGCGAGTCCTACCGCATGCGAGGCCGAGAACTCGGACGCGTCCCCACCGACGACAACGACTGACGCACACCATCCAGCGAGACCAACGGATGGCCCACAACTGAACCGTTGGAACCGGCCCGTTTTGAGCCGTTGCCGACACGCAAGCCAGCACCCGAACCGAGCGGCCTCCACAGTTGCAAGGGCCGCTTGGCCTCAACCAGAACCGGCGCAGGAAGTCAGGCCCGCCGACTTTTCGTGCGCGGCCACCAAATGCGCACCGGGCAACCGCCGCGCCCAACCCGGCCGCGCAGGAAGTCGACCCGGCCGACTTCCTGCGCAGGCCAGCACCCGAACCGGCGGCCTCCGCAGTTGCAAGGGCCGCTTGGCCTCGACCCGAACCAGCGCAGGAAGTCAGGCCCGCCGACTTTTCGTGCGCGGAAAGCGACGCTCAACGCTCACGGAAGGCAAACCCGGCAACCGCTGCACCCAGCACAGCCGCTCGCCCGCAATCCAGGCTGTCCATAAATCCGACCCGGCTTACCGCCCACGCAAGGCGGTGACCGGCCGCCGACGGGAATGGCCACTTAACCCCGGGTCGAACCAACGCAGGAAGTCAGACCCGCTGACCTTCGAGCACGGCCACCAAATGCGCACCGGGCAGCCTCTGCGCCTAAGCCTGCCGTACAGGAAGTCGACCCGGCCGACTTCCCACGCAAAGCGGCGACCGGCCGCAGCGGGAAGGGCCACATGGCCTCGGGCCGGGCCGACGTAGGAAGGCGGGTCCGCCGACTCTCCGCACACGGCCACCGAATGCCCTTCGGAGGAGCGCTGCGCCCAAGCCTGCCGTACAGGAAGTCGACCCGGCCGACTTCCTGCGCAGGCCAGCGGCCGGACCGATCGGCCTGGTCGACAGCAGCTAGCGGGGCCGCTGGCCTCCGCCCGAACCAACACCGGAAGTCGGGCCCGCCGGACTCTCACGCGCGGCCGCCAAATGCGCGCCGGGCAAACTCTGCGCCTGGCACGGGCGCAGCCCGGGCCGCTCGAGAAGTCGAACTGGCCGACTTCCCACGCACGCGGCGACCGGCCGCCGGTGGGAAGGGCCACTTGCCGAACCGACGCAGGAAGTCGGGCCCGCCGACTTTCCGCGCACGGCCACCGAATGCGCACCGGGCGGCCGCGATGGAACCGAGCGGCTCCCGCTGTTGCAAGGACTGCTTGGTCCCGGCCTGGAGAGGCGCAGGAGGTCGGGGTCGCCGACTTCCTGTGCGGGGTCGGGGGTCGGGGGTCCGTGGTTGTCGGGCCCGGCCTGGGGATCGCGGTGTTCTCCGCGGGGCCACGAGGGGCGGGGCGTGGGGGCTGCGTGCGAGGATGGCAGGGCTGGTGGGAACGAGCTCCGGGCGGGTCTCTGGCCATGGTGGACGACGACGCGCAGCGCCGGGGGGAGCCGCAGCAGCACGCCCTGCTGATGGTGCCGATCGCCACGGCGTTGATCGACGCCGACGGCCGGATCCTGGATTGGAGCGGCGACGCGGAGGCGCTGCTCGGTTACCGTGCGGACGAGGCTGTGGGGGCGAAGGCGGCCCGGCTGCTGACCTCGAACGAGCACCGGCCGGAGGTGCTGGCGCTGTTCCGGGAGATCCTCGCGGGCCGGGAATGGTCCGGGGTCTTTCCGGTGCGGCACCGGGACGGGCATCTGGTGAAGCTGGAGTTCCGGACCCACCCGGTCCGGGGGCCCGGCGGGGTGCCGCTGGTGCTGGCGGTGGCGTCGGAGGTGACGACGTTGCGCCGGATCCAGGCGGACCTGGCGGTGCTGGACGGTTTCTTCACCCAGTCCCCGGTCGGCATGGCGGTGTTCGACACCGGGTTGCGCTACGTCCGGCTGAACGAGGCGCTGGCCGTGGCGAACGGCCTGCCCGCGCGGGAGCACCTGGGCCGCCGGCTCACCGAGGTGCTGCCCGGGATCAACGGGGCCGAGGCCGAGGCGGTGATGCGGCAGGTGCTGGCGAGCGGCCGGCCGGTGGTGGACTTCCGTACGCAGGGCCGTACGCCGGGGGATCCGCAGCGGGACCGGGCCTGGTCGGCCTCGTACTTCCGGCTGGCGGACCGGGGCGGGCGGGTGCTCGGGGTGAGTGCGACCATCATCGACGTCACGGAGCGCTACCGGGCCGATGCCCGGGCGGCCCGGGCGCAGGAGCGGCTGTCGCTGCTGGTGGACGCGACCGCGTCGATCGGCACCACGCTGGACCTGCGGCAGACCGCCCGGGAGCTGGCGGACGCGATGGTGCCCCGGGTGGCGGACATCAGCGGGGTGTTCGCGCTGGAGGCGCTGATCGCCGGGCGCAACGTCGAGCCGCCCGTGCCGGACTCCGCCCAGCTGGTGCGCCGGCTGGCGCTGGCCACCGCGGATCCGCTGTACCCGGCCGATGCGCTGCCGGTGGACTCGGTGTACGAGCTGCCCGCGGACTCCCCGTACGCCCGGGCGCTGATCACCGGGCGGACGGTGGTGGTGCCGTCCTGGGAGCTGTCGCCGCTGGCCGACGCGCTCAGCGAGAGCCGCCGCCGGGCGTTCCTGGGCGACCGGCCGCGCTCGGTGCGGATCACCCCGCTGGTGGCGCGCGGCACGACGCTCGGCATGGTGGTGTACTCGCGGCGCGGGGAGCGGGAGTCCTTCGCGGAGGCCGACATCACGCTCGGCGACGAGCTGGCCTCGCGCGCGGCCGTCGCGATCGACAACGCCCGGCTGTACCTGCGCCAGCACCAGACGGTGCTGGCCCGGCAGCAGGCGCTGCGCGAGGCGAAGGCCGCGCAGGAGCGGCTCGCGCTGGTGAACGCGGCCTCCGCCAGGATCGGCACCACGCTCGATCTCGACCGCACCGCCCACGAGTTGGCCGAGGTGGCGACGCCCCGGCTGGCGGACACGGTGGTGGTGGAGGTGCTGGAGGAGCTGGTCCGCGGCGAGCGGGAGGCACGCGCGCCGGCGGACGGTTCGGCGCTGCTGCGGCGGATGGCGTTCCACTCGGTGCACGGCTCCACCCTGGCGCCGATCGCCCGGCTGGGCGGGGTGCACCGGTTCATGCCCGGTTCCCCGTACGCGTGGAGCCTGGCGCACCGCAAGCCGGTGCTGGTGCCGCGGATGAACGAGGAGGGCATGGCCTGGTTCGCCGAGGATCCGGTGCGCACGGCCGCCGTGCGGGAGCAGAACGTGCGCTCGTTCATGGTCGTGCCGCTGATCGCGCGCGGCAATCCGGTCGGTGTCGCGGGCTTCTACCGGACGTTGGTCGCGCGCCCGTACGAGGACGAGGACCTGGCGCTGGCCGGGGAGTTGGCGGTGCGGGCGGCGGTGTCGATCGACAACGCGCTGCTGTTCACCCGCGAGCGGGACGCGGCCGCGGCCCGGCAGCGGGCGCTGGACGAGGCCTGGGCCGCCCAGCAGCGGCTGGGCCTGCTGAACGAGGCCAGCAACCGGATCGGCACCACGCTCGATCTGCACAGCACCGCACGGGAGTTGGTGGACGTGGTGATCCCGCGCTTCGCCGATTTCGTGACGGTGGACCTGCGCGACGCGGTGCTCGGCGGCGAGGAGCCGGGGCCGGTGCCGAGGGCCGGGCCGGTGCTGATGCGGGCGGTGGCGGTCGGCGAGGCGGCGGCGGACGGCACCATGACGGCGGCCGCGGACCAGGTCGGCGAGACCTCTCAGTCCGCCGAGGTGTACGCGCAGAGCCTGCGCACGGGGCGGTCGATCCTGGTCTCCGAGGTGACGGAGGAGGAGCTGCGCCGGATCGTCGCCTCCCCCGACCGGGTGCAGCCGGGGCTGGCCGCCGGGGTGCACTCGTACCTGATGGTGCCGCTGGTGGCGCGCGGACTCGTGCTGGGCGGCGCGGAGTTCGTCCGCACCCACAATCCGATGCCGTTCGGCCCGGCGGACCGTTCGCTGGCCGAGGAGCTGGCCGCCCGTACCGCGCTGGCGATCGACAACGGCCGGCTCTACCGCCGGGAGCGGGACACCGCACTGACCCTCCAACGCAGCCTGCTGCCGCAGGAGATCCACCGCACCCTCGGCCTGGAGCTGGCCCACCGCTACCTGCCCAGCAGCGTGGTCAGCGAGGTCGGCGGCGACTGGTTCGACGTGGTGCCGCTGTCCTCCGGCCGGGTCGCCCTGATCGTCGGCGACGTGATGGGCCACGGCATCCGGGCCGCCGCCACCATGGGACAACTACGGACGGTGGCACGGACGTTGATCACCCTGGAGCTCAGTCCGGTGCGGGTCCTGCACCGGCTGGACGAGGCCACCTCGGCGCTCGGCGAGGGCCAGTTCGCCACCTGCGTCTGCGTGGTCTACGACCCGGCGGACCGCAGCTGCACCGCCGCCTGCGCCGGCCACCTGCCGCCCGTGGTCGCCGACACCGAGGGCAACGCCCACCTGGTCGAACTGCCGCCGGGCGCACCGCTGGGCGTGGGCGGAGTCCCGTTCGAGAGCGTCGAGTTCACCCTCCCCGAGGAGGCCATCCTGACCCTCTACACCGACGGACTGGTCGAGCGCCGGGGCCACGACCTGGACGAGGGACTGGAGTTGCTCTGCCGTACGGTCGCCGACCGGCGCCGCTCGCTGGAGCAGACCTGCGACGCCGTCCTGACCCGGCTCACCGGGCGCACCCAGGAGGACGACATCGCCGTCATCATGGCGCAGGTCCGCCCGGCGGGCGCCGACCGGATCGCCGCCCTGCCGCTCACCGGCGACCACTCGATGGTCGCCCACTCCCGGCGCTTCACCCGCGAGACGCTCACCGCGTGGGGCCTGACCGCACTCGCCGACGGGGCCGAGCTGCTCACCAGCGAGCTGATCACCAACGCCCTGGTGCACGCCGGATCGCCCACCCAGCTACGGCTGTTCTGCGACCGGGTGCTCACCGTGGAGGTCGCCGACCGGGAGAGCGAGACGCCCCGGATCCGGCGCGCCCGCAGCGAGGACGAGGGCGGGCGCGGCATCCACCTGGTCAACGAGCTGGCGCACCGCTGGGGCAGCCGCCGGACCGGGGACGGCAAGGTGGTCTGGTTCGAGCTGGAGCTGCCGCCGGGCTTCCCGCCTGCGTGAACAACCAGTGGTTGTCGGCGGCCGACCGGGGTTGTTGGCCGCCGGGGCGGCCGAGGGGCTTTGCTGGTGCCACGGCGGGAGAGCCCCGGCCGGACGGACCACAGGAGCCCACCATGCAGCAGAACGACGCCCGCACCGTCGTCACCGAGTACGTCACCCGGCTCGCCGCGGGCGAACTCGACGCCGCCATAGCGCTGTTCGCCGAGGACGCCACCTGGACGTACCCGGGCGGCCTGTCGCTCTCCCGCACCTGGCGCGGCAAGCAGGAGATCTTCGGGGACTTCCTCGGCCAGGTCGGCACCCTGTTCGCCCCCGACGGCCTGCCGAGCATCACCCTCACGAGCGTCCTCGCCGACGGCCCGCAGGCGGTGGCCGAGTGGACCGTCGTCGGGAGGGCCGCCAACGGCGCCGCGTACGAGAACCACTGCCTGGGCGTGTTCACCGTGGAGAACGGCCTGGTCACCGCCGTCCGCGAGTACCTGGACACCCACCACGTGGCGCAGACCCTGCTGGCCTGAACCCGCGGCGCTCCCGATCGGGACCATGAACGCCGGTCAGTCCGGCAGCAACAGGTTGACGTCACCGAACTCGTGCCACAGGTACCGCTGTTGCACGGCCTCGCGGTAGCAGGCTGCCAGCAGCGGGCGGCCCGCGACGGCGGCCAGCATCAGCAGGTGGGAGGCGCGCGGCTCGTGCCAGCCGGTGAGCAGGCCGTCCACCGCGCGGACCCCGCGCTCCGGGGTGACCACCAACTCCGTCCAGCCGTCCGCCTCCTGGAGCGTGCCGTCCGGGGCGACCGCCGACTCCAGGGCGCGGACCACGGTGGTGCCGACGGCGATCACCCGGCCGCCCTCGGCCCGGACACGGCCGACCAGCCGGGCGGTGGCCGCCGGGACGTGGAAGCGCTCCGCGTACGGGGCCTCGTGCGCCTCCGGCGAGGCGACCCCAGTGTGCAGGGTGACCGGCGCGACCAGCACGCCCCGACCGGCCAGCCGCGCCACCGTGTCCGGCGTGAACGGACGGGCTGCGCTGGGCATTTCGCTGCTGCCGGGGACGGTCGCGAAGACCGTCTGGTAGGCCTCGATCGGCCACTCGCGGTCCACGTAGCCGTACCGGATCGCCCGGCCGTGCAGCGCCAGGTACGACAACAGGGGTGCGGGCAGCGAGAGTTCGGCGTACCAGAGGCGGGCGGTGAAGGACTGCACCAGGACGGCCGCGCCGCCGGCCGGCAGGGCGACGCTCAGGCCCGGGCGGGCCGGGGACTCCTCCGGCGGGTAGTAGGCCGCCGCCGAGCCCGGCACCGACCGACGCAACTCGACCAGGTAGGAGCCCCGTTGATCGGGCTGGGCGGAGGAGAGGTGCAGGGCGACCGGGGTGCCGTCGGGCAGTCGGCCCGGCAGGGCGGCCGGGAGGGTGGCCGAGTTGTTGACCACCAGGACGTCCCCCGGGCGCAGCACCTCGGGCAGTTCGGTGAAACGGCGGTGCTCGACCGCGCCGCCGGCCCGTCGGCCGACCAGCATCCGCACCCCGTCCCGGGCCGCACCACGGGCCTCCGCCGGTGCGCGGGCGGAGAGTTCGGGCGGGACGGTCACGTCGAGGCCCAGTGCGGCCAGGGTCGTCATCGCCCACCCCGGACGGGAACGGGCACGGCCGCCAGGTCCTCGGCGCGGTAGCGGCCGGAGGGGGTGCGGCCGCGCAGCAGGTCGAGCAGCAGCGGGGCGACCTGCTCGGGCAGCGGCTCGCCGGAGATGTCCTCGCCGGGACTGGCCTCCTGCAGCATCCGGGTGCGCATGCTGCCCGGGTCGACCGCCCAGACTCTCAACTCCGGCTCCTCCCGGGCGAGTACGGCACTGGCCAGGTCGAGCGCGGCCTTGCTGGCGCCGTAGCCGCCCCAGCCGAGGTAGGGCACCACGGCGGCGTCCGAGCTGATGTTGAGCACGGCGCCGGAGCGGGCGCGCAGTTGGGGCAGGACGAGTTGGGTGAGGGCGATCGGGGCGAGCGCGTTGACCTCGAAGAGCTCCAGCAGGTCCGGCAGCGGGAAGTCGGCCAGCCGGGGCAGCGGTTCGGCGCCGGGCGCGGCGGCGCCGTTGAGCGAGCCGGCGTTGTTGATCAGCAGGCTCGCGCCGCCGAGGCGCTCGGCGGCCTCGGCGAGGTGGGCCCGGTGATCGTCGTCGACGATCGAACCCGGCAGGGCGACGACCTCGGTCACGGCGGCCAGGCCCGCCGCGGCCCCGGCGAGTTCGGCCGCGCCCCGGGCGGTGATCACCAGCCGCCAGCCTTCGGCGGCGAGGGCGTGGGCGAGGGCCAGCCCGAGGCCGCGGGAGGCACCGGTGACCAGGGCGACGACGGGGGCGGAATCGGTGTGCGGTGCTGCGTTCATGGCCCAACGATCGCGCCGCCCGTCGGCGGGCGGATCGGCCGACGGAACCGGGACCCGGTCGTCCGTTCGCCCTAGACCGCGAGCCGGACCTAGGACCGGGACCGGGGTGGCCCGTGACCCCGGCGAGACGTCAGCCCCCGGCCGCCCAGCCGGACGGGTCGTCCCAGGCGGCGAGCGTGCGGCGGCTCTCGAAGCGGCGCTCCCGCCCGGTCAGCGGATCGGTGAACTCGACCGTCGAGGCGAGAAGTTGCAGCGGCCGGCGGAAGTCGTCCGGATCCGGTTCGGGCAGCACCACCGGGTACACCGGGTCACCGAGGATCGGCACTCCGAGACCGCTCATGTGCAGCCGCAGCTGATGGGTGCGCCCGCTGAGCGGCTGCAGCCGGTACCGGCCGAGGCCGTCGCGGCGCTCCAGCAGCTCGATCCGGCTCTCGCTGTTCGGCGGCGCGTCGAGCTCCCGGGCGGCGATCACCCCGCGCTCCTTGACGATGTGGGTGCGCACCGTGCGCGGCAGGCTCAGCTCCGGGTCGTACGGGGCGACCGCCTGGTACTCCTTGCGCACCTGGCGGTCGCGGAAGAGCGTCTGGTAGGCGCCGCGGTCCTCGGGGCGGGCCACGAACATGGCCAGGCCCGCGGTGAGCCGGTCGATCCGGTGCGCGGGGCTGAGCGCGGGCAGGTCGAGGCCGTGCCGCAGCCGGGAGAGCGCCGTCTCGATGACGTGCCGGCCGCGCGGGGTGGTGGCCAGGAAGTGCGGCTTGTCGACCACCACCAGGTGCTCGTCGCGGTGCAGCACCACCAGCTCGAAGGGGACGGTCACCTCCGCCGGGAGGTCCCGGTAGAACCACAGGTGCGCGCCGGGGCGAAACGGTTCGTCGAAGGCGATCGGGCCCTGCTCGCCGACGATCTCGCCCCCGCGCAGCGCCGCCTCGATCCGCACCGCCGCCACCGCGGGCAGCCGCTCGACCAGGTGCTCCCGCACGGTCGGCCAGTCGCCCTCCAGGGGCAGCCGCAGGTGCACCGGGTCCACGCCGAGGCGCTGCGGGAGGGGCGAGGTCGGGCGGCGGTTCTTGCGTCTCATCTCCCGGCCCAGCCTAGTGCGCGCCCCGCTCACCCCCGCAGCGAGGTGCCGGGGCCCCGGGCACCGGCACGCCGGTGCGCCCCCCGCGCCGAGGTGCTGACCCGGGGCGGGGCGGGGAAAGTGGTTCGAAGGCCCTCGGGCCCTGGAGCTTTTCCCATATTGGAGGAGGACGCGTGAGCGCCGACGGCCCGGACGGGCTTCCGCCGCTGCACCTGCCACGGCGGACCCGGCTGCTGCTGTACGGCGCCCTGGTACTGCTGGTCGCCGCCGTGGTGGCCGCCCTGGCCCTCGGCCCGGGGGCGACCCTGTCCCCGCTGCTCGCGGTGGCCCCGGTGCTCGCCGGGGCCACCACCCGCAAGGCCCGGGTCCCGCTGCTGGTCGGCGCGGCGGCGCTGCTGGCGGTCGGCGCGCTGGAGTCGGGGAACACCCAGCTGCCGCTCTCGGTGCGGATCAGCGTGCCGGTCACCGTCCTGGCGGCGACCCTGGCCAGCGCCGCCAGCGTGGTGCTGGTGGCGGCCCGGGAACGGCAGCTGTACCAGGTCCGGACGGTGGCCGAGGCCGCCCAGCGGGCCCTGCTGCGGCCGCCCGCCGAACGGATCGGGCCGCTGCGCCTGGCCGTGCGGTACGTCGCGGCGACCGCCGAGGCCCGGATCGGCGGGGACCTGTACGCCGTGGTGGAGACCCGCTTCGGGGTGCGGATCCTGCTGGGCGACGTGCAGGGGCACGGGCTCCCGGCAGTGGAGACGGCCGCGGACGTGCTGGGGGTGTTCCGGGAGGCCGCCCGGACCGAGCCCGACCCCGGCCGGCTCGCCGAACGGCTGGACGCGGCGCTGACCGCGCGGCCGGGCGACGGCCGGTTCGCCACCGCGCTGCTGCTGGACGTCCCGGCCGGCCGGGAGCCGGTGCGGGTGGTGAACTGCGGCCACCCGCCGCCGCTGCTGCGCCGGGCGGGAAAGGTCGACGAGCTGGCGCCGGCCGTCCCGGCCCCGCCGCTGGGCCTGCGCGAGCTGACCGGGGAGGACTACGCGGCGAGCCGGTTCCAGCCGTGCCCGGGCGACCTGCTGCTGCTCCACACCGACGGGGTGTCCGAGGCCCGGGACTCCGGGGGCCGGTTCTACCCGCTGGCGGAGCGGCTGCCCGGACTGCACGGCAGCAGCCCGGCGGACCTGCTGGACGCCGTGCTGACGGACGTCCGGGCGTGGACCGGGGAGGCCGGGCTGGCCGACGACGCGGCACTGCTGGCGCTGCGCTGGGACCACTGAGGCGGCTGCGCCGGGCGTGAGCGGTGAGCGGGGTGAGCGGGCAGGGGCGATTGTCAGTGGCGTGTGCAACGCTTCACGCACGGTCGCCGGAACGCCGACGGGGTGTCGCCGGGGCGGCGGCCGTACGTACCGAGGGGTGCGTGTCCGAAGCGTGTGAGGACCGACGAGGGGAGCGTGCCATGGCCGAGGCGAGCGGGTCGTTCGAGGTGACGGCGTTCGAGCCGGTGGAGACGGAGCAGCTCGAGGGCGCCGCCTTCGGGCGGGTCAGGATCTCCAAGACCTTCACCGGCGGGCTGAGCGGGCGCGGCGAGGTGCGGATGCTGTCCGTCGGCGACGCCTCCGGCGGGCCGGCCTCGTACGTCGCGGTGGAGCACGTGACGGGCGAACTGGACGGACGCACGGGCTCGTTCGTGCTCCAGCACGCAGCCTGGGACACCACGGGGGTGACGATACGCGTGGTGCCGGGCACGGGGGCGGGCGAGCTGGCCGGGATCAGCGGCGAGTTCCGGCTGTCCGTCGACGCGTCCGGCGCCCACACCTACGTGCTGGCGTACGAGCTGGGCTGACGCCCGCCCTCCCGCCCGCGCCCGGCCGCGCCGTCCCGCGCCCGTCACAGGATCGGCTGGGTCGCCTCCAGTCGCTGGATCGCGGCCCGGACGGCCGTCGCGAAGCTCCAGAACAGGGGCAGCGTGTTGGCCGCCCGGTCGCCCCGGGTGTTCTTGCCGGGGGCGAACATCGCGACCCGCAGCTCGGTGGTCAGCTCCAGCTGGGCGCCCATGCCGAGCATGCTGCGGTTGCAGATGTTCTCCGGGGAGATGCCCGCGATGCCATCCTCGCCGGAGGCGGCCACGGCACGTACGCCCACTGCGGCGAACTCCTCCATCAGGTACTGACGGAAGGCCGGGTTCAGGCCGCCGACCAGCACGGCCCGGGCGCCCGCCTCCAGGCCGGCCCGGGCGGTGGTGGTGCCGTGCAGCGCCAGCACGTTGAGGCTGCCGGAGCACATCGCCCGGACCACGGTGTCGTCGCAGTGGGTCGAGGTGACGTGCAGCGCGCTGTTGTTCGAGGAACGCAGGCCCTCGAACATCCAGAAGTCGTGGGCCGACCCGACGGCCGGGAGCGGGGCGAGGTCAGCGGGGTGGTAGCCGGCGACGGCCAGGCACAGTTCGGAGGTGCCGGCCTCGATGCCACCACCGTGCGGGGCGATGACGGTGGTCCGGAGGAAGCCCGGACGGCCCTGCGGGCCCTGGTCGTCGATCAGGTGCCGGCGGTAGCGGCGGCCGTAGTCCACGCCCTCGACCAGCGTCGGGTCGGCGTACAGCGCGGTGTTGGACGGGTAGAGGTCGGCGGCGTGTGCGGGAGTGCCCCGCAGCGCGACTCCGATGGAGGCGAGGGCTGGGGCCGCGGCGAAGGCGGCCATCAGGGTGCGGCGGTTGATCACGGCCACAGATCATCTCAGGAGGCGAATGAAAGGTAAAGTCCTGGAAAAGTCATAACAAAAGAGAAGTCATGGCGAATCCGGCGCGGCCGGCCCGGCCCCGCGTCACCTTGACGGACGCGCGCCGCGGCCGCCTGGGACAACTCCACGCTGCCACGATGATGCGATCAGTGCACGATCGGCCTCGGAGGGTGGCGCATGCCCCGCACAGCAACAGGCCTTGCCGTAACAGCCCCTGCAGCAACGGCCACCACGGTTGCGGCCCGCCCGCCGGCGACGGTCGAGGAGGTGGTCGGCCGGCTGCGGGAGATCGCGGTGGCGCTGCCCATGGCCGACGGGGTGGCGGTCTTCAACCGGCTCTACCTCACCGTCACGGAGGCGGTTCGCGACCGGCTCTCCGACGGGTACTTCGCCGACCCGTCGGCGATGGCCGAGCTGGACGCGGTGTTCGCCGGGCGGTACCTGCTGGCCGTGGCCGCCGATGCGGCCGGACAGGAGCCGCCCGCCTGCTGGCGGCCGCTGTTCGCGCTGCGCGCCCACCCGGGCGTGCACCCGCTGCAGTTCGCGCTGGCCGGGATGAACGCCCACATCCAGCACGACCTGCCGCTCGCCGTGGTGGAGCTGTGCCGCCGCCGGGGCTGCGCGCCCGCCGAGGTCGAGCCGGACTACCACCGGATCAACGGGGTGCTGGCCGACGTGGAGACTGCGGTCCGGGAGCAACTGCTGCCCGGGCCGGAGCTGCCGGAACGCGCCGAGCCGCTCACCCACCTGCTCGGCACCTGGTCGGTCGAGGCCGCCCGGGAGGGCGCCTGGTCCGCCGTCCAGGCGCTCTGGGAGCTGCGCGGGCTCCCGGCCGCCGCCCGGGCCTTCGCCGCGATGCTGGACGGCACGGTCGGGCTGCTCGGCCACGCCCTGCTGCTCCCGCTGGTGCCGTACGACAGCTGCGAGGGCTACGAGGACTACGACATCGACGGCGTCCACGACGATCGCCCCGACCGCACTGGGAGTCCCGGAACGGCCGCGGCCGCCCGGCTCCCCGAAGCGAGGAACCGGACGGCCGACGGTACGGACGCGGGCGGGCTCAATCGGCCCGATCCCGGCTAGACCCTGTCCCAGCCGGGGCACTGGGCCGCCAGCCCCGCGGCTGGTCGGCCCTGCGGCCGGCGGCCCAGCGGCCCGATCAGGCTCAGGCCCAGCTGGAGTGCAGCGGCTTGCCCTCGGCGTAGCCGGCCGCGCTCTGGATGCCCACGATCGCCTTCTCGTGGAACTCCTCCAGGGTGTTGGCGCCCGCGTAGGTGCAGGAGCTGCGCACGCCGGCCACGATCGAGTCGATCAGGTCCTCGACGCCCGGGCGGGCCGGGTCGAGGAACATCCGGGAGTGCGAGATGCCCTCCTCGAAGAGCGCCTTGCGGGCCCGGTCGTAGGAGGAGTCCTGGGAGGTGCGGTTGCTGACCGCACGGGCCGAGGCCATGCCGAAGCTCTCCTTGTACTGGCGGCCGTCGGCGGCAGTCTGGAGGTCGCCCGGGGACTCGTAGGTCCCGGCGAACCAGGAGCCGATCATCACGTTCGAGGCACCGGCGGCCAGCGCCATGGCGACGTCGCGCGGGTGGCGCACACCGCCGTCGGCCCAGACGTGCTTGCCGAGCCGGCGCGCCTCGGCGGCGCACTCCAGGACGGCGGAGAACTGCGGCCGGCCGACGCCGGTCATCATCCGGGTGGTGCACATGGCGCCGGGGCCGACGCCGACCTTGAGGATGTCCGCGCCCGCCTCGACCAGGTCGCGGACACCGGCGGCGGAGACCACGTTGCCGGCCACGATCGGGATCCGCGGGTCCAGGCCGCGCACGGCGCGCAGCGCGCTGATCATGCTCTCCTGGTGGCCGTGCGCGGTGTCGACGACGAGCACGTCGGCGCCGGCGTCGATGAGCGCCTTGGCCTTGCCCGCGACGTCGCCGTTGATGCCGACGGTGGCGGCGATCCGCAGCTTGCCGTTCGCGTCCACGGCCGGGGTGTACAGGGTGGCGCGCAGCGCGTTCTTGCGGGTGAGCAGGCCGACCAGCTTGCCCTCGCCGTCGACGACCGGGGCGAGCTTGCGGTGCGCCTCGGTGAGCTTGTCGAAGGCGGTGCGCGGGTCGAGGCCCTCGTCCAGCAGCAGCAGGTCGCGGGACATGACGTCGGCGAGGCTGGTGAAGCGGTCGACGCCCTGGCAGTCGGAGTCGGTGACCACGCCGACAGGCTTGCCGTCCTCGACCACCACGAGGGCGCCGTGGGCGCGCTTGTGCAGCAGCGAGAGCGCCTCGGCGACGGTGGCGCCGGGGGCCAGGGTGATCGCGGTGTCGACCACCAGGTGGCGCTGCTTGACCCAGGAGATGACCTCGGCGATGACCTCGGTGGGGATGTCCTGGGGGATGGCGACCAGGCCGCCGCGGCGGGCGACGGTCTCGGCCATCCGGCGGCCGGCGATGGCGGTCATGTTGGCGACGACCAGCGGGATGGTGGTGCCGGTGCCGTCGTTCGAGGAGAGGTCGACGGCCTGCCGGGAGCCCACGGAGGAACGGCTGGGGACCATGAAGACGTCGTCGTACGTCAGGTCGTACGAGGGCTTGAGGTCGTTCAGGAAGCGCATGAAGGGGGCTCTCCGGCTGGGGGAAGGTACACCTCGGGTGCGGTTGCGGCGATGCCGCCGGGGCGCACTCGGGCGCCCGGCACCCAGCATTCGATTCTCCGTGACGGTGGGGACAAAAGCCAGTTCGAGCGCCATCGCTGGGTGTGCACACAAAGCATGATCAATGCTCCGCGCGTAGACATGTGTGATCCTCCAAGGACCGGCCCTCAGCTCGGGCTTTCGCCCCGGCCGGGGCCGCTCCCGTAGCATTCACGCGGTAACGGCGGGGCGATCGGGAAAGCAGCGGGCGTGAGCATCGAGCAGATGGACATCGAGCAGGGTCAAGGCGAGGAGGAGATCGACTACGGTCCGGGCCTCGACCCCGAGCGGCTGCGGCTCTGCCTGGAGGTGCTCGCCGAGCTCGACGAGCTGCACGTCGACCACCCGGACGCGATCACCGTGCGCCAGGCCGTCGGCGGCATATTCCGGACGCTCAAGCAGCGCCGCCGCCAGGAGACGCGGGCCCGCAAGACGGCCAACGACCGCGAGGTCACCGCCCGCACCGCCACCGGCGCCCCGACCCGGATCGACGACGAGACGGCCGGCGCCTTCGGCCTGACCACCGTCACCACCACCGAGATCGCCGGCATCCTGGAGCGCCCGCGCTCCTGCTACACCTGCAAGACCCGGTACGTCGAGGTCGACGCCTTCTACCACAACCTGTGCCAGAAGTGCGCCCTCCTGAACCGGTCCCGCCGGGACGCCCGGGCCGACCTCACCGGCAAGCGCGCGCTGCTCACCGGCGGCCGGGCCAAGATCGGGATGTACATCGCGCTGATGCTGCTGCGCGACGGCGCCCACACCACCATCACCACCCGCTTCCCCAACGACGCGATCCGCCGCTTCACGGCGATGCCGGACAGCGCCGACTGGATCCACCGGCTCAAGATCATCGGCATCGACCTGCGCGACCCGGCCCAGGTGATGGCCCTGGCCGACGAGGTCGCCGCCGACGGCCCGCTGGACATCCTGATCAACAACGCCGCGCAGACCGTCCGCCGCCCGGCGGAGTCCTACCGCGAGCTGGTCAACGCCGAGTCCGCCCCGCTGCCGGCCGGCGCACTGCCGCAGGCCACCACGATCGGCCGCTTCAACAGCGGCAGCGTCGACCTGCCCGCCCTCCCCCAGCAGGCGGGCGGCGGGGAGCAGCGGCTGGCCGCCGAGGACGTCACCTCCCTCGCGCTGGTCACCGGCTCCGCCACCCCGGCCCGGATCGAGGCCGGGACGGCGATCGACGCCGGCGGCCTGGTGCCCGACCTCGCGCCCACCAACAGCTGGGTGCAGACCGTGAGCGAGGTGGGCCCGGTCGAGCTGCTGGAGGTCCAACTCTGCAACTCCACCGCGCCGTTCATCCTGATCAGCCGGCTGCGCCCGGCGATGGCCGCCTCCTCGTCGCGCCGCAAGTACGTGGTCAACGTCTCCGCCATGGAGGGCGTGTTCCAGCGCGGCTACAAGGGCGCCGGCCACCCGCACACCAACATGGCCAAGGCCGCGCTGAACATGCTCACCCGCACCAGCGCCCAGGAGATGTTCGAGTCCGACGGCATCCTGATGACCGCCGTCGACACCGGCTGGATCACCGACGAGCGGCCGCACCCGGACAAGATGCGCCTCGCCGACGAGGGCTTCCACGCCCCGCTCGACCTGGTCGACGGCGCGGCCCGGGTGTACGACCCGATCGTGCGCGGCGAGGCCGGCGAGGACCTGTACGGCTGCTTCCTCAAGGACTACGAGCGCGGCAACTGGTAGGCACCACAAGGGAGGACGCGAGTTGACCACCGCACCGATGCTCGGCGCCGGGATCGTCGTACCCACCGGGGACGGCCGGGTGCTGATCGGCCGCCGCACCACGGCCGGCGAGCCGCCGACCTGGAGCCTGCCCGGCGGCAAGGTCGACCCGGGCGAGTCCTTCGAGCAGACCGCGGCCCGCGAACTGGCCGAGGAGACCGGCATCGTGCTGCCGGCCGAGCGGATGCGGGTGCTCGCCGTGCACCTGGACCACGAGCTCGGCCGGCCCCGGCTGACCGCCGCCGTGCTGGCGCCGCCGAGCCTGGCCGAGGCCGTGGTCACCGAGCCGCACGCCTGCGCCGGTTGGGAGCGCTTCCCGGTGGACGCGCTGCCGGAGCCGATGTTCTACCCGTCCGCGCTGGTGCTCGGCAGCTGGCTGCCGCGGTACGCCCCGGTGGTCCGGGCAGCGACGCACGGCTACCCCCGTCGCCCGCTGAGCGCGGCCGACGGGGCAACCGACGGGGCAACCGACGGGTGGTCAACTCGCTGACAACGCTCAGCCGTTGCGGGCCGCCTCCGGCCCGGTGATCCGCCGCAGCAGCGGCAGGGTCGAGGCGATGATGCCGAGCGAAGCGACCAGGCCGAAGCCGGTCAGCGCGTAGTACGTGAGGTCCGGCGACACCAGGTCGTAGCCCATCTGGGCCTTGAGGAACATCGCCGCCGCGGCGAAGCCCGTCGCGATCGCGAGCGCCGACACCACCAGCAGTGGCAGCGCGCTCTCCAGTCCGACCACCCGGCGCAGCAGCCGTAGCGGTGCGCCGGTCAGCCGCAGCATCGCGAACGGCCGCCTGCGGTCGGACAGTCCGGCGACCACGCTCACCGCGAGGCTGCACCCGGCGACCGGCAGGGTGGTCAGCAGCACCACGTCGGCCAGCTGCCGCCAGCCCTGGACCCTCCTCTGTCCTTCGGAGGAGTAGTCCTCGGCCATCCTGGTCACGTACGCCGGGAACGCCCCGGTGAACAGGGTCCGCAGCTGCTCCTTGGCCGCCTGGGAGTCGTCGGTGGTCGCGTAGACGATGAACACCGGGAGGGCGGCGACCTCCTCGGCGGAGACCGGCGCCGCCGGCCACTCCTTGTCCGGGTGCGCTTGCAGGTCCAGGACACCGTTCCGGTCGACGGCCGCGACCACGGCCCCGGGCGCGCAGTGGCCGACGGCGGGGATCTGCGCCAGTTCCGAGCAGCGGACCAGGACGGGCACCAGCCGTTCCCGGCCGTACTGCGACGCACCGATCCCGGCCGGGTTGTCGTGCAGCAGCGCCATTCCCTCGAAGCCGGGGACGGCCCGGGCCCGGGCCGTCACCCCGTCGGGCACCGAGGGGAGCACCGCCGGCCGCTCCGGGCCGAGCAGCGGGGTGGCCACGACCGCCTTGCGGACCTCGGGAGCGCCGTCGATCGAACCCCGGTTCACGTTGATGGTGCTCATGATGCCCAGCGTCGCGGTGGTGACGAACAGCGCGAGCACCAGACCGGCGACCGAGCGGAACCCGGCCCGCGGGTCGTCCCCCAGGCGACGCATGGCGATCAACGTGGCCGGCCGACTGGTCCGCCGGGCGACCGCCCGGGCGGTCGCCATGGTGAGCCACGGACCGGCGATCACCAGGCCGAGCATGACCAGGACGAAGCCGCTCAGGTACGCCAGCGACTGCCCGTTGGTGGTCTTCGGGTGATCGGCGACGAAGTAGCCGAGCTCGGCGAGACCGACCACCAGCGGGGCCAGCCGCCAGGGGCTCGGCGGCTTCGGGGTGACCCGGCGGGAGACCCCGAGCGGCGAGATGGTGACCCGGCGCAGCGCGAACCGGGCGGCGAGCGCGGCCGCCAGCGGCACGCCCAGCACCACCCCGGCCACCTGCGGCAGGGTCAGGCTCAGGTCGGAGGCGAAGAAGCGGGCGCCGGTGAACGGTACGTCGGCCACCAGCGGCTTCAGTGCGAAGTACAGACCGAAGCCGACGACCGTGCCGACCACCGCCGCGACGGTGGACTCCACCGCCGAGATCACCGACACCTGGCCCGGGGTGGCCCCCACCAGCCGCATCGCGGCGTAGCGCTGCTCGCGGGTGGCGGCGGACAGCCGGGTGGCGGTGCCGATGAAGATCAGCACCGGGAAGATCAGCGCGGCGGCCACCACCGTGAGCACCAGGACGAGCGCGTCCCCGTGCACGCCCGCGCCGTAGCAGTCGTACTCGCAGTCGGTGGGCAGCGCGGTGGCGATGCTGGTGACGCGGGCGGCCCGCGGCATCGCCCGGACCTCGTCGGCGGTGCGGCCGACCACCACCGCGAGGGTGTCCGGGGAGGGCAGCGCGTCCTCGCCGAGGGTGCCGACCTGCCGCCCCGGGAAGCGGTCGCCCAGTTCGACGGCCGGGGTCTCGCGCAGCAGCTTCGCCAGCGCCGGGGAGGCGTAGTACTCGCCGGGCGCGGGGAACCGGCCCAGCCCGGGCGGCAGTGGCGAGGTGGGCCCGGTCGGGGCGAGGTCGGCCTGGAAGACGGTCTCCCCCCGGTAGTAGTCCATCCGCGCGTGCCACCAGAGCGGGTCCGCCGGGGCGGCCGCCGTCGCGCCCTTGGCCCCCGTGTTCATCCAGACCTGCCGGGCGTTCGTGCGGTCGATCGCGTTCATGCTGGAGAACACCGACAGCAGCAGCCCGACCCCGATCGCGACCGCCGCCGCGATCATCAGCAGCCGGGCCACGGCCTCCCGGCCGCCGCTGACGGCCAGCCGGAGCGAGAAGGCGATCACGGGGCCACCGATCCGGCGGAGAGCGTACGGGCCTGGCCGTCGCGGACGATCGCCTCGCGGTCGGCGTAGGCGGCGACCCGCGGTTCGTGGGTGACCAGGATGACGGTGGTGCCCTCCTCCCGGGCCGAGGCGACCATCAGCTCCATCACCTGCTCGCCGGTGAGCGAGTCCAGCGCACCGGTCGGCTCGTCGGCGAACAGCAGCCGCGGCCGGGCCACCAGGCCGCGGGCCAGCGCCACGCGTTGGGCCTGGCCGCCGGAGAGTTCGCCGGAGCGGCGCTGCTCCAGGCCGTCCAAGCCGAGCCGGGCGAACCAGGGGCGGGCCTGGGCCAGTGCGGCGCCCCGGCGGACGCCGTTCAGCAGCAGCGGCAGGGCGACGTTCTCCTCGGCCGTCAACTCCGGTACCAGCTGGCCGAACTGGAAGACGAAGCCGAACTTGTCGCGGCGCAGGGCGCTGCGCTGGGCCTCGCTCATGCGGTCCAGGCGCTGCCCCTCGAACAACACCTCGCCCGCGTCGGGCACCAGGATGCCCGCCAGGCAGTGCAGTAACGTCGACTTGCCCGAGCCGCTGGGGCCCATGATGGCGAGCACCTCGCCGGCCTGGACGGACAGGCTGGCCCCGCGCAGGGCGGGCGTCTCGCCGAAGGCGAGGGCGAGGTCGCGGGCCTCGATGACGGGGGTCATGCGCGCACCTCCGCGGCGAGGGCGTCGAGCCGGGCGGCGGTCAGGTCGATCCAGCGCAGGTCGGCCTCCAGGTGGAACAGGCCGTGGTCGGCGAGCAGGGCGTCCACCAGGGCGCCGTTGCGGCGCAGTTCGGTGAGCTCGCGCATCCGGCGCAGGTGGGCGGCCCGCTGGGTGTCCAGGTACAGCTCGGCGTCGCGGTCGAGCAACAGGGCCAGCACCACCTTGGTGAACAGCACGGACTGCAGGGTGGGTTCGGGGGCGACGGGCTCCTGGAGCCAGGTCTCGAACTCGGTCGCCCCGGTTTCGGTGATGACGTAGCGCTTGCGCTCGGGCCCGTCGCCGGGCTCGGCCTCACCGGCCATCACCTTGCCGTCGCGGGCCAGTCGGCCGAGGGTCGCGTAGACCTGGCCGTACGGGAGGGGCTTGCCCCGGCCGAAGAAGGAGTCGTAGTCGCGCTTGAGGTCGTAGCCGTGACTCGGCTCCCGCTCCAGCAGCCCGAGGAGGGTCAAAGGAACACTCATGCGGAGGACCATACACCAGGGATATACACCGAGTGTATATCTGCGGAGAACAATCCCCTGACCTGGCGAAACGTCAACTCGTGGACAGGGGCGGGCAGGAGGCGGCCGCACGACCGCCCCCTGCTCCGCACCGCGGCCCGGCACCCCCACGGTCACCGGCCCGGGGGCCGCGCCCAGGCACGGGGGGCGCGGCCGCACTCCAGCCTGCCGGGGCCGCCGACCGCTGCCGAGGGCCGAACGTCCCGGATGGACAGGGCCGAGCGGCACCACGGGTGCATCACACTCTTGTGCGAGGGGGGCGGTCGGGTGGAGATTGGGTGATGAAACCCCGTACGCGCCCGCATCCTTGAGGAGACCTCAGCGTGCCCAGCACACCCCGCCCGGCCCGGCCCGCGTCGCGCCCGCGGCGAACCGGACGTCAGCTGCGGCGGGCCCTCGGCGCCCGGCACGAACCGTTGGCGCGCCCCCTCGACCGGTCCCGCGCCCGCGCCTGGCTGCTCACCGTGGTCGGCGGGCTGCTGGCCGCCGCCCTCTCCGTCGGCGGCGCGCTGCTGCTCTTCCACACGACCGCGCCGCAGGCCGACACCGACCGGGCCCGGGCGCACCGGATCGACGCCGTGGTGACCGCCGGGAGCTCCGGGAACACCCGCAACGCGGCCTCCACCAGCCGGTTCTCCGGCGGCTACGGCGACCGGGTCGAGGTCGAGGCCTCCTGGAGCTATCCCGGCAGCACCCCGCACACCGGCACCGTCGAGGCCCCCGGCTCGGCCGTCAGCGGCTCCGTCGTCCCCATCTGGGTCGACCCCGACGGCAACGTCACCACTCCCCCGCTCGACCCCGCCGCCCTCGCCGTCTCCGCGGCCTGCACCGGGGCCGGCGCCCTCCTCGTCCTGTCCGCCCTGCTCACCCTCGGGCTGCGCCTGCGGCTGAAGGCGCTCGACCGCCGGGCCGAAGCCGGCTGGACCGCCGACTGGGCCCGGTTGGAGCCGCTCTGGAGCGGCCGCGCCGGGCACCGCCGGGAGGACTGAACTCCGCGAGGATCCGTCGCCTGCTCAGCGGCGCGCCGTCCAGGCCGGGGCCGGGACGGCCCTGGCGGCGAGGCGGGTGAGGACCGCCACCGCGACCAGCAGCGCGAGGGCCAGCGCCAGCGCGACCGGGACGGCGACATGCAGGACCAGCACGGCGCCGAGCAGGGCGCCGGCGAACATCCAGACCGCCGAGGCGAACCGGCGCGGGCCGGTGCGGTCCGCGGCGAGGGCGGTGATGGTCATGGTGAGCACGGTGGTGGTGAGGTCGGGGACCTTGAGCGAGCGGACCACCGCGTTCTGGCCGCCCATGGCCAGGGCGAGCAGGCCGATCAGGGCGTAGCGGGCGGGCTCGGTGGCGTGGCCGAGCGCCGCCGCCAGCGCGGTGCTCACGGCGACGAGCACCGCCTGGGCGGCGACGGCGGCGGTCAGCAGCCGGCCCCGGTGGCCGGGCAGCCGCCGGGCCAGGTGCCCGCCGGCCAGCGCGCCGAGCAGGAACGCGGCCAGGGCGGCCAGCGAGGCGGTCGCGGACAGACCGGGGGCGCCGGCCAGGGCGAAGCCGAGGAAGACCACGTTGCCGGTCATGTTGGCGACGAAGACGTGCCCGAGTGCCAGGTAGCTGACCGCGTCCACCACCCCGGTGACCAGGGTCAGCACCAGCAGCATCGGCACCAGCGGCCCGTGCTCGGGGTCGGCTCTCAGCATCGGACGGCGGCTCTCGGCATCGGACGGCTCCCGGAAGGTACGCGTGACGGTCCTTCCGTTCTACTACCTCGACCACCTCGACGGGCTCAGGCGAGTGCCGGACTGCTCGGGTCGTCCGACTCGTCGTCCAGGTGCCAGTGCAGGTCCCGGACGCCCGGCTCCAGCGAGAGCCGGGAGACGACCTGCTCCAGCGCGGGGGCGACCTGGCCGCTGATCGCCACGGTGGCCCGCAGGTTGGTGGCGTCGCCCTGCTCGGTGCGCCGGGCGCGCAGGCCGGTGGGGGCGAGGCCGGAGGCGGTCAGGGCCTGCAGCAGCAGGGCGCGGATGTGGGTCTCGGACTTGCGGTCGCACTCCAGGTGGACGGTGGCCCGGGAGAAGGAGTCCGGGTCGCTGCCGGACTGCGGGGCCCGGTCGAGCAGCCGGCCGGCCGGGCGCAGCACCAGGTGCACGGCGAGCACCGCCAGGGTGCCGAGGGCGGCCAGCTCCAGCTTGCCGGAGGCGGCCAGCACCCCGACGGCGGCCGAACACCACAGCGTGGCGGCGGTGTTGAGGCCGCGCACGCCGGCGCCGTCGCGCAGGATCACGCCACCGCCGAGGAAGCCGATGCCGGAGACGACGTAGGAGGCGACCCGGGTGGGGCTGCCGGTGTCGCCGACCGCCTCGCTGTACAGGACGAACAGGGTGGCGCCGGCGGCGACCAGGGCGTTGGTGCGCAGGCCGGCCATCCGGGCCCGCCACTGGCGCTCGATGCCGATCAGTGCGCCGCAGGCGACGCCGGTGGCGAGCCGGACCAGGAACTCGACGGTGGTCAGGGTGTGCACGACGGCACCTCCTCCAGAGGATCCACGGGGAAAGCGGGCGGGGGGAGCGCGGGCAAAAGGAACGGACGGGTGGCGGGCCGCTGCCCGCCACCCGTCCGTACGGGTTCCGCTCGGCGGCTCAGTGGTTCAGCGCGGTCTGGACGACCTTGATGATGACCATGATCATCGCGATCAGCAGGTAGGCGCGCAGGGCGCCCATGCCGACCTTGCGGGCGGTGGACATGACCGGCCGGCCCAGGGTCTCCAGCGGGGGCATCCGCCAGTTCTCCCGGCCGGTGCGGTCGATCGGGTCCTCCTTGGTGCCGGTGCGGCCGGCGGTGAAGAAGTACCCGGCGACCAGGACCCCCGCCACGCCGCAGCCGGCCATGATCCAGAGGATCGCGCCCGAGCTGATGTCCGGCCAGACCACCGAGGCGGTGAGGATCAGCGAGAGCATCACCAGCACGCCGACCACCGTCGAGGTGAAGGCGTTGGTCCTGGGCCCGTTGGCCCAGGGGCCGAGCACGGCCTTGTCGTTGCAGAGCAGCAGCAGGAAGACGGTGGCGGAGGGCAGCAGCACCCCGGCCAGCACCTGGACGAACTGGGTGATCAGGCCCTGGGTGTAGCCGTTGGACAGCAGGGTGATCGTCGCGGCGACCGCGACCAGGCCGGCGTAGACGGCGTAGAAGCCCTTGGCGCCCTTGACCCCGCGGTGCAGCGAGTGCTTGATGCCGAAGACGTCGCCGATCGCGTAGGCGGTGGAGAGCGAGACGGCGAAGGCGCCGATGATCGAGGCGTCCAGCAGGGCGATGGCGAACAGCACGCCCGCCAGGTGCCCGGCCTTGTCCTCGATGCCCTTGGCCACGGCCGCGGTGTCGGAGAACTGGCCGAATCCGTCGGTGCCGGCGAAGGCCGCCGCCGTGAGGCCGATCAGCGCGGCCGCACCGATGATCACGATCGCGATGCCGATCCACAGGTCGACCTTCTCGTACTTCATGAAACGCGGGGTGATCCGCTTGTCGATGACGTACGACTGCTGGAAGAACAGCTGCCAGGGGGCGACGGTGGTGCCGACGATCGAGATGATGACCATCATGACGGCCGCGAGCTGGCCGGCGCCGCCGGGCATCTGCGGCGTCACGAAGTCGTGGGCCATCTGCGAGGTCTTGGGGTGGACCATGAAGTAGATCGGGACCAGCAGCAGCGAGCCGACGCACAGCGTGATGGCGACCCGCTCGAAGCGCTGGAAGGAGCCGGTGAAGGCCGAGGCGATGATGATCGCCGCCGCCAGCACCACGGAGAGGACCTTGGGCAGGCCCAGGTACCCGGCCGCCATGGTGACACCGATGAACTCGGTGACCAGGGTGAGGGCGTTGAGCAGGAACAGGTCGATGACGCTGAAGGCGCCCCAGAACTTGCCGAACCGCTCCAGGATCAGCCGGGCGTGGCCGACGCCGGTGACGGCGCCCAGGCGCAGCACCATCTCCTGGTTGACGTACAGCACGGGCACCAGCAGGAGCAGGGTCCACAGCAGCTGGGTGCCGTAGTTCTGGCCGGCCTGGCCGTAGGTGGAGAAGGCGCCCGCGTCGTTGTCGCCGACCATCACGATCAGGCCGGGGCCGACGATCGCGAGCAGGGTCTTGAGCCGGGCGGAGAGTCCGCTGCGGGGGGTGGTGTCGTCGAGCCGGATGGTGCCGAGCGCACCCTTGATGTCGCCGACGTGGGCGTCGTCCAGGACCGCGGACTTGGCGGCGGCGGGAGCGGCGGGGGCGGTGGGGACCGTGGGAACCTTCGGGTCCAGCATCACGTTGGTCATGGCGGTGGCCTCCCTCCCCCTACCTTGAGGGGGCGTCAGGGGGCACGCAGCGGCAATCCTCCCCACGGGCGCACGGCATCCACGCCGTACGGCGACGCTGAGCGGCGGCGGCCGTGCGGGCATGAGGATGCTGACGATGCGTCAGGCGGCGTGCGTCGAGGCATGGTTGAGCGCAGGACGAATCGCCGGGTGAACGCGCAGGGAAGGTTGTTACCGCGTGCCGGAGGTGTTCGAGAGCATGCGGAGGTAGGGGCTACTGTGGCCCGGACTATCGCAGTCCATGTCTCTCGCCTCCTCCCGGTCGGGGGCGCACCGTCTGTGCGCCGCATCACGACACGGCAAGGAGCACACCGGCCATCGAGGACCGGTACACCCCAACTCGTCAGAGCTTTGGCACTCCACGGCGTGTCCAGCCGGATCGGCCGGAAGCCACTTGGGGTCAACCCTTAACTCGGGAAGACCTGTCCTGAACCTGGGCGTCTCTCGACGTCGTCGGGTCAGTGGCCTGTGTCCGTGAAGACGCCTCACCGAACGAGGTGCCTTTTCAAACCTCCCAAAGCATAGACCCGGCGCGCCGGGCCCGTGTCACCTTTTCGGCTGACCTTCGACAGCTTTGTAGAACCTTGACCAAAACCGTGACGACTTGTGCATCCTTCCCCGGCATATATAGTTCACCGACATATGCAGCTGAACAGCTCACGAGGGGGAAGCATGTCCCACATCGATCCGAGCCGACCCGCGCCCGTCCTGCAGCTGGCCGGGGTCTCCCGGGTGCACGGCCGCGGCGCCGCCGAGGTGCACGCCCTGCGCGAGGTCGACCTGACCGTCCACGCCGGCGAGTTCGTCGCCGTGATGGGGCCCTCCGGCTCCGGCAAGTCGACCCTGCTCACCCTGGCCGGCGGACTGGACCTGCCCAGCGGCGGCGAGGTGCTGGTCGAGGGCGTGACCCTCGGCGGCCTCAGCCGGGGCAAGCTCGCCGACCTGCGGCGGCGCTCCGTCGGCTACGTCTTCCAGGACTACAACCTGATCCCCGCGCTCACCGCCGCCGAGAACATCGCCCTGCCGCGCGAACTCGACGGCGTCTCCGGCCGCACCGCCCGCCGGGAGGCCCTCGCCGCCCTGGAGGAGCTGGGCATCGGCGAGCTGGCCGACCGCTTCCCCGACGACATGTCCGGCGGCCAGCAGCAGCGCGTCGCCATCGCCCGCGCCCTGATCGGCGAGCGCCGCCTCGTCCTCGCCGACGAGCCCACGGGGGCGCTCGACTCCGCCACCGGCGACGCCGTGCTCGCCGTGCTGCGCGCCCGCTGCGACGCCGGGGCGGCCGCCATGATGGTCACCCACGAGGCCTCGCACGCCAGTTGGGCCGACCGGGTGGTCCACCTGCGGGACGGCGCGGTCGCCTCGGAGAGCGTCGGACGCCGCTCCGGCGGCTGCCAGGCCGCCGTCCACCGCTCCAACTCCCTGGGCGAGGTGGCCCGGTGAGGATCGGAGCATGGAAGGTCGCGCTGCGGATGGCCCGGCGCGACGCCCTGCGGGCCAAGGGGCGCAGCGCCCTGATCCTGGCCATGATCGCGCTGCCCGTGCTCGGCGTCACCGGCGCCGACGTGGTCCACCGCAGCGGGCAACTGACCCCGGCCGAACGGGTCGAGCGGGTGGTGGGCGGCGCGGACGCGCTGGTCACCGCGCTCAGCCCGGGCCAGGCCGTCGAACAGGCCCCGGTCGCCGAGGACGGCGCCTTCGCCGTCCGGGCCCGCCCCGGGCAGCAGCCCACGCCCGAGCAGCTCAAGGGCGCGAGCACCGACCCGACCGTCCTGGTCGGCTCGCTGCTGCCGCCCGGCAGCGCGCTCACCCCCGTCCGGACCGGTCCGGAGACCGGCGCGACCTCGCCGGAAGGCCTGGTCCGCACCCTCACCACCGAGGCCGACCTGGGCGACCCGGTCTGGCGCGGCCGGATGGACCTGGTCGAGGGCCGCGCGCCCGGCGCGCCGCACGAGATCGCCGTCACCCAGGCCTTCCTGGACCACTCCGGGCTCCGGCTCGGCAGCGACACCACCGTCCAGGGGCTGGAGCGGACCACCTTCCGCATCACCGGACTGGTGGAGCACCCGGACGACCTCAAGCGGGTCGAACTCGTCGCCCGGCCAGGCGAGTTGCTCGACCAGCTGGCCGCCGCGGCGGAACCCGGACAGCCCGCCCCCGAGTCGGGCCGCAACGGCCACAGCTCCTGGCTGGTGCACCTCCCGGGCGGGGCCGCCCTCGACTGGGCCGCCGTCCAGTCGTTCAACGCCCACGGCTACACCCTCACCGCGCGCGCCGTCGCGCTCGACCCGCCGCCCTCCGGCGCCGTCCCCTACTACCGGGACTCGACCGTCTACCGCGACCCCGCCGGCGGCAACAGCACCAAGGTCGTCGTCGCCACCGTCACCGGCATGGCGCTGCTGGAGGTCGCCCTGCTCGCCGGGCCCGCCTTCGCGGTCGGCGCCCGCCGCTCCCGCCGCCAGCTCGCCCTGCTCGGCGCCGCGGGCGGCCGGCGCACCCACATCGGCGCCGTCGTGCTCGGCGGCGGCCTGGTGCTCGGCCTGGCCGGTGCCGCGCTCGGCGTGGCGGCCGGCACCGGACTGGTCGCCGCCCTGCGACCGGTGATCGAGCAGGTCGGCGGTGCCCGCTTCGGCCACTTCGCCCTCTCCCCGCTGGACCTGCCGGCGATCGCCGGGATCGGCCTGCTCACCGCGCTGCTCGCGGCCGCCCTGCCGGCCTGGCAGGCCGCCCGGCGCAGCGTCACCGCCGGCCTCACCGGGCGGGACTCCGTCCAGGCGCCCAACCGCCTGGTCACCGTGCTCGGCGTGGTGCTGCTCCTCGGCGGCGGCGCGCTCGCGATGTACGGCGCGGGCGCCGTCCAGCGCGGCCTGCCCGTGGTCAGCACCTACGACACCCGCACCCTCACCGTGCTGGGCGGCTCCGTCACCGCCGAACTCGGCCTGCTCGCCTGCACCCCCGTCCTGGTCGCCCTGTTCGGCCGGTTCGCCGGACGGCTGCCGCTCGGCCCCCGGCTGGCGCTGCGGGACTCCGCCCGCAACCGCTCGCGCACCGCACCGGCCGTCGCCGCGGTGATGGCCGCCGTCGCCGGAGCCGTCGCCATCGGGGTGTACAGCACCAGCACCGACGCCGAGAACCGGCGCGACTACCGGCCGGAGGCCCCGTACGGCGCCGTCCAGCTGATCACCCACAGCGACGGGCCGCAGAGCGCCCAGCTGCCGGCCGAGGTGGAGAAGCAGCTCGCCGGACTCGGCCCGCGCGCCGAACTCGGGCAGGCCGTCTACAAGTTCTGCGACAACTGCTCCAGCACCGTCACCCTCAAGGGCCCGGTGGAGCTGCGCCAGCTCGTGGGGAACCCGCACCTCGCCACCGGCGACGCCACCGTCCTGCACAACCTGTTCGACGTGCGCGACCCGGCAGCCGAGCAGGCGCTGGCCGCCGGGAAGCTGCTGGTCTTCGACCGGTCGCTGATCGGCGCCGACGGCAAGGCCGTCATGCTGCTGCGCGGGGGCGGCAGCGGCCCGCTGCAGCCCGGGCAGATCCCCAAGCCCGACCTCCAGGAAGTCCCGGTGGACGCGGTGCTGGTCGACAACCCGGACGCCGCCCGCTACGCCCAGGGGCTGATGCCGACCACGGCGCTGGCCAAGCTCGGCCTCGCCTCGGCGCCCCAGGGCGCGGTCTGGCGCCCGGCCACCCCGCCCGACCGCAAGGCCCAGCAGCGGGCCGCGGCCGCCGCCGCCCGGCTGGACCACTACGCCGAGCTGACCGTCGAGCGCGGCTACCAGTCGAAGGGCGACGCCCTCACCCTGGCGCTCAGCGGCTTCGCCGGACTGGTCGTGCTCGGCGCCGCCGGGATCGCCACCGGGCTCGCGGCCGCCGACTCCCGGCAGGACCAGGCCACCCTGGCCGCCGTCGGCGCCCCGCCGCGGATCCGCCGGACCATGGCGGGCCTCCAGTGCGCGCTGATCGCCCTGCTCGGGGCGCTGCTCGGGGCGGCGAACGGATTCGTCCCGGCGGTGGGACTGCTGAAGTCCCGGGCCAGCGGGTTCGGTTCGAAGGGGATGCTGCTCGCCGCGCCCTGGGGGGAACTGCTGCTGGTGGTGCTGGTGCTGCCGGTGGTGGCCGGACTGCTCGCGGCGCTGTTCACCCGCTCCAAGGTGCCGCTGGGGCGGCGGCTGTCCTGAGCGCCGTCCCGCTGGGTCCTGCACATCTTCGAGGCACGTCTTCGAGGCACGTCTTCGAGCACGTCGGACACCAGCTGAGCACGACCTGAGCACCACCCGGGCACCGCCCGGACTCCGTGGGCGCCCGTCCCTTCGACCAAGGGGCGGGCGCCCGGCGCGTTCCGTGCGCTCGCCGTACGATGGGCCGCGTTCCAGCGGGCGAACGGCGCCGGCGGTCGGTGCGGCGAGGGAGACGAGGGCGGTGCTACGGGGTTTCGGCGATCTCGAGGCCGAGATCATGGACCGGTTGTGGTCCTGGGGCCGTCCGGCCACGGTGCGCGAGGTGGTCGACGACCTCCAGCAGCAACGGGCGGTCGCGTACACCACCGTGACCACCGTCGCCGACATCCTGCACACCAAGGGCTGGCTGCGCCGGGACAAGGTCGGCCGCGCCTGGGTGTACGAGCCCACCTGCACCCGGGAGGCGTACACCGCCCAGCTGATGCACCAGGCCCTGGAGACCACCACGGACCGGGCCGGCGCGCTGCTCCACTTCGTCGACCGGATCAGCGGGGACGAGGCCTCCGCGCTGCTCGCCGCCCTCGAACAGGTGAAGACCCGGGACGCCGAGTGACGCTCGCCCTGCTCGGCCTCTACCTGGCCGCGACCGGCGTGCTGCTGCCCCGCCGGCTGGCCGGCTCGGCGCGGCTCCAGGCCCGGCTCCAGGCCCGTCCCGCCCTCGGCGCCGCGCTCTGGCTGGCGCTGATGGCCTCCTTCACCGTCGCCCTGGTGCTCGCGGCGCACCACGCGCTCGAGCCCGCCGCGCACGAGCCGGCCGGGCTGATCGGCCTGTTCCCGCACCTCGAACCGACCGGGCCGGTGCTGCCGCACACCCACGACTGGTGGCTGCTCGCCGCCGTCGGGGCGGTGCTCACCGGGCTGCTGGCCACCGTCGGCGTCCGGGCCGGGCGGGTCCGGCGGCGGCACCGGGCGGTGCTGGACATGGTCGCCGTACCGGACCGGCGCTGGGGCGCCCTGGTGCTGGAGCACGCCCACCCGACGGTCTACTGCCTGCCCGGCCGGCGCTCCCGGATAGTGCTGTCGCGTGGGGCGCTGCGGCTGCTGGACGAGCGGCAGCTGGCCGCGGCCGTCGCCCACGAGCACGGGCACATCCGCGGCCGCCACCACCTGTTCCGGCTGCCCGCCGACACCTTCGCCCTGCTGCTGGGGCCGCTGCCGCTGGCCCGGCTGGGGCGCTCGGAGGTGGCCCTGCTGCTGGAGATGGCGGCGGACGACGCGGCGCTGGCGGAGGTGTCCCGGGGCGAACTGGCCTCGGCGCTCTGCGCGTTGGCGACCTCTGGGGCGGCCTCCGGGTCAACTCCCGGCGGTTCGCTGGGAGTCGCCTCCACCGGGGCACTGGCCCGGGTCCGCCGCCTGGCCCGGCCCGGCGGCGGACGACGGCGTCAACTGGCCTGGCGGCTCGGGGTGTTGACGCTGCCGGCGCTGCCGTACCTGCTGGCCTGCGCGCCGCACCCGTAGCGCCTCCTACTACGGGCGTTACGGGCGGACGGCGCCCATGTAGGGCATCGCGGAGATCGGCAGGACCTCCACGTTCTTGCCGGTGCGCGGCGCGTGGATCATCTTGCCGTCGCCGATGTAGATCCCGACGTGGTGGATGTCCTCGTAGAAGAAGACCAGGTCACCGGGCTGGAGGTCGGCGCGGGCGACCCGCGGGCCGTCGTTCCACTGGTCCTGGGAGATCCGGGAGAGCTTGACGTTCGCCGCGCGGTAGGCGGCGCCGGTGAGGCCGGAGCAGTCGAAGCTGTTGGGGCCGGTGGAGCTCCACTGGTACGGCTTGCCGAGCTGGGCGTAGGCGAACTGGACGATCGCCGCGGCGCGGCCGCTGGCGGCCGCCGGCGGCGGGGCCGGGGTGTTCATGTCCGGGCGTGCGGCCGAGCGGGAGGCGCGGTCGGCGGCGGCCGCCTGCTGGGCCTCGGCCTTGGCCTTCTCGGCGGCCTGCTGGGCGTTGACCTTGGCCCGGTCCTCGGCGCTCAGCTTGTTGAGCGTCGCCTGGGCCTGGGCGAGCTTGGTCTGGATCTGCTGCTTCTTGGCGGCCAGTTCGGTGCCCACCGAGTCGAGCTGGGCGAGCGTCGCGGTGGCCTCGGCGCGGTCCTGGTCGAGCTTGCGCTGCTCGGTCTGCGCCTGCTTGAGCAGGGCGGTCTGGGTGTCGGCGACCTGGTTCTGCGCCGAGGCGCGCTCCAGGTAGCCGGCCGGGTCGGAGTCGAGCATCAGCTGGACGGACGGGTCGATGCCGCCGTTGCGGTACTGGTCGGCGGCGACGGCGCCGAGCCGGGTGCGCAGCTCGTTCATCGCGTCCTGACCGCGGGCGACCTTCTCCTGGATCCGGTTGGCGTCGGCCTGCAGCTTCTGCTGCTTGTCCTGGAAGCCGTTGTACTGCTCGATGGACTGCTCGGCCTCCTCGTTGAGCTTGTCCACCTGCTCCTTGACGGAGGCCAGGCTCGGGGCCGGCTCGGCGTGGGCGGTTCCGGCGGCGAGCACCGCACCGCCGGCCATCGCCGTGGTGAGGACCGCCATGCGGGCCCGGCTCGGGGGGCTGGGCTTGCGGCGCTTTCCCATCGCGGTGGGCACTCCTTCGGGGGAACGGGCGGGGACGTGCGGTGACACTGGAGGAACGGAGGGGAGACGTCCGCACGTTCATCCGAGGCGTCCGGAGGCGCGTACGACGGCGCCCGGAGGCACGTACGACAGCGCCCGGGAGCGCGCACGGCGCGTCCCGGGACGGCGAAGGACGGGCGGGGCCGTACGGGGGATGCCGCCCCCACCCGCCTTCTTCGAAGTAACTTAATAGATGAGGGGCGGGGTTCCGCAATCCCCCTGTTCCGGGCACTCCCGCCCCTCCTGCATCCCCCTCGTGGCACTCCCCGCCGGGCGGAGTGCTGGCCCCGGGCCGGACGTACGCCAAAATCGAGAACAAGGTCACACGCGACGCCCCTCCTTCCGCTCCGTTGACGGGCGCTAACCTGCGGACATGAAGGTCCCGCCCGAAAGGCTCCCCCTCGCCGCCGAGTTCCCGGCCGCGCACCGTGAGCAGTGGCAGCAGCTCGTCGAGGGCGTGCTGCGCAAGTCCGGCGCCCAGCCCGAGGACGGCGCCGCCGCCGAGCAGGCGCTCACCACCGCGCTCCCGGACGGGCTCCGCGCCCGCCCGCTGTACACCGCCGAGAACACCTCGGTCGAGGCCGGCTACCCCGGATTCCCGCCGTTCGTCCGCGGCGGCCGGCCGCAGGGCTCCGCCGTCGCCGGGTGGGACGTACGCCAGCGCCACGCCGACCCGGACCGGCGGCGCACCAACGAGGCCGTGCTGGCCGACCTGGAGCACGGTGTCGGCTCGCTCTGGCTGGAGCTCGGCGACGCGGGCCTGCCGGTCGCCGCCCTGCCCGAGGCGCTCACCGGGGTCTACCTGGACCTGGCCGCCGTGGCGCTCGACGCCGGGCCCGAATTCACCGCCGCCGCCGAGCAGTTGTTCAAGCTCTACGAGGAGCGCGAGGTCTCCCCCGGCGACGCCGCCGGCAACCTCGGCGCCGACCCGCTCGGCCTCCAGGCCCGCACCGGCTCCGCCGACCGCACCGAGGCCCTGCTCGCCGAGGCCGCCGCGCTGGCCGCCCGCTGCGCCGCCGGGTACCCGCAGCTGCGCGCCCTCACCGTGGACGCCCTGCCGTACCACGAGGCCGGCGCCTCCCCCGCCCAGGAGCTTGGCTGCGCGCTCGCCACCGGCGTCGCCTACCTGCGCGCGCTGACCGCCGCCGGCCTGTCGGTGGACGCCGCGCTCGGCCAGCTGGAGTTCCGCTTCGCCGCGGACGCCGACCAGTTCCTCACCATCGCCAAGTTCCGCGCCGCACGCCGCCTCTGGGCCCGTGTCGCCGAGGTCTCCGGGGCCGGTGCCGAAGCCTCGGCGCAGCGCCAGCACGCCGTCACCTCCCGGGTGATGATGACCGCCCGCGACCCGTGGGTGAACATGCTGCGCACCACCGTCGCCTGCCTCGCCGCCGGAGTCGGCGGCGCCGACGCCGTCACCGTGCTGCCCTTCGACAGCGCGCTCGGCCTCCCCGACGCCTTCGCCCGCCGGATCGCCCGCAACACCCAGTCGATCCTGCTGGAGGAGTCCCACCTGGCCCGGGTGATCGACCCGGCCGGCGGCTCCTGGTACGTCGAGCAGCTCGGCGAGGAGCTGGCCCAGGCCGCCTGGGCCTGGTTCCAGGAGATCGAGCGGGCCGGCGGCCAGCAGGCGGCGCTCGCGTCCGGTCTGGTCGGCGAGCGGATCGCCGCGACCTGGGCGGAGCGCTCCACCAAGCTCGCCAAGCGGCGCGAACCCGTCACCGGCGTCAGCGAGTTCCCGAACCTGGACGAGCAGCCGCTGGTCCGCGAACCGGCCCCGGCCGGGCACACCGGCGGACCGCACGGCGGCGGGCTGCCGCAGGTGCGCCGTGCCGAGGCGTACGAGGCGCTGCGGGACCGCTCGGACGCGCACCTCGCGGCGACCGGCGCCCGTCCGGCGCTGTTCCTGGCCTCGATCGGCACCGCCGCCGCGCACACCGCGCGCACCACCTTCGCGGCCAACCTGTTCCAGGCGGGCGGCATCGCGACCTCCTCGCTCGCGTCGGTGGACCCGGCCGCGTTCGCCGCGGCGTTCCGGGACTCCGGTGCCGCCGTCGCCTGCCTGTGCTCCAGCGACGCCCTGTACGGCGAGCACGCCTCGGCCGTCGCCGTAGCCTTGAAGGAGGCGGGCGCCCAGCGCGTGCTGCTGGCCGGCCGCCCGGCCGAAGTACCCGCCGGAGTGGACGAGTTCATCTACGCGGGCGGGGACGCGGTCGCCGTCCTGACCTCCCTGCTGGACCTCATTGGAGTGGCGCGATGATCCCCGACTTCACCGGAATCGGGCTGGACGACTCCTCCGCCGGTTCCCCCGCCGACTCCCCCGCCGGAGACGTCACCGACGCCCAGTGGCAGGCCGCCTGGCAGCAGTCCACCGGCAAGGCCGCCGACGAGCAGGTCTGGGACACCCCCGAGGGCATCGGCGTCAAGCCGCTGTACACCGCGGCCGACCTCGAAGGCCTGGACTTCCTGGAGACGTACCCCGGCATCGCCCCGTACCTGCGCGGGCCGTACCCGACCATGTACGTCAACCAGCCGTGGACCGTCCGCCAGTACGCGGGCTTCTCCACCGCCGAGGAGTCCAACGCCTTCTACCGCCGCAACCTCGCGGCCGGCCAGAAGGGCCTCTCGGTCGCCTTCGACCTGCCGACCCACCGCGGCTACGACAGCGACCACCCGCGCGTCACCGGCGACGTCGGCATGGCGGGCGTCGCCATCGACTCGATCTACGACATGCGCCAGCTGTTCGACGGCATCCCGCTCGACAAGATGTCGGTGTCGATGACCATGAACGGCGCCGTGCTGCCCGTGCTCGCGCTGTACATCGTCGCGGCCGAGGAGCAGGGCGTACCGCCGGAGAAGCTGGCGGGGACCATCCAGAACGACATCCTCAAGGAGTTCATGGTCCGCAACACCTACATCTACCCGCCGCAGCCGTCGATGCGGATCATCTCGGACATCTTCGCGTACACCTCGCAGAAGATGCCCCGGTACAACTCGATCTCCATCTCCGGCTACCACATCCAGGAAGCCGGAGCCACGGCCGACCTGGAACTCGCCTACACCCTGGCCGACGGGGTCGAGTACCTGCGCGCGGGCCTGGACGTGGGCCTGGACGTGGACGCCTTCGCGCCGCGGCTGTCGTTCTTCTGGGCGATCGGCATGAACTTCTTCATGGAGGTCGCCAAGCTGCGCGCGGCCCGGCTGCTGTGGGCCAAGCTGGTCAAGCAGTTCGACCCGAAGAACGCCAAGTCCCTTTCGCTGCGCACCCATTCGCAGACCTCCGGCTGGTCGCTGACCGCCCAGGACGTGTTCAACAACGTGACGCGGACGTGCGTCGAGGCGATGGCCGCCACCCAGGGCCACACCCAGTCGCTGCACACCAACGCCCTCGACGAGGCGCTCGCGCTGCCGACCGACTTCTCCGCCCGGATCGCCCGCAACACCCAGCTGCTGCTGCAGCAGGAGTCCGGCACCTGCCGGGTCATCGACCCGTGGGGCGGCTCGGCGTACGTCGAGAAGCTGACCCAGGACCTCGCGGCCCGGGCCTGGCAGCACATCCAGGAGGTCGAGGCGGCCGGCGGCATGGCCAAGGCCATCGACGCGGGCATCCCCAAGATGCGCGTCGAGGAGGCCGCCGCCCGCACCCAGGCGCGGATCGACTCCGGCCGCCAGCCGGTGATCGGCGTCAACAAGTACCGGGTCGAGAACGACGAGCAGATCGACGTCCTCAAGGTCGACAACTCGGCGGTGCGGGCCCGGCAGATCGAGAAGCTGCGCCGGCTGCGCGAGGAGCGCGACGAGGCGCAGTGCCAGGACGCTCTGCGCGCGCTGACGGCGGCCGCCGAGGCCGGTCCGCAGCGCGGCGGCTCGCTGGACGGCAACCTGCTGCACCTGGCCGTCAACGCGGCCCGGGCGAAGGCCACGGTCGGCGAGATCTCGGACGCCCTGGAGAAGGTGTACGGCCGCCACTCCGGCCAGATCCGTACCATCTCCGGTGTGTACCGAGACGAAGCGGGCCCGTCGGCTCCCCTCCAGCGCACCCGCGACCTGGTCGAGCGGTTCGAGCAGGCCGAAGGCCGTCGCCCGCGCATCCTGGTCGCCAAGATGGGCCAGGACGGCCACGACCGCGGCCAGAAGGTGATCGCCACCGCCTTCGCCGACCTCGGCTTCACCGTCGACGTCGGCCCGCTGTTCCAGACCCCGGCCGAGGTCGCCCGCCAGGCCGTCGAGGCGGACGTCCACATCGTCGGCGTCTCGTCGCTGGCCGCCGGGCACCTGACGCTGGTGCCCGCGCTGCGCGCCGAACTCGCCGCGGCGGGCCGGGAGGACATCACCATCGTGGTCGGCGGCGTCATCCCGCCGCAGGACTTCGAAGCCCTGTACGAGGCCGGCGCGGCAGCCGTCTTCGGCCCGGGCACGGTGATCCCGGACGCGGCCTTCGACCTGCTGACGGCACTGGCGGCCGAGCTCGGCCACGAGCTGTGACGGTCTGATCGCCATGCCTCCGCGGACGATCGACCTCGACAGCTACGTGACGGGAGTCCTGGACGGCTCGCGCGCCTGGATCGCGCGCGCCGTCACCCTCGTCGAGTCCAGCCGGCCCGACCACCGCGTGCTCGCGCAGCAGCTGCTCCAGCGGCTGCTGCCGCACGCGGGCGGGGCGGTGCGGGTCGGCATCACCGGGGTGCCCGGTGTCGGCAAGTCGACCTTCATCGACTCCTTCGGGACGATGCTGACCGGGCTGGGACACCGGGTGGCCGTCCTGGCCGTCGACCCGACGTCCAGCCGGACCGGCGGATCCATCCTGGGCGACAAGACCCGGATGGAGCGGCTGGCGGTCGATCCGGCCGCGTTCGTCCGGCCGTCGCCCACCTCCGGGACGCTCGGGGGCGTGGCCAAGGCCACCCGGGAGTCGATGGTGGTCATGGAGGCGGCCGGGTACGACGTCGTACTGATCGAGACGGTGGGGGTCGGGCAGTCGGAAACGACGGTGGCCGGGATGGTGGACACCTTCCTGCTGCTCAGCCTGGCGCGGACCGGCGATCAGCTCCAGGGCATCAAGAAGGGCGTCCTGGAGCTGGCGGACGTCATCGCCGTCAACAAGGCGGACGGCCCGCACGAGCGCGACGCGAAGGCTGCGGCGCGCGAACTCGCGGGCGCGCTAAGGCTGTTGCAGCCGCCGGACGCGGCGTGGACGCCGCCGGTGCTGACCTGCAGCGGCCTCGACGGGGCCGGCCTGGACGTGCTGTGGGAGCGGCTGCAGCAGCACCGCAAGGTGCTGGACGCGACGGGCGCGCTGGCGACCAAGCGGCGCGAGCAGCAGGTCGAGTGGACGTGGGCGATGGTCCACGACCAGCTGTACGCGCGGCTGCACGAGCACCCGGAGGTACGGCGGCTCACCCCGGAACTGGAGGCCCAGGTGCGGGCCGGTACGCTGCCGGCGGGGCTGGCCGCGCAACGGATCCTGGACAGCTTCTTCGGTACCGCCTGAGGGAGTTGGGAAGCATCGCCACCATCGTCGAAGACGTCCTGATCGAAGCCGACGCGGAATCCGTCTGGGACGCCGTACGGGACGTGGGCGCGGTGCACGAGCGCCTCATCCCCGGCTACGTCCTCGACACTCGGATGGACGGTGACGTCCGCTACCTCACCACGCCCGGCGGCGCGGTGATCCGCGAGCTGATCGTCAGCGTGGACGACGAGTTGAGGCGGCTGGCCTACTCGGCCGTCGAAGGCTTCAAGATCCCGCTGACCCACCACCACGCCTCCTTCCAGGTCTTCCCAGCGGCCGAGGGCCGCTGCCGCCTGGTGTGGACCACGGACGTCCTGCCGAATGACATGGCCGACCAGGTCCGCCTGCGGGTCAGTCGCGGCGCCCAGGTCATGAAGCAAACCCTGGAATCCGCCTAACGGTCACACCCGGCGGCGGAGAACAGCACCCACCACACGAGTCGGGCGGCGGTCCCCACTACGCCACCTCACAGACGGCGTGGAGTTCGAGCGCCGTGCCCCACCCGTGCGTGGGGCACGGCGCTTCGGCATCCGCCTGATACTCGAACCAGACCACCTTGCCTCGGTCCGCCGGCCGCCACCCCCACGCGTGGGCCAGCGCCTCCACCAGCAACAACCCCCGCCCACCGGTCGATTCGGCGTCGCGATCCCGCCGTGGCAACTCCGGCTGCCGGTCGGCCACTTCGACCCGCACCCGCCCATTACGCCAGTGGACGGACACGGCACACCGCTCCTCCGTGTGCAGGAGCGCATTCGCGATCACCTCACTCGCACACAGCTCGATCTCCTGCAGCGCATCGCCCGTGAGCGGCACTCCCCACTCCCGCAGAATCGCCACCACCAACCGCCGCGCCGCCGGCACCGCATCCGGCCCCGGCGGCACCCCCCACTCCAGCGGCACCGGAAATCGAGCATTACTCAGTGGGCTGACCACCATGGTTCCTCCAAGCTGGCCGGGGCAGAACAGATGCCCGCACAGAGCCAGACGTCGGTGTCTCGGCGACTGCCGAGACACCGACGCACCAGCAGTTTCTTACTCTCAGTCAACCTCCGTGTACGCAGACAGATAAGGTGCCAGCGTGTGGACCAGATGTCGGCCAGTTGTCGGCCGCTGTGGGCCAGGTGTCGGTCCGAGGGAGAACACCGTGTCAGGGGGATCCGCAACAGTCGCAGACCTGATCAGGAATGCACGGGAAAGGAAAGGCTGGTCGCAGCCCAGACTCGGTCGCGAGCTCGGCGCGGCAGAAGGCAAGGGCGGCCCGGGACCGGACCGTGGGCAGGTCTCCCGTTGGGAACGCGGTGGACGCGTTCCCAAGTACTGGATGCCTTACCTGATCTCGGTTCTGGGCATCGATCTAGCAGAAACGGTCAGCAGCCCGTCAACCGGTCAGGATGAGACCGCAGCTGGGGATACCGTGGATTCCGTCATCGAGTTGAGCCGGAGGGACGTGGTGGATCGCCGGGGATTCATGGCCGCCTCCAGCGCGTACGCGCTTGCGGCACTGGGACTGCCCGACCCTGACGCCGTCTTGCGGCGCGTGCGGCTCAAGTCCGGCGGCAAAGTCCAGGTCGGCTATGGCGAGGTTGCCGCCATCCGGCAGATGACGAAGTCTCTGGGCGATGCGGCGGCGGAACTCGGCGGCGGGCACGCGCGCCATCTCGCCGTCCGTTATCTCCACGACGACGTCGCACCCTGGCTGGACGGCACCTGGACCGAAGCCGTCGGCCGGGAGCTGTTCGCCGCGACCGCTCAGCTCGTACACCTGGCCGGCTGGATGGCCCAGGACGAGGGCAACCAGGACGCCGCCCAGCAGTACTACGCCCACTCGTTCCGCCTCGCTTCCGAGGCCGGCGATGCCGAGCTGGCAGCCACCGCCCTGCGCGGCCTGGCCGTCCAGGCCATCGACCTGGGCTTCAGGCCCACCGCCGTCCGGATAGCGGAAGAGTGCGTCGACCAGGCCAAGACGCTCGACGCACCCCGAGCCCTCGCCTACTACCAGGCCACCCTCGCCAACGCCGCAGCGCTGGACGGAGACCGCCGCACCGCCACCACCGCACTCTCCGCCTCGCAGACCGCGATCGAACAGGCCACCGACACCCCGGGCCCGTCATGGGCCTCGCACTACAGCATCGGCCGGTGGGCCCACGAGTCCGGCATGATCCTGGCCCGGCTCGGCGATTACAACAGCGCGCAGGAGCACCTCCACCACGCGCTCGATATCCACGGACTCGACCGCCGCCGGACCCGCGCGATCGTCCTCGCCGACCTCGGTACCGTCCGTCTCCGCCAAGACGACGTCGACGGAGCCCTCGTCTCCTGGAACGACTTCCTCGAGTGCGCCGACGGTATCCGCTCCATCAAGGTCCAGGACGCAGTCAACGACATGCGGGCTCGGCTCTACCGCCTTCGCGCCGTCCCCGGTGTCAGGGAACTGGACGAGCGCGCCGCACGGTTGGAGTGACACGGAATGCGGATCGGAATCACCGGCCACCGGGGGCTGACAGCCGAGATCGAAGAGCAGGTCCGACAACTGCTCGGCTCCTCGCTCGCGAGCGAGGAGCCGAGCGGTCTCACCGTCGTGTCGTGCATCGCAGACGGGCCGGACACCTGGTTGGCCGAGATCGCGCTCGAACGGGGTGCGCAGTTGGAGGTCGTCATCCCCGCCGATCGATACCGCGACGGACTGCCGAACTGGCATCGCCCGGTCTACGACCGGCTACTGGAGAGCGCCGCAGCTGTTCACGGCACCGGCCTCGTGGAGTCCGACTCGGCCGCCCACATGGCCGGGAGCGAACTCCTGGTCCAGCAGGTCGACAAGCTCCTCGCCGTCTGGGACGGCCTGCCCGCCCGGGGCTACGGCGGGACCGCCGACGTCGTCACCTATGCGCAGCAGCGAGGCGTGCCGGTCGAAGCGCCGTGGCCGCAGGAAGCGCAGCGGTGAGCAGTGGGCCCGCCCCCCTTATGGGAGGGCGGGCCCGATCAGCAAGGCCGAGCCGCCGCGACCGCATCGGTGTAGAGCGCCGTGGTCAAATCGCTTTCCTCGATGCCGAGTTCAGCCATCACAGCACGCACGAGAGCGAGCGCCGGAGCGAGTTCGACCTCTGTTGCAGCCGCCGTCTCGACCTCGATGAAGGTCGCGTCGTCCAGCTCGGGAACGCGTACGAGAGTGACCAGCACCCGACGGCCATCACGCTCGAAGGCGTAGTTACGGCACCGCTTCTCGAACGCGATGCGCGACACGAAACCCAGGCCTCGCACGATCTCGTGCGCAGCCCCGGCATCCTCGACCCTCGTCTCGGCCTCCGGCTTCGAGCCGGAGGCCTCGTCCACCCGCGCGCCCTTGTAGGTGAGCACGGTGCGCGTGTCATCCGGGCCGTGCACGGTGCGGATCCGCAGTTCACGGTCGGCACCCATCAGGCTGCCGTCCAGCGCGTCGTAGTAAGTGTCGCGGTAGACCTCGGCCCGGCCGACACCGTACCGACCCTCCAACTGCTCGAGCACGCCTTCCGGGTCACGCACGACCGCCTTGAGCTCAGCCTCGATCGCCATCCTGCTCCTTCCGCCCGCCGTCGAGCGGCTTCTCACCGAGAGCAGCACGGAGCCAATCCAGGGAGTCGCTCGCCAGAATCGCTTCGGCGAGGGCGTTGCCGGACTTCGTGGTGAGCCGTCCGCGGCTGTTGTCGATCCACCGCTGCGCGTTGGCGTAACCCTGCGCCTTGTACTCGACGCCCTGGATCATGCACTCCAACTTGTCCGCGTCCCGGGCACACACCGCCTCCGGCGTCTGCTTCCCCTCGTACTCCGCGACAAGGTCCTGAATGGCCGAGGCCAGGATCGTCGGCATGCCGGCGACCTGGTCGGCCGTCACGGCCGCCGGGTCCGCACCCGATGCGTACTTCTTCCCCAGGTGGTTGACGTCCCCGGTGCGCGTTTCCTGCGAGTCGTGCCAGACCGCAAGGAAAGCGGCTTGAGCCGGATCAGCTCCTTCGAGCTTGGCGATGACCGATGCGATCAGCGCGGTCCGCCAGGAGTGTTCGGCGACCGACTCCGGGTCGCGAACTCCTGCCATCCACCAACCCGTGCGCTTGGTCTGCTTGAGCGTCCCGGCTTCGAACAGGAACCTCGCCACCGAGGTCAGGTCGTCCGTCATCCTCCGGCTCCTCTCACGCCTCGGAAAGGCGGATCGCGTAGCGAATACTGTCGAGCTCGCGCCGCCCCCGCCGCGAGAGCTCCCCATCATCCAACATCACCGGAAGCCGTTCACGTAGTGCTCGGGCTACGGTTCCGGAGCGCAGCAGGTTGGGCCGCAGCTGAAGCAGCGACCACACCGTGTGGATGTTGAGCTCGACGTACCCGTGCTGGGGCATGAGACCTTGGGCAAGGTGGGTGAGGAGTTTGTCACCTGCCCACTGGCCCGGTACCCGGGCCGCAATGAAGTCATCCGAGAGTTCGAGGGACGGGACCTCACCAATCCAGTAGGCCCAATAGTTGAGGTTCGCGATGGCACCCTCCTCGTCGGCGAGCTCGGTGTCGATGAAGTGGCTCATGCGGTCGAGGTCACCGTGACGGGCGGAGACCATGGCGACGGAACGGGAGTTGAGCCAGCCGGTCAGCCAATCGTCCGGCTTCTCGGTTCGTTGCTGGTGAGCGAGCCAGTCCCGGGTGTCACCACGGTCGTCGTACCCGGCGAGGTACAGCGCTTGGCGCCGCACAAGGAAGTGGTCCGTCCCCCGAGCTTCCTCGGCTTTCTGCCGCATGCCGGCGAAGAACCGGATGCGGTCGGAGACGGCCAGCTCCGGCCCGCCCGGAACCGGCCCCCTTCGCGGACGTGGTGGAGGCGGCAGGCCACGCACGGCCTTCGGTGCCGCACCGCCGAGCGGCCACATGAGAATCTCTACGAGGTCTCGCTGCAGCACCATCGATCCGAGTGGGCTGTTGCACGTCGAGGCTCGATCCTCAAGCGCATCCGCGAGGATGATGTCTGCCTCGAAGGCCCGTTCCAGTGTCTGTAGGAGCACGGGGGCGGTGCCCATGTGCATCAGCCGGTGGCGATGCGCGAGCATCTGGCCGACGGGCACGGCTGTCAGAGGACGTCGGCCGCTCTCCCAACCGGCGATCGTGTCCGGTGAGACTGCCAGGCACTCGGCGAACTCGTCCTGCGTGCAGCCGTGCTGTTCGCGTATCACCCGAAAGACGTACCCGGAGATAGCGCCGGATCGCACACGTGAAATCCGACCCTGACCGACAGTCAGGGTTTCGTGTGAGCTTGACCGCATGAGATCCCCCACTCTTCGGGAGTTCGCGCCAACGTACCTGTACCGGTGGTCACTTCAGACTGAGATCCCGGACGCCTACCGTTGTGGACATCCCGATTGAGATTAGTCGGACGCCCTCGCCGACGGGTTACTTCCCCAGGGCGGCGACGCACGACCGACGACACCACGGCGAGCATCGCGATCAGATGATGGGAGAACTCCATGGGATGGGGCACCGGCAAGGGCGGAAGCTCCGGCGGCAGCGGCGGGTCCAACGACGGCGGCAAGGGTAAGCACGCGGGGAAGAAGGACTTCGGGAAGTCCCCGCAGAACCAGGATCACCAGTCCGGAAAGCCCGCTGGCAAGCACGGCAAGGACGGCGAAGAGAACAAGTGACAACTCACCAGCCCCGCGTGGAGCAGGCCGGCGTGCCCGGCCTGCTCCACGCGGTCTCCCAACACCTCGGCCACGATGTGGGTCCCGAGTGGCGGGGGGGGGGGGGGGGGGGGGGGCCCCCCCCCCCCCCCGCCCCCCCCGCGGCGCGTGGGCAAGAAGAAACCACCCCAACAACGGGGGGCCGCGGCG